>NZ_JBMDIQ010000001.1:0-421792 GCF_057808735.1 Chromobacterium sp. FG89 | reverse complement strand
AGAAGCTTCCGCTGCTCAGAAAGCTCAAGCCGCTAAAGCCGACGCTTCCGCTCCGGCCAAAAAAGCCGCTAAAAAGCACAAAAAGCACGTAGCCAAGAAAGAGGCTTCCGCTGCTCAGAAAGCCCAAGCCGCTAAGAAAGAAGCTTCCGCTCCGGCCAAGAAAGCCGAGAAGAAAGCTTCCAAAAAAGCTGCTTCCGCTGCCAAGTAATCAGGCGGCGAGCATTGCCGGAACCTCCGGCAATCGCACATAATTCGGGGCGCTTCGGCGCCCCGTTTTCATTTGCAAGGCCAAACTCGATGAAACTCCCGCTGCTTGTCCTCAGTGTTCTGCTTGCCCTGCCGGCGTCCGCCGCCCCCACCGTCTCCGCGGAACACAAGATCCTGTTCTTCGGCCAGGACGATCGCGTCCGCACTCGCCCCGACCATCAACCCTGGCTCGCCGTCGGACAATTGCAAACCCGCTCCCGCACCATTTGCACCGGCGCGCTGGTGGCGCGCGACGTGGTGCTGACCGCCGGCCATTGCTTCGTCGACGAGAAAGGCCGTTTCGATCCGGCGGTCAGCTTCACCGTCGGCCTGTGGGGCGATGAATTCACCGCGCGCAGCAAGATTTTGGAAGTGCAGGTGGACAAGAGCTTCCTCAAAGGCCTGGACCGCCGCGCCGACGGCCTCTACATCCCGCCGCGCATCGCGCCGCGCGACTTCGCCTTCGTCCGCCTGGCCACCCCCTTGGGCGACACCCAAGGCGTGCTGCCCGTCTTCAGCGGCAACGCCAAGCAGTTGCGCGAATTGCTGAACCAGCGGAGCTGGACGCTGACCCAGGGCGGCTACCCCATCGACGATCAAAAACACCTGCTGGTGCACAACGCCTGCAAGGCGACCAAGCTGCGCCCGGACGGCCGCCTGACCCACCGCTGCGACACGCTGGAGGGCAATAGCGGCTCGCCGGTGTTCGTGATGGGGCCGGGTCAGCCGGTGATCGTCGCGGTGCAAAGCTCCGCCCCCACCGCCGCGCGGCGCAAGCAAGAAGACAATATGAGCGTCAGCGCGCCGATGTTCTACGATGCGCTGCAGCAGTTCATCAGCAAGAGCGCCAAGCCATGAAAAAAGCCCCGGCGACGGGGCTTTTTACTATTCAGGGCTTGCGCCCTCACTCCGCCAGCGCCTGGCGCTGCAGCGCCACCAGCTCGCGGATGCCGGAACGGGCCAGGCCCAACATCGCCTGCAGCTCTTGATCGCCAAACGGCTCGCCCTCGGCGGTACCCTGCACCTCCACGAAGCGGCCGTCTCCCGTCATCACCACATTCATATCGGTGTCGCAGTTGGAGTCTTCCGCGTAATCCAGATCCAGCACCGGCATGCCCTGGTACAGGCCCACCGAAATGGCGGCCACCTGGTCGCGCAGCGGGTTCTCGCTCAGCTTGCCCTCGCGCAGCAGCAGGCCGATCGCGTCGGCCAAGGCCACGTAGGCACCGGTGATGCTGGCGGTGCGGGTGCCGCCGTCGGCCTGGATCACATCGCAATCGATCTGGATCTGGCGCTCGCCCAGCTTCTCCAGATCCACCACGGCGCGCAGCGAGCGGCCGATCAGGCGCTGAATCTCCTGGGTTCGGCCGGACTGCTTGCCGGCGGAGGATTCGCGGCGCATGCGGGAGCCGGTGGAGCGCGGCAGCATGCCGTACTCGGCGGTCACCCAGCCTCGGCCCTTGCCCTTCAGGAAGCCCGGCACGCCGTCGTCCACGCTGGCGGTGCAAATCACCTTGGTGTCGCCGAACTCGATCAACACCGAACCTTCGGCGTGCTTGAGGTAGTGGCGGCTGATCCGCACCGTGCGCAGGGCATCGGCCGGGCGTTGGGAAGGTCGCATCATGTCATCGTCCAGAACGGTAAATGCCGACGATTATATCAGTCGCCACCGACGACGGCGCTTAGTCGCGCTTGCCCGCCACCCGGCTGGCCAGAATCTCCTGATGCATGGTTTCCAGATTGGAGTCCAGAATCATCCGTCCCATCTGACGCGGCGTCGCCGTTTCCGTGTCCAGCACGTCCTCGCGCTCGCCGTAGTCCTGCGTCTCGTCCAGCAGGGTGACCGCCGCCGCGGACAGATTGTCCCCGCCGGCGCCGGCGCGGCGCTCCGCCACATTCATCAGCGCCGGCAAGACCTGGCTGACATTGCGGCGGACGAAGACCTTTTCCAGCTCCGGGTCCATCACCTGCGACCACAGGCCGTCGGAGCACAGCAGAATGGAGCAGCCCGCGCCCACGCTTTGTTTCTCGCCGACGTCGATGTCCGGATCGCTGGCCGCGCCCAGACAGTTGTAAATCTTGTGGCGTTCCGGATGCACCTTGGCGGCGTCCTCGCTCAACTGGCCCTGATCGATCAGGCGCTGCACCTGGGAATGATCGCGCGAACGCAGACGCAAGCCCTTCTCATCCAGCAGATAGAGGCGGGAATCGCCGACATGACACCAGTACAACTGCCCCTGCTGGATGATGGCCGCCACCACCGTGGTGCTCGGCACCTCCGGCAGCCGGTGGTCGGCGGCGTAATCGAGAATGACTTGATGCGCGGTGCTGACCGCGTTGACGAGAAAGCGGTTGGGATGCGTCAGCGTCGGCGTGGCTTGCTGGTAGAACAGCTCGCTGAGCAGGTCCACCGTGATTTGCGCCGCCACTTCGCCGCGCATATGCCCGCCCATGCCGTCGGCCACCGCCAGCATCACGGTGTCGCGCGAGTGCGCGATCACCAGCCTGTCCTGGTTGTACGCTCGCCCGCCGATGCGGCTTTCCTGATAGATGGATAGTTTCATGCCGATCCCCTCATCACGAGCGTCCGCCAGTCAAGTTTTTTATCCATCCCACCCACTTGCTGCCCGCCAGTTCTTCCGGCGGACTGTACTCCTCCGCCATCAGGCGCTTTTGCAGCCCCGGCACGGTGGCCGGCCTCTCCTCCGGAGACAGCGCCAGGCACTGATCGGTCAGTTCCAGCAGCTCGCGGGAGTACAAATGGCGGAAGGCCTTGCTCGCCGGCGTCAGCCGATCGCTTTCCTTGCGCTCCTTGGAAATCTGCGGCGTGCCGCCGCCCATGCAAGCGTAAAGACAGGCGCCCAGCGCGTAGATATCGGTCCACGGCCCTAGCGGCGCGTCTTTTTCATATTGCTCGGGCGCGGCGAAGCCCGGGGTGTACATCGAGGCGAAGTGCTTGTCGCGGCGCGACAAGGTCTGCCTGGCCGCGCCGAAATCCAGCAGCAGCGGCGCGCCGTTGCGGCGCAGATAGATATTGGCGGGCTTGATGTCCAGATGCAGCAGACGCTGCAGATGGACCTCCCGCAGCCCGGACAAGAGCGCGGCGAACCATTTGCGCAGGCGGCGCTCGTCCAGCCGTCCGCCGGCCAGTTCCAGTTCCCGCACCAGCGAGCGGCCGTCGGCGTACTCCATCACCATATAGACCGTCTGATTGGCGCGGAAGAAATTGATCACTCGCACCACGGTGGGGTGGGAAATGCCGGAGAGAATGCGCCCTTCCTCGAAAAAACATTTCAGGCCCAGATTGAAGGCCTCGCGGTCCAACTCATGCGGCACCGTCACGTGGCCGTCCTCGTCGCGCAGCGCCAGATTGCGCGGCAAGTACTCCTTGATCGCGAACTTATTGTCCTGATCGTCCAGCGCCAGATAGACAACACTGAAGCCGCCCACAGAGAGTTGGCGGACAATCGTGTACTCGCCCAGCCGGGAGCCGGCCGGCAAAGCGGTCTGCTGGTTCGATTGAGTCATGGGGTGTCAGTTGTTATAGTGTCCACAGGCCTTGGATTGAGCTTAGCAAAGCAATTCGGGCCCAGCCTTGAGAAAGTAAACAATCCGCTCATCTAAGGGGGTGTCTGATGATTTTAAGTATGACAGGCTTTGCCGCAAGCAGCAGGGAATTTCCCGGCGGTTTGCTGAGCCTAGAAATTCGCTCGGTCAACCACCGTTACCTTGATTTGCAAATGCGCTTGCCGGAAGAATTGCGCGTGATCGAGCCGCAATTGCGCGAGCTGATTTCCGCCAAGGTCAGCCGCGGCAAGCTGGAATGCCGCGTCGGCATCAACCAGGTGGACAGCGCCGTGCCGACGCTGGAATTGAACCAGGCCGTGCTGCAGCGCCTGATCGAGGTCTCGCAACAGGTGCGCGAGCAGGCCGGCGAAAACCGCGGCCTGTCGGTAGGCGAGCTGATGCGCTGGCCCGGCGTGATGAAAACCAACGAGTTGCCGCCGGAAGTGCTGCAGCAGCTGTGCACGGAAAGCCTGGCGGTGGCGCTGAAGGACTTCAACGCCTCGCGCGGCCGCGAAGGCGAAAAACTCAAGGTGGTGCTGGAAGAACGCATCTCCGGCATGGAAGCCATCGTCGTCGCCATCAAGCCCAAGCTGCCGGCCATTCTGGACGCTCATATGTCCAAACTGTCCAGCCGCCTGCAAGAAGCGCTGGGCAATGTCGACGAAGACCGGCTGAAGCAGGAATTCGCGCTGTTCGCTCAGAAAATAGACGTCGATGAAGAACTGGCCCGCCTCAGCACCCATCTCAGCGAAGTGCGCCGCATCCTGAAAGCCGGCGGTCAGTCCGGCAAGCGTCTGGACTTCCTGATGCAGGAGTTGAATCGCGAAGCCAACACGCTGGGGTCCAAATCGGTCTCCACGGAAACCACGCAGGCCTCGGTGGAGTTGAAAGTACTGATTGAACAGATGCGCGAGCAGATCCAGAATATCGAGTAAGCGCGGCGCCGGCGGCCAGAGCCGCCGCGGCAAGCCCTCCTAGACCTTAGGGAAAGACCAAAACATGACCAAAGCAGAACTGATCGCGGCCTTGGCCGAGACATCCGGCCTGAGCAAGGCCGACGTGCTCCGGGTGTTGGGCGCTTTTGACGAAGTGCTGCAAAACGCGCTGGCCAACGGCGACGAAATCACCACCGTGGTGGGCAAATACAAAGTCAAGGAAAGCGCCGCCCGCACCGGCCGCAATCCCAAGACCGGCGAGACCATCGAGATCGCCGCCAAGCGCAAAGTGGTGTTTCTGCCCAGCAAGCAGCTGAAAGACAAGGTCGCCTGAAGCGCCCTCCGGCGCTTCTGCTAAAACGGCGAGGCCCGGCCTCGCCGTTTTTTGTCCGCCGCCTCAGTTCTGCCGCCAGATCAGCCGCGCGATCGCCGACGAATCCAGCTCGCCCTCGCCCTCGGCCACCAGCTGATCGATCAGGCCCGACACCCGTTCCGCCTCCGGCAAGCGGATGCCCTGCTCGCGCGCCGTCTCCAGCACGATGCGCATGTCCTTGGCGTGCAGCTTGGCCTTGAAGCCCGGCGCGTAGTTGTCGTCTATCATCCGCTGGCCGTGGACATCCAACACTTTGCTCTGCGCGAAACCGCCCAGCAGCGCGGCGCGCACCGGCGCGGGATCGACATTGCAGGCCTGGGCCAGCTTCATGATTTCCGCCACCGCGGCGACGCCGACGCCGACCGCGATCTGGTTGCAGGCCTTGGCCACCTGGCCGGCGCCGCTGGCGCCGATATGGGTGATGGTCTGTCCCATGGCCTGCAGGGCCGGACGCGCGCGCTCCAGGGCCTCGGCCTTGCCGCCGACCATGATGGTCAGCGTGCCGTTGACAGCGCCCACCTCTCCGCCGGACACCGGACAGTCCAGGAAGTCCACGCCATAAGCCGCCAGTCTCTCCGCGATGCGGCGCGCGCCGTTGGGCGCGATGGTGCTCATGTCCGCGCAGACCAGGCCCGCGCCGGCGCCGTGAACCGCGCCTTGCTCGCCCAGCAGCACTTGTTCCACATCCGCGGTGTCCGACACATTGGTGATCAGCAGCTCGACCTGGCCGGCCAGCTCGGCCGGGCTATCCGCCCAGCTTGCGCCCGCCTGCAACAAGGGCTCGGCCCGTTCGCGGCTGCGCGCCCACACCGTCACTTGGTGGCCCGCCTTCAGCAGGTTCAATACGCAGGGACGGCCCATGATGCCCAGACCGATATAAGCGACTTTCATTTGCGACTCCACGATGAAAACGACGAGATTCATCGAGGATAAGGGGAAGCGCGCCGCAACGCCAGCGCGCGGCGGGGAGAATCAGGGCTCGGGCAAAGGCGCAGGCTTGCGCCCGCCCAGCCAAGCCTCGAATTCATAATCCTTGCCGGAGGCGTGATGCTCCAGAAAGTAGACGAAGGCCAGGACCTCGGCCACCGCGCGGTAGAGCTCCGGCGGAATGTTCTTGTCCAGGTCCACCTGCATCAGCAAAGACACCAGCTCCGGCGAGTCGTGCACGAACACGCCGGCCTCCCGCGCGCGGTCTATGATGCGCTCGGCCAGCTCGCCATAACCCTTGGCGACGACCTTGGGCGAACGGTGCCCCTCCTGGTAAGACAAAGCCACCGCGGAGCGGCGCTTGTCCTCACTCGGCGGCCGCGCCATCGTCCTTCACCACCAGGCTGGCCAAGGCCAGGCCGGCCGAGGCCAAACCCGCCTCCAGCCGGCCGGCGTTCTGGGTGATCAACTGCCCAGCCTGTTCGTCCTCGGCGGAGAACGACACCTGCACCGACTGGCCCACCAGACGAATGCGCGCGGCCATGCCGCCCAGGGCCGGCAGATTCAAGGACAGATTGGTGGACCAGGCCTGCATCTCCTGCTGGCCGTTGCCTTCGCGGTCGGCCTCGGTCTTTTCCTGCTCGATCACCATCTGCATGGGCTGGCCGGGCCAGGCCATGCCTTGAAACTGCAGTTGCTGGTTTTCCAGGCCGTTGAGCTGCCTTTGCACCAGATTGCCCAACTCCTGGGCTTGGGTCTGCGCCTGCGGCCGCGCGCTGGCCGCCGCGTGCTCGGTATTGGCCAGCGCCTGGCTCATCTTGGCCTGCGGCTCCTGCTTGATCTCGGCCAGGCTGGTGCGGCCGTCGGCGAAATCCTTCAGGTGGGATTCGTAAAACAGACCGCTCTTGGCCACGCCCTGCTGCAAATCCTCCGCCACCTTGGGCGGAGGCTGCTGCGCCGCGTTGACCAGCACCGGCTTGCCGGCGTCGCTGGTCTGGGTGGACAGCAGATGAGTCAGATAACGGGAAGCCGGGCTCAGGGCCACTTGCACCGAACTGCCCTTGGTCTGCTCCGCGCTCTCCTTGCCGCCGTCCTGCAATAAAAAGGTCAGCGCCGGTTGCAGCGACGCCACCTTCAGCTGCAGCGTATCGCCGCTTACCGTCGCCCCTTGGGGCAGATTCAGCGTGAACAGCGAATTCTTGATCAATACCGCCAGCTGATTATTGTCGAGGCGATCCGCCACGCGCGCCGTCACCTGCTCGCCCAACAGCAGCGTCGGCAAGCGGCTGGGAAGGGTCGCGGTTTCCAGCAGCAGCTTGGCGCCCTCGCCCAATAGCTGCGAGGGGTTGATCTGCTGCGCCGGCAAGACGCCGGTATTGATCGACGGAATCATGAGGTGGGACTATTTCGGTACAGGGAAACGATCAACTCGGCCTCGCTGCGGGAGATGCCGCAGCGGGAGGCCACTTCGGAAGCCGTCAAGCCCTGGCGTATCATCTCGATCGCCTGATTGTAAGGGCTGAGTCCGACATCCCCGTGCGCCTGCTGCTCCACCCGGGACAACAGGCGCGACATATCCCGCTGCATAGCGCTGATCTGCTGTTGCTGCTGGTCGAGATACATGGTGGTCAAGCTGTCGCGTTTGGTTTCCAGACGCAGCACGCGCCAGTAGACATACGCCACCGCCATGGCCAGCATCAGCCAGAGCACGACCATCAGGTATGGGAAAAAGGTGCCGGACATCTTGGTTCCCCATGGAAGAGTTTCCGCCGTGACTTAATTTTATGGCGAAACCTCCAACAACCCAAGGCCAACCCGCCATCAAATCGACTCCGCCGTCCTGGCCGGGCCGTCGCGGCGATTTGCGATCAACGATAGTGTTTCAGCACCCGGGAGTTCTGATTGATCAGCACCAGCTCCGAGCGTAGCGCTTCCGACCATTGGACCAGATCGGCCTGGATTTCCTCGCGCCGCCGCACCAGCTCGCGCAGCCTGTCGCGCTGAGCCTCCTCCAGGCCGGACAATGTTTCCTGGGTCAGCGAAGCCAACAGGCGCGACATCAGCTTTTCCTGCTGCGCCTGCAAGGCGTTGAAACGCTCGTAATCCTTGGCGGACACCGCTGCGGACACCTGAGGCGTCAAAGCCTCCAGTTCCGCCACCAGCTGTCCCAAGGTCGTCGCGCGCGCCGTCGCCGTCATGCGCCCGCCGCCGCGCTGGCCGCGGGCTGACTGCGGTCGACTTGCTGCCAGGCGGGGAGAATCGTTTCCAACAGGCTGCGGACTTCCCCCAAAATGGTCAGATCGTTCTTGAGGCTGGCTTGTCCCAAGCGCGTCTTCATATAGAGGTACAGCTCGTTCAGGTTGACGGCCGCCTCGCTGCCGGCTTCCACGTCCAGCGCGATGCGCAGGCCTTCGATGATGTCCATCGCCTTGGAGATCATGCGCGCCTTTTCATCGAAGCGCTGAGCTTCGATCGCAATGCCGGCGGTCATGATCGCCTTGATCGCGCCTTCGTACAGCATGACCACGATCCCGATCGGGCTGGCGCCGTACACCGCTGCCTTCAAGGCGTCGTTTTCATAAGCCTTGTTGAATTGCTTCAACATTCTGGAGTTCAGCATATTGTTGCCACCGGCTGAGCCGGGCCGGCGGGCGGTTCTGCCCGATCCGACCTCAGCGTAAAATCATGACGAAATACCAAATTCATACTTGAGACATCAGACCGCTCAGATTATTGGTCGAAGCCTGCATTTTAGCCAGCGTCGAATTCAAGGCGGTGTATTGCTGGATATATTGTTTCTGTCGCGCGGTCAGCCGAGCGGTCAGCGCATCCTGCGACGCTTTCTCAGTGCTGATGCGCGAATTGATCGAGCTCTTGCTGCTTTCCACCACGCCGCTCGGGCCCAACAAACTGTTGATCTCTTTGTTCAACAACTGGGCAATCCCATTGCTACTGGTATTCCCGAACAGGTTTTTCACCGCGGTCGGGTCTTTTTTCAAGGCGTCGTTGAACTTGGTCTGATCCAGCTTGAGAGTGCCGTCCTTTTGAATCGCGATCCCGATCTGAGACAGGTAGGCAAAGGAGTTGACCGGGTCGACGCCGGGAATGGATTTGGTCAACACATCCTGCAGCTTTTGCTGAATCGACAAAACCGAGGCATTGCCTTTCATGCTGCCGCCGCGAGCATCCTTGATCGCGCTTAGGACTTGATTATACGCGTCGACAAAACCTTGCAGATTCTTGCCGATGCCGGCGGAGTCCTGATTCAGCGTCACCGTGGTGGAAACGCCGGTTCCGCCCTTGTACAAGTCCAACTCAACGCCAGGAATCGCGCCGCTGACTTTATTGCTGCCGGAGGTCACCTGCACGCCGTTCACAGTCAACTCGGCGTTGACCGCGTCCTTGGACTCGCCGTTGGCGGTTGGACTTTGCGTCAAGCCAGCCAGCGTCGAACCGCTGACTCCGCCGGAGTCGGTGCCGCCTGCGCTGATGGAGAACTTATTGTCGGTGCCGGAGGCGGTCGACGCCACCACCAGCTTGTAGTTGTCGCCGTTTTTAACGACAGAGGCGTTGATGCCCATGCCTTCGGCGTTGATCTTGTCGGAAATGGACTGCAAGGTGACTTTGTCGCCAGGATTATCCCTCAGCTTGACCGTCTGTTCCTTGCCATTGATGGTGAACTTCAGTTCATTGGGCGCGCCGGTGATTTCCGTTTGCGCGCTTTTGATGTCGGTGCCGTTGAACTGGTCGAACACCAGTTGCCGAGAGGTCGCCAGCTTGGCGACGTTGACGACATAAGTGCCGTTGACGCCGCCGGAAGTGGTGCTGACCCCGGCTACGGAAGTGTCGCTGGAGGACACCTTGAACGCTTGCAAGAACGATCCCGACGACAAGCTGGTGATCGCGCTTTGCAGCGCGGACAGCGCGGAACCGATCTTGCCAAGATCGCTCAACTGGGTGTTGTAGCCGTCCAGTTTCTTCTGACTGGCGACCAATGGCCGGGAATCGATCGCCATCAACTGGCTTACGATGGTTTGGACGTCGATCGCGCCGACTGATGTGGTTATCCCTGCCATGTTCATCACCCTTTAATGTGTATTTGTTGAGCCGCTCCCGGGACTCAAGCCTTGTCCTTCAGCAGCATGCCCTTGAAGTCGCCGATCGCCTTGGCGATCCGGATCGCGTCCTCGGAAGGTATCTGCCGGATGACCTTCTGAGTTTCCTTGTCCACGACTTTCACCACCTGCAGATCGGTGTCCTTGTCCACCGAGAACTCCAGCTGGTTATTGTACAGCGAGGCCACGCTGTTCAGTTGCTTCAGCGAAGACTGCAACTGCTCGGTAACCGATGGTTTTTCCTTGGCCGCGGTATTTTGCGCCTGCTGCTGCTGCGCCTGTCCGGCGGCGGCAACGGCCTGGGCATTGTCCGGCAAAGCGGAAGCGGCCTTATCAGCCCCCTGCCCGCTTTGCGCCAGCTCCACCGTTTGCTGCCGCGGCGCGGATGCGCCCGCGTTGGCAATCGGCAGCGATTGTAAAGAAGGTATTTGCATGACAACTCTCCTGACGCGCGCAGCTCCGGTTGCCCAACCAACCGGAGCCGCCGCTGGCTCATACCATCATTCTAGACTTATTGCAGCAGGGTCAGTGCCGACTGCGGCAGCGAGTTGGCGTTCTTCAGAATCGAAGTACCGGCCTGTTGCAGAATCTGGTTCTTGGTCAGGGTAGCAGTTTCCGCGGCGAAGTCCACATCCACGATACGGCTGTTGGCTGCAGTCAGGTTTTCCACGTAGTTCTGCAGGTTGGCCACCACCGCGTCGAACCGGTTTTGCACCGCACCGAAGGTCGAACGGATGTTCGAAATCTGGGCGATGTCGGCATCCAGCGAAGACAGCGCACCCGACGCGCCACCTTGAGTCGTAACGCTCACGGTGCCGGTGTTGGTCAGGCTCGAGTTGTAGCTGTTCAAAATCCCCGCGGAGGTCAGGTCGGTCGACGAGATCGAAACCTGGTTGGTCGCCGCGCCGGACGAGCCCACCTGGAAGGTCAGTACCGAACCGCCGGACAACAGGCTGGTGCCGTTGAACTGGGTGGTTTGAACGATACGAGAAATTTCCTGGGTCAGCTGGTCCACTTCACTTTGCAGCTGCGAACGGTTGGTGTTGCTGACCGAACCGTTGGACGCTTGCACCGCGATTTCACGGATACGCTGCAGGTTGTTGGCGATCTGGCCCAAAGCGCCTTCCGCCGTCTGACCGACGGAGATGCCGTCGTTGGCGTTCTTGATCGCTTGGTTGTTACCGCGGATGGCGGCGCTCAAGGTCTGCGAAATCGCCAGACCGGCGGCGTCGTCCTTGGCGCTGTTGACGCGCAGGCCGGAAGACAGACGTTGCAGCGAAACTTGCAACGAGTTGTTGGAGTTGCTGAGGTTACGCTGCGCGTTCAGCGAAGCAATGTTGGTGTTGACGGTAATAGCCATGGTGATTCTCCTGATGTTCAGTTGGGCAAAGCGACTTGCTTACTCACCATATCGTCAGGGCTTCTATAAACTTTACGGTCAAAACGTGAATTTTGCCAAAAACCTCATTCAAACCATGCCATTTCCCATCCAAGCACCAAAATAGAGCGGGGGCTTTGCCCGGTAGGACAAAGCCCCTTCCCTCATTACTGCAGCAGCGTCAACGCGGATTGCGGCAGCGAGTTGGCGTTCTTCAGGATGGAAGTGCCGGCCTGTTGCAGAATCTGGTTCTTGGTCAGGGTGGCGGTTTCCGCCGCGAAGTCGACATCCACGATGCGGCTGTTGGCCGCCGTCAGGTTCTCGGTATAGTTCTGCAGGTTGGAGACCACCGCGTCAAAACGGTTCTGCACCGCGCCGAAGGTCGAACGGATGTTCGAGATCTGGGCGATGTCGGCGTCCAGCGAAGACAAGGCACCAGATGCGCCAGCCTGCGTGGTCACGCTGATCGTGCCGGTATTGGTCAGGCTGGAGTTATAGGCGTTCAACGTGCCCGCCGAGGTCAGGTCGGTGGAGGAAATCGACACTTGGTTGGTCGCCGCGCCGGACGAGCCCACCTGGAAGGTCAGTACCGAGCCGCCGGACAACAGGCTGGTGCCGTTGAACTGGGTGGTTTGCACGATACGCGAGATTTCCTGAGTCAGCTGGTCCACTTCGCTTTGCAGTTGCGAGCGGTTGGTGTTGCTGACCGAGCCGTTGGACGCCTGTACCGCGATTTCGCGGATACGTTGCATATTGTTGGCGATCTGCCCCAGCGCGCCTTCAGCGGTCTGACCGACGGAAATGCCGTCGTTGGCGTTCTTGATCGCCTGATTGTTACCGCGGATGGCGGAGGTCAGGGTCTGGGAAATAGCGAGGCCCGCGGCATCGTCTTTGGCGCTGTTGACGCGCATGCCGGAAGACAGGCGTTGCAGCGAAACCTGCAGCGAGTTGCTGGATTGGTTGAGGTTGCGCTGAGCGTTCAGCGACGCAATATTGGTGTTTACTGTAATAGCCATGTGATTCCCCTTGAGATCAAGACTGCGTCAACCGGAGCGCCCGTATTCCGCAGCACAGCCATTAGATCGTCCAAAGGTTAATAAACTTGACCAAAATGGTATTTTTACCAATTAACACGCTTCAAGCCGATCATTAAAAAGCCGCTTTGGATCTCAATGATCGCAAAGCGGCTCCCCTACCAGCCCCTAGACTCAACCACGCAAGACTTTGGCCCAGTCCTCGTGATGGTCTTCCAACCAATAGTCGCGCTCTACCCAGGCACGCAGCAGGTCTCCCTCCCGCTCCGCCTGATCCAGGTCATGCGCGCGGCTGCGAATGGCGTCGACCCAGACGGCGACATCATTCGGCACGCGGCAAACGGGCGCGCCGTTGGTCTGATACGGATAGATGTCGGTACACACCACCGGCCATCCCATCGCGCCGTACTCCAGCAAGCGCAGATTGCTCTTCGCCTCATTGAACGCGTTCATCTCCAAGGGCGCCACCGCCAGGTCCAGATTCAGGGTTGCGACCTTTTCCGGGTATTCGCTGAAGGGCACGCCTTGATGCGCCTCGGCCACATATGGCCGGAACTGGGGCAGGCACATGCCCATGAACACCCAATCGACCTCCTGGTGAGTCTGTTTGATCACCTCGAACAGCAGCTCAAGGTCGCCGCGGTGTTGCGACGCGCCCACCCAACCCACTCTGGGCTTGGCTCCGACTCGCCGCTTGGCTTGCAATTCGCCCCAGATGCTGCGACGCAAACGGTTGGGGATCACCGCAACCTCGCCAACCATGCCCTGCGTGAACTCACGCAACGGTTCCGTCGACACGACCAGGGCATCGGACATGTTCAACGCCCGACGCAGACGCTGCTTGGCATCGGGATAGTGGCGTCGCCAATGGTCGTACAAGTCGCTCTTCAGCGGCGTGCCGCCCACCAGGTCGTCAATGCCCAAGATGGTTCGAATGCCAGGGAAGTAGGACCGGTATTGCCCCAAAGCGTCCAAAACGCCATCGTTCACCGCGGTATGCAGCAATAAGACATCCGGCGCCATGCGCGCCATTTCCACCAGAGAGGGCAAGCCATGCACCGGCTGCAGAATCTCCCCGTCCAGCAGGCCGTGCTCTTGCAATACCGATAAGGGCTGACTCAGCCGGTACTCGCCGCTGCCGCCAGGCACCGGCACGCCCAATACCCGCTGCCGTCCGCCCAGGCTCGGGTCCCAAGATACGTGCCGTTCAGTTTCCAGTTCCATTCTGCGCTTGCGCAGGGATAGGTGCCGGTTGAAGCCAGGGTCTCGTTTCAACACCGGCATCCAGGCATGGAGGAAGTTCTCCATTTCCCCGCGCTCGCGAACCGCGGCCTGCAACGCTATACGCGGATCGGAAGTGGTGCGCCCTATGCTCTTGGCGTGATGGTGGTACATCACAGCAAACGGATTGTAAACATTGCGCCAACCCGCCGCCTGAACCTTCAAGCACAGATCGACGTCGTTAAAGCACACCTGGAATTTTTCTTCATCCATGCCTCCCACATCCAGGTAAGTGGACTTGGCCACCATCAGACAAGCTCCAGTGACGGCGGAGTAGTTCTGCATGGTCACGGCGCGGCTCATATACCCCGGCAGATTCATGTCCTGAGGCTCGAACACGTGATCCGCCACCGAGTGCATGCCCCCCGGCAAGCCCAATACAATGCCGGCATGCTGAATTTGCCCGACTTCCGGATACAGCAGGCGGGCGCCGACCACGCCCACTCCCGGTTGCTGAGCTGTCGCCAGCATGCGTTCCAACCAGCTTTCCAGTGCCAGTTCGGTATCGTTGTTCAAAAGCAGCAAGTAGTCGCCGCGCGCATGCGCTGCGCCAAGGTTGCACTGGGCGGAGAAATTGAACGGCTGGTCATAGGCCACGATCTGGACCCGCCCGGGATAGCTCGCCTGCAACGCTTGGTAATACTCCTGGGTTTCCGGCTGCTCCGAACGGTTGTCCACAATGATCAACTCAAAGTGTTGGTAGGCGGTGCGCTGCAGCACGCTGTCTATGCACGGCTCCAGATATTCAAGCTTATCCCGCGTCGGAATAATGATGGAAACCAGAGGGCTGCCCTGGACCTGATACTCAAAATGGAAGGTCCCGTCCACCAGCCCCGGCCCCACGCTGGCAGACTGATCGCAGCGCTTGGCATGCTCTTCCAAGGCTACCTGGCAAGACGCCAGACACAAGGGCTGTTGATCGGGATGCCGCCATGGCAAGGAAAGCAACATGTCGTCGACATGGCCGATGACATGCGAGCCTTGCAGCTCGAACAAGCGCAGCAAGGCGTCGAAATTGTAGGCGCCGGGATAGGGCTGGAAGCCGCCCAGCATCGACAGCGCGGTTGTGGAGAAGGCGACCGCGTCGCCGATGTAGTCCATCGAGCGCAGATATTCCGGCGAGAAGTCCGGCCGGAAGGCCGGCAGGAAACGCTCCCCCATCGGCGACACGACGTCGCTGTCGCAATACACGGCTTTCCAGTCCGGATGCTGATGGATGGCCTCGCCAAAACGCAGCAAGGCCTGCGGTTGTAGACGGAAGCCTGCGGGCAACAACCACGTCCAATCGGATGCCACTTCGGAGATCACGCCGTTGATGGTCGCGGCCACCGTCTCAAAGTCGCTCAGATCATCCAACTGCACCCAACCCAGTTGATCGCTGCTGTTGAACACCGGATCCGGCACCGCGCTGTCGGACAGCACGATCAATCGCCAATTAGGGTAAAGCTGGTTTTCCAAGGCCGCCAGACTCTCCGCCAGACGAGTCAGCCGGGTTTGCGGCGCCAATACGATCAGATTGAACCAAGGCCGGCTTTGCCAGGCAGTGCACATCGACTCCGCCAATTGCTCCGCGTGGATCTCTCGTAGATTATGGTTTCCCAGCCAGCGCCGGTAGTCCCGCAACGCAAACTGTTCGGGTTCGGAAAATGCGTAAGTGGTGACCTTTCCCATTTCGCTGATGCCGTTTGGCCGCAAGTTCTTGGGCAGCAGCTGGCGCCATTGATCAAACAATAAAGGCACGGCGTCTTCCAGTACCCTGCGCTCCTTGATGTAATGCTGGGACAGCGCAATACGCCGCTCTCTGAGATCCGCGTCCTCAACCAAGGCCGCCAAGGCCTCGAACCATGCCTGCTCCGTGTTCTCCACCACGCTGGCCATGCCGCTATCCTTGAGCCAGGCGTAGGCCGGCGTATCGGACAAAACCGTCGCCGCGCCGACCACGGAGTACTCCAGCCATTTCAAATCGGACTTGCTGTCGTTGAATGCGCCGTGAGCCAAAGGAGCGATGCCGATATCCAGCCGCAGGTCCGCAAGATCGGTCAGAAACTTGCTGTAATTCACAAACGTGGTGACTTGCCGGACATCCTTCATCCCCACCATGGATTTGGGGACTTCTCCCCAGAATACGAATTTCACCAAACCGGCGTATTCTCGATAAATACGCATCAGCGCCGGCTCTATCGCCGCCATTTCTTTGCCGCGGGACGTGGTGCCGGCAAAGCCGATGGTGACTTTGTCATTGCGCGGCCTAGGCATTACGAAGCGGTCCCGGGCCAGAGTGTTGGTGAAAACAAAAACCTTATCGTTGAAGGGGCGCACTTTCTCCGCCAACGGCTCGGTGGTCACCGTGACCAATGCGCATTTGGGCAGCAGCCATTTGATCTGCTCAAAAGAAGATTCGCACTCTTTGTACATCAGGTGCGACTCAGGCATTTCCGGCAACCAGTCGTCCACTTCGTAAACGATGGGCTTGCCGGATTCGACCAGCTTTTCAAGCAGGGCCTTGCTCTCCGGCCTTGGGAACAGACGCTGCACCAGGAAGATATCCATTTCCCTGACGAAATCGTCATCGCTGTCGAACGGATACACCCCGTCATATAGGTAGGCGGCCGAATGCTTGTAGTAATAGTGGTCGAACTCTTTTTCCACTAACTGCAGGGCGTCTCCCAAACGCAGACGATAACAAGCCTCGTCCAGGGCATCTCGGGTCAAGACGCCGATTCTCGGCTTGCGGCGCGGCGCCTCAGGGGAGGCAAGCACAGGACTCGCCAGCCCTGAAATATCCTGTCTGCTCTCGTTCTGCAAACGGTTGGCCTTGCCCCAGGAGAACGGCAATGGAATGTTTTGCAGCAGGCGGCTGCGCCACTGTTGATTCGGCACCTCTTGCAGCATGCCGGTGGCGGCGGTCAGCACCGACTCCACCGTCAGCATATCCATGCAATACGCGTGTCCTCTACGACACAGCGGCGCGGCTTCCGCCGGCAGCTCTGCGAGACACCCCTTGCACTCGATATCGGCAATCAGGCCCCGCGATGCGCCGCGCAACGGCAGGCGCTGCGCCGGCTCAGCCATGCCGAACAAGCCAAGCACCGGCGTGCCGACCGCATGGGCGATGTGGATCAGGCCGGAGTCCGGAGCGATCAGCATGTCGGCAACCGAAATCGCCGCCGCGGTTTCGGCCAGACGCAGCTCATTGACCAGGGACACCACGCCCGCTCTGGCGGCCTCGGGCAGGTTTTCCAGCGTAAAATCCTTGCCGCTGCCCAACAACACAAGCCCGATATTGCGGGCGGCCAGCGCCGGCAACAATTCTCCCCAACGCGCCGCCGGCCAGATGCGGTCCGGCGAACTTGCCGCCATATGGATGGCCACCAGATGCTCCGGCTTTTTAGCCGCCAGCCAGCCCGAGGCCACGATCTTGTTGGCCAATGGCCGATAATCCTGCATCAGCCGCGGCAGCGAGGGTGCGCTCGGCGCAACCCCGCTGCGTCGCGCATACGCCTCAATGATGTGCAAATCCCTGGCATGTTCATAAGCGCCATCCAGATCGACGACAATATCGTCCGGACGCAACTGCAGCGACATGCAACCAACGATGTCGGCCTCCTCGATGGCTTGGAAAGCCTCAACCACCTGGGTTCTGACCAACAATTGCCGATCAGGATATTTCCGGCGCAAAGCGGGCAATACCGAGCTGGCCAAGAGCGCGTCGCCCATGGCAAAACGTCTTTGAACGACCACCCGCTTGGCCAGTGCCCGCGGTCTTGGCTGCTCCAGCACCAGCAGGAAGCCTTCATCCTCGCCAGACTCGGCGCAGTTCTGGTGCAGCAACCCGGACTGGAAGGTCTCAGGGGACACCAACGATAACCGCAAACGATGCAAGTCCACCTTTTCGAATACGCGCGAGCACAAACGACGCACTCTGGACTCCGTCCAGTTGGTCCAATGCGTCGGGTTCAGGTGAGAGCCGGCCCAGCGCTCGGTGGGCAAACTCAGCAGCAAGCGGCCACCGGAAGCGATGCGTTCGGAGAGCTCCCACAGGAACAGCTCCGGATCATCCGTGTGTTCTATGGTTTCAAATGAGATCACTGTATCGTAGGCGGCAGGCGGCAGCGTATTCAGCAGACGCGCCTCAAATCGGCAATTCTCGGCGTCGCCGGGGATGAAACGCTGGGAAAAACGGATTGCGTCGGCGTTGAGGTCAATGCCGGTGTAATCGGCCATGCTGCCCGCGTCCGCCAGAATATGCCAGCCGTAGCCGGCCCCCGACGCACAGTCCAGCACCCGGCCCAGAGGCCCAAGATCGGCAGCCGCCCGGTAGCGCAAAGCGTGCTGGACCAAGGTCGCATACCCTTCCAGCCCAGGCAGAAAACGCCCGGCGCCGCTCTGCTCAAGCTCGCGCGCCAGGGTCGCATCGCGGACCTGGGCATGGTTGGGCTGAATCCCTTTCGCGCCATCCTGCAATAGCTCAGTCAGGCGAATCAAGGCGTCCTCCGGCCACGAGGCGAGCAAAGACGGCAGCACCCAGCGGCCATCTCCGTCCCGATAGAGCGCCATCAACTGCATGAACTGCCCATCCGGGTCTTGCAAGGTCGCGTCAAAACACTCCACACCCAGCAAACGGTCCAGACGAACCCATTCATGACGGATGGTCGCCAGCGTCATCGCTCCGGCTTGCGCTGCGAACGATTCCGCATAGGCGAAACTGGCCACCTGGATTCGGTCTATCTGCGCTTCCGCCATAACTCGCCAGCCTGCGCCCTCCAATAGCGGGCTTCTCAGCAGCGGCGCCTGAGGATATTGCTGGCGAAACACGCTGGACAATTGGCCAACCAAGTTGTCGGCCGCGCCTCGGTCGGTCAGCAGCCATGGCCGGTTCAGCGGCAGCAAGGCTTGCAAGGCCAAGCGCACCAGCAATTCATCCGCATAGACGTCGCACAACAATTCAAGCCAGCCCACAAGTTCACGCTGCAACCACAGGACCCGCTCTTCCTCTCCTTTAGCCAACGCATCGATATGCGTGGCCGCGGCCTGGGGCGAATGAGTCAAGACAACGGTTTCACCTCCCGCGAACGCCTGCCGTAAACGACGATGCAGCCATTGATGCGGCGATAAACGACGAGCGCCTGCGGCCAATTGCAAGAGCCAGCTTTTGCGTAGCCAGCCGTTGGCTTGCTGCGCCAATAGCCAACTCGGTTCCCCGCATTGCTGCAGATGAGCGGCGAAGTCCTCCACGCCGCTCAATTGGAAGCGGCCATAATCGCCTTCGCTCTGCCGCGCTCGCTCTCGACGCAAAGGCACTCCGCCCGGCAAACAAGCCCAACTATCGCTCACGCGCCAATGAGCGCCGTCGTCGGCGACCGGAGCGGTATCGACCGGCAAGCCCAAGCCGCAGGCAAAACCCACCCACTCTCCGCCGGCTGCAGCCAGATTATGCGCATCCAACATGGGCAGGCCATTCACGAATGGAACCAAACACACCTTGGAACGGGCTTGCAGCGCCGATAATGCCGGCGACATCAACTGGGCGTTAATCACCAGTACCAACTCAAACTGGTTGGGATCATGAACGGCAAGATAGGCCTGGACTTGCTCCAACTCCGCTTGAGTTTCGACAGTGAGAAAAAGTGAGTTCATCTTCTTGGTTTCCTGAATGGCGACAGCACAGCCCGCCAGGCTAAGACGGCAGGTTAAAATTCGGGTTGCCATATATTACTGAGAAACGTCATGGGCAACAGCCCAAATCATGCCGAAATCCTCGGAATCAAAGGGGGCCGCAGCGCCTCAGCGACACGATGTCCGCATGAATGGCCGCCCGCGACGCGAAAGACCGGCCTTTCCGAAGAATAGCCGGCGAACGCGGACAAGATACAGGACGCTCAGATACAAGCCCATGTCATCTTCGTACAGGAGCTAGGCAGCAAGCCCGAAGCGAGGTGGTCCCCCACCGCACCGGCTCAAACCATGAAACCCGTCCCTCCCAAAGGAGATTCGGCCCGTATTCATGAAAATGTCATCATTGGTACGATTACCGCATACAAGCCAGACCTGCCGCCAGCGTCTCTGATTGGGATGGGACTATAATGCAGCAGCCCCGGACGCTGACACGATAAGGCCTGGACATGGCCCAAAGGCTTGATTTGCGCAATGCGCGCCTTAAGTTGAACGCGGACACCCAAACATGGCGGCTCGCATCACATCATGCCCAGCTTAACGGAATCGCGTTTATCGCCGCCCAAAGAGGGCGCCGCCGCCAAGCCCGGCCTTTGAATCCCCATGCCGCCGCCTTGGCAAGGGACTACCGGCCCCTACCCCGCCTGGGTAGAATAAGCGCGCAGCCAATCGCGCCGCTTGCGACCGCAATGCGCAAGACTTCCCGGGCCGCTGTTTACAGTCGCCGATCTTCATCGGCCTTGGCTAGAATGCAGGCAGCAGCAACGACTTCCAATCTTTACAAGGTAGAACAATGACTATTCCAAAAGTAAGCATCGGCATGCCCGTCTACCGGGAGGCAAGATATCTGGACATGACTTTGCAATCGTTGCTGGGGCAGACTTACGGCGATTTTGAACTGATCATCTCCGACAACCATTCCGACGACGGCACTTATGAACTACTGCAAAGTTATGCCGCGGTAGATTCCCGCATCACTTTGCTGCGCACGGAAGAAACGGTTGCCGCGCCGCAGAACTTCTACCGGATTTTCGACCGCTGCCGCGGCGAATACATGATGTTCGCCGCCGGCCACGATCTGTATCACAAACAATACATTGAGCGCTGCGTCGCCCAACTCGACAACCAGCCCGATGTGGTCCTGGCTGTGACGGCATCCGCTTTTTTCAATGAAAGCGGCGTGGGCAGCCAGATCGGCGGTATTTTCGACACCCGCGGCATGGACACCTTCTCGCGCATGCATGTGGTGGCCTGGGGCCTGGTCTACGCCTATCAGGCCTACGGCATGAACCGCATGTCGGCCTTCCGCAAAGTGCAATACCGCAATGTGGCGATGCCCATCGTCGGCATCGACCATGTGCTGTTGTTCGAGATGGCCGCCCAAGGCGCATTCGCTTACGACCCTGAAATCCTGTTCTTCATGCGCCAGGCGCACGACTACGGCGACCAGGAAGCCTATAAGCGCAAGCTGATGCTGGATGGCCTGGATGGCTTCGCCAGCTATGAAAACCAGATCAACGCCTATATAGACGTCATCCGGCGCAATCTGCCCGCCGGACAGGAACGGGACATGATGATCAACAGCATAAGCAACTGCTGCCTGCTCAAGTACCGCAACACCCTGGCCTGCTATGGCCTGTCCTTCCCCCAGATCAGCGAAGAAACCTCCCCCATCCTGACCGAATACATCAAGGCCCAGGCCTCCGCCGCCAATTTCATGGATGTGTTGCTGCACGAGCGTTACGGCAGCATTCGTTGATTGACGCAATGGAAACTTGCAGATGAAAGCCGTGATCCTGGCCGGCGGACTCGGCACCCGGATATCGGAAGAAAGCCACCTCAAACCCAAGCCGATGATCAGCGTGGGAGGCCGGCCCATTCTGTGGCACATCATGAAGATCTTTTCCGCGCACGGCATCAATGACTTCATCATTTGCTTGGGCTACAAGGGCTATGTCATCAAGGAATATTTCGCCAATTATTTCCTGCACATGTCCGATGTGACATTTGATTTCACCCAGAATCAAATGAAGGTGCATCGCCAGCATGCAGAGCCCTGGCATGTGACTCTGGTCAATACCGGAGAGCACACGATGACCGGAGGCCGGCTCAAACGCGTGGCCCCTTACCTGCCGGCCGGCGAAGCGTTCTGCTTCACTTATGGCGACGGGCTGGCCGACATCGATCTGACCACGGAGATCGCCTTTCACCGTGAGCACGGCAAACTGGCCACGGTGGCGGCGGTACAAGCTCCAGGCCGGTTTGGCGCCTTGGTGTGCAAAGGCAGCCGCGTCACAGGCTTCAAGGAAAAACCGCCGGGCGACGGCGGCTGGATCAATGGCGGCTTTTTCGTGCTGCAGCCCGAAGTGATCGCCTTGATCGAAGGCGACCACTCCAGCTGGGAGGGCGAGCCGATGGCGAAGCTGGCCGCCATGGGTCAGCTGACGGCCTTCCAACATGCCGGCTTCTGGCAGCCGATGGATACGCTGCGCGAAAAAATCCAGCTGGACGAGCTGTGGGAAAGCGGCCGGGCGCCGTGGAGGGTCTGGCAGCCCGAGCTGTCCTGATGGCTCAGGCGATACGCTTCAGATAACCGTCCGGCGCAACGGTGATCAGCAATTTATGGTGAATATCGGCGTCGATCTCGAATTCGGGATGGTCGGCCAGGTATTCGCGCACCGCGGTTTTGGGATTGTTGCCCGGCCCCCAGGGCCGATCCGTCGATAGTTCCGGCGGCATATCGTCAACAATGGTGTCGAAAACCACGCAGTAGCTGCCCGCCGTCACCAGGGGCGCATACGCCTTCAGCTCGGCCAGCACATGCTCATGAGTATGGTTGGAGTCCAGGCTCACCAAGATGCGCCGATGTCCTTTGGCGATGTCCCTGACCTTGGCTACCGTCTCGGGCGCCACGCTGGAACCCTCTATCATCTGAATCCAGTTGGCCATCGGATGACTCTCAATCGCCGCGCGGTTGTGCGAGCGGATGTCGATGTCCAGACCCAGGACCTTGCGCCGGGTGCTTTTGGGATCGCACGCCGCCCCGCTTTCCACCGCCTCGCTCATATCCAGCATGGCCAGCAAGGACGCGTAATACACCAGGGAACCGCCATGAGCGATGCCAGCCTCGATGATGAGATCCGGCTTCACCTGCCAAATCAATTCCTGCATCGCCCAGGCGTCGTTGGGAAACTGGATCGCCGGCCGTCCCATCCAGGCGAAATTATAGGACCACTTATGCCGGGCCACGTCGCGGGTCCAGGTGCGCGACAGTTGCTGGAGCGCTTGGTCTCCCGCCAGGCCTTGAATATTCTGCTCGACTTCCCGGGCAAACTTTTGAATCTCGTCCATTGGGTGCTTCCTTAGCATGGAATCCGGCGGCGGGCCTGCGAAGCAGCCCCGGCGTCGGAGGAAATCATCACTCGGGCTGTTCGATCACAAGCCGGAAACAATAGCGCTCATCCGGGCTGGATTCGTCTGACGCGCCCATCTCCCAGCGCGTTTCTCCGTTTTTGACGCGTTTGATCAGGGGATGACGCAGCCAGCCGGTGAAACCTATCTGCTTGTTCATCATCACCGAGGCCACGTTCTCCGTCATTACATAGGCATGGACGCGCCGCACCGCGGCCTCTCGCAATAACCAGGCGACCAACCGCCTTCCGGCGTAGACGAATAGTTTAGGATGCCCCAGGCGCTCGCCTCGCATCGCATTGTCGAGCAGAACCTCGTCCCGGCTCAGGTCCTTGAAGCCGAAATGCCCAACCACCTGGCCATCCGCACATACCAGGAACAGCAGCTGCCCCGGCGTTTTGAACAGCACCTCGCCCATCCAGCGCCGGGTTCGCTCAGGCGTCGCGACAAAATGGCTGAGAAAATTCGCCATATTCTGATTCCGCCATTCGGTGAGCTTGCGGATGATGTCGTCGTCGTCGAGGTCGGCCCGCGTCAGCGGCCGCAACACGCCGCAAGCCTGGCCCTCATCGTCCAGGATGTCGAGCTCCAGCGTCTGCCGGCCTGCGATCACATCGTCCAGCCGGGGCTGGATGGCATTAAGCGTCATCACGTTCAATGTCCCATTTTCACCTTAAGTGGGGGCCGGCTCATGGTCCGCCAGCAACGCCCACGTCAGCACCGTCTCAGCGCCCAGATCCTGTTTGAGCGTTCGCCCAAGCACCACGGCCAACTGCGATGGCGCAATGCCGTCGCCGGGGCGCTTGGCGTCTAAATCGGCCTCGGTCAATACATGGCCGGCGGGCAAAGCGCGTCGGGTGACGATGCTGCGGCGCATTTTCAATGCTTGCGCCCGCTCTTCATCGCTCAGCACGCGCCCCGCGCCGCCCATGGCCTCCTGCACCCGGTGACAGGCGCGTATCATCGCCCGCATCTCTTCGGGCTCCGTCGCCATCTGATTGTCCATGCCGATGCGCGAGCTATCCAAAGTGAAGTGCTTCTCGATCAGGCAGGCCCCCAGCGCCACCGCGGCGGCGGGTATCTCAATGCCCTGGCTGTGATCGGAATAGCCGATGGGGAAGGCGGGAAACTCGCTGCGCAAGCCGGCGATGTTCTGCAGACGGATCAGTTGGGGAGGAGACGGGTAGATCGAAGTGCAGTGCAATATGATCAGCTGACGGTTCCCGCTGGCCTCGATCGCGCGCACAGCCTCGCGGATTTCCTCGAACGACCCCATGCCAGTGGATAGCACCAGCGGCGCGCCCAGGCGTCCCAGCTGCTCTAGATAGGGCAGATTGTTGAGCTCCATCGAGGCGATCTTGATGAAGGGCGCCTTGCACTCCGACAGCAGAAATTCAGCTTCCTGGATGGAGTAAGGCGTAGAAGCGAAATCGATACCCTGCGCGGCGGCGTATTCGGCCAGCTCCTTGAGCTGGGCGCCGTCCAGAGCGAATTTCTTGACGATGCGCTTGGCGATGGCGTTGGCCTGGTAATAGCTGTCGCAATAAAGCGTCTCCGCGCTCCAGGACTGAAACTTCACGCAATCGCAACCGGCGGCCTTGGCCTCGTCTATCATCGCGCGCGCAATGCCCAGATCGCCGAAATGACTGGTATTGAGTTCGGCCACCACATAGGGCTTTAGATAATCCCCGACTTGGCGTCCATTGCCTAGGGTAATCACTGACATGCAAGGTCTCCGGCTTACTGGTCGATGGGCTCGACTATCATTTCTCGCAAGAACAATTCGCGTTCAAGAAAAGGCTGCTGATCTTCCAGCGGACGACGCACAAACCGGCGGTCCGCCTCGCTGCGGGCATGGCCCAACTCGATATAACCCTGATCGACTCGCCCCATGATTTCGCACAGCACCGGCCCGTCGTGGGCCAGCATGGCGGTCAAACCGGCATCCAGTTCGGAGGTACGCTCAATCCTCTGGTAGTGGAAACCGAAACACTGGGCCAATTGGGCGAAGTCGGGACAACTGACGCCGTTGTCCGGATCCGTGCCTATGGTCCGCTTGCGGAACAGATCCCGCTGCCGCCGCCGGATGATGGAGTAGACATTGTTGTTGATGACCACCACCTTGATCGGCAAGCGCTGATAGCGGATGCTCTCCAGCTCCTGCAGATTCATCATGATGGAACCGTCGCCGATAACGGCGACCACTGGCTGCGCGCGGCCATGCCATGCTCCTATGGCCGCGGGCAAGGCAAAACCCATCGAGCCTTGGGAAACCGGATGGACACAGTTGATTCCGGAGGAAAAGCGCATATTGGTCGGCAGAATCACTTCGGCCAGACCCGAGTCCGTCACCAACGTGGCCGGCGCGGGCAGCAGCCGTCCCAGGGACTCGGCCAACTGATAAAGATCGACGGCGGCGTCGGAGGCGAACGCAGGTTCTACCGCGCCGAACAGCGCTTTCCAATACCGACACTTGTCGGCCCATGGCGCCGGAGCCGTCGGCGTATTCTCGCTCAACAGCGCGCTGAGGAAGGCATGGACGTCGGCTTGCACCAATTGGTCGATGCGGACGCCGTCCTTGCTGTGTTCAACTGGATCGATGTCCACGACGACGGTATGCGCGCCGCGCGCGAATTTGCAGAAGTCAGGACCGGTGGTGAGCGAAGACAGCCGCGAGCCCAGCACCAGCACGAAGTCAGCGTTCTGCACCGCGAAATTGCCGGCGCGCGAGCAGCCCATGGACCCAACCGAGCCTATGGACAAATCATGGGCCGCGCCATAGCAGTCCGGCGCGGCGCTGGTATAGGTCAGCGGAATATTGCAGCGCTCGACCAGGATCTTGAGCAAATCCTCCGCGCCCGAGGCGCGCACGCCGCTGCCAATCAGCAATACCGGTCGTTTCGCGTCGCGCAGGCGAGCGCGCACCGCGGCCACGTCTTGCGGCGCCGGCCGCGGCGCTTCTACCGGGTACGCAGCGGGACGCTCGATCTGTTCCGGATCGATCAACGCGCTTTGCAGATCCAGCGGGATATCCAGCCAGACCGGGCCTTTGCGGCCAGACATGGCTTGCCGCAACGCCTCTTCCATCGCCGGGACGATTTCCTCCGGCGTGGAGATCATGCGCGCGAACTTGCTTATCGGGCTCACCAGAGCCACGATGTCGGCCTCTTGCTGCCCGTAGGTGCGCAAGGGAATGCCGGTATGGCGGCTGGTCTCGCGCAGGGTATTCTGGCCCGAGATGAAAATGCACGGCACCGCGTCCTGCCAGGCGCAGAGCACGCCGGTCAAGGTATTGGTGGATGCGCAGCCGGTAGACACCAGGCAAGCGCCCAAGCCCCCTCTTTGCTCCGCATAGGCCAGGGCGGCGAACGCGCAGGACTGCTCATGATGCAAGGACACCGGCTGCAAAGCCGCATGCTTGGCCAAAGCGTCGTTCAGAAACAAGGAGCCGCGCCCAGTCACCTGGAACACATGTTCCACGCCGGCTTGCGCCAGCCGCTGCATGATGTAGTCCGCAACCCGCATCATCATGCTTCCCTCGGCGCCTTGGGTTTGAACTGATCAAGAATATCCGGCACCGCCACCACGAATTCGGCGCTGCACGCCGGCTCGTCATCCACAAAGCTTTCGGCCGAGCCGATGGCGATGCCGCGCTTGAAGGACTTCAGGCTGGCTTCGATGCGCAGGGTGTCGCCCGGCACAATCTTGCGTTTGAACCGGATATTGTTGATTGAGACGAAGTTGGTCTTCATTCCCTTGTACTCCTCCTTGCACAAGAAGGTGAGGATGAAGGTCTGAACCAGGGTTTCGATCTGAACGAAACCGGGCACATTGGGCTCATCATCGAAATGGCCGGGAAAGAACCACTCGTTGTAAGTAAACCGTTTGACGCCGGTCGCCCGTTCTCCGGGCTGCAACTCAACAATCTTGTCGATCAACAGCACAGGATAGCGGTTGCGCTGACACTGGATGATGTCCTTGATATCGAGGGCCGCCGGTCCGTTCAACGTGCTCATGCCGCCGGCTCGATGACGACCTTGTACTTGGCCAAAATCCCCTGGCCCGCCGCATAGCTGGAAAACTCGATGATGTCGTCGATATCCATCTCGATGTCGAACGCCTCTTCCAACGCCGCCATCAAGGCCATATGCCCCACACTGTCCCAAGCCGCGATGTCTTGATACTTCAGCGCAGCCAAATCCTTTTGCTCCACCATGAAGGTTTCCATGAAAGCCTGGTCGTATTTTTCAAGATGACTCATCGCTTAATCCGTCGAAAGTTGAAAAACCTTAGTTTACCGGTCGCTGATCACTCTAGATAGCGTGCCGACCAAGTCGTAGCCGTCCCAAATCACGCCGATATCCAATGCTTTGCCCACCGGAACCACCCGGTCTATGCCAATCAGGCCTTCGGCCACGACAAACTGGATCAATTGCTGCCTGTCCACGCCAAAACAACTCAGGGTTTGATAACGCTCGCCCACTATCCGCTTCAGGCAATTCAGATCGGCGCAGACATATTCAAAAAAGAAACCATGGCTCCCTCGATGAATATCGATATCCTCAGGCAATTCCGCCAAACGCACGCGATAAATATCGTTGGCGTGCCGGTTCGAAGAAACGGCCGCATCCAAATGAATGGCCGTGCGGCACAAATGCGTAAACTTCTCGACAGCGTGCAGCGCCGGCGTCGCGCCCTTGCTCGCCAGCAAGCGCTGCATCCCCGGCCAGAAACGAAGCATCGCCGCTTCCGCTTGCTCTTGGCCGCCCAGCCATAAAATCAGATGCGGCGACGAGCAAGCGTTCTGATCCAGGAAAAACACATCGTTGTAAAACCCTTCGGCCAGCCCCCTCAGTTGCGGCTCGGAAGCCGTTAGCACCGCCTCCGCCGCCATCACGCACAGCGAGTAACGGTCGGCAAAAGCGACATCCACGCAACGCGCCTGCGTCGGCATCGCCCGCAAGTGGGCAATGGTGCCGTCTCCGCCCCACAGCACGCGCGCATGGCAGGCGCGGGACAGCGCCGCCGTGACCTCGTCGTTGCGCGGGTAACGGATCAAGGCGTTCATCGCCGCGATATCCGCGTGTTCCGGCAGGGCAAACAGGCGCTCTATCTCCTCGCAGATCACCGCCACTTGCGGATGAGCCACGCCGGGAACGCGCACGATATTGGCGTTGCCCGCCAGCAATCCGAAGGCGAACGAGAAAGCGAAATTGACCGGCACATTGGATGGCGCGATATGCAAGGCCAGGCCACGGCCAAGCCTATGCCCAGCCGAGCCAAAGGCGCCGGCCAGCCGCCTCAGGTTGGCTTTGCGGCACCAGAAGGCAAACGCGGCGATATCGGGATAGCGCCGCAGCTCCGGACGCGACAACAAGGCCTTGGAAAGATCCGCCAAAAACGCGATGGCGCTAGGCGAGTAAGGCGGCAACGGCCGGCAGGCGATCCGCTCCGGGCTGGCGCCGGCCAGAATCTCTACGGGGATATCAGACATGCGCTTCATAAGCATAGGTATCGCTGCAACCACGCGCTTCGGCCCGCGCCACGCGGCCGGACACTTTGAAATACTTGCCCAGCCGACCGCAAGGACAATCGTCCTCGCCCAGCACGGCGCCCAGATCCTCGGTCAACAGCGCATGGCCGGGGTAGCTGCGCGGCGCCAGCGACAAGACCTCGATCAAGCCCTCCTCTCCCACGTCCGCAAGACTGAAATCGCCGGGTCGTCGAACCAGGACATCCGAATAGATGGAGGCATGCAAATGGCCTTGCCCGCACTCCAGAAAGATGGAGCCGGTCTGCTCGACCATGCCGTAATAATTCACCACCTGCTCAACGCCGGCGCACTCCTGAAGCGCGCGGCGGAAATCCTCATTGCCCACGGCCAGATCCTGCAACTTTTTCCAGCCCCCACCATGCAGCACGATACCGCCGGCGATAGCCAGGCGTTGATTCATTTTCCGCAGCGGCAGCACCAAATGCTGCCAGATCATGAAGGTAAAACCGAAGATGAAGATAGGCTTCCCCGCATGCCGCTCCAGAAAGGCCTGCACCAGGCCCAGATCCAGTTCCATTCTCTCATTCAGCGCGTACGTCACATCCTGTCCGAACAGGGAGAAGCCCAGTATGCCGGCTCCCCGCGCGGAAAACGCCGCCCGGTCCCGCAGCACGCTTGGCGAATCGATCACCAGCATCGGCAATCTCTTCTTGCCCAGCACCGTTCCCATCAGCCGAGTCAGGATCTTGGTTTGCCAGGCCGCCGTCTCCTTATCCAGATAAATGCGCGACACTTGCTGACCAGAGGTGCCCGACGAAGTCATGGTCTTGAATACCTGGCTGCGCTCCACGCTGAGCAGATCAAACTCCTTGAACAAGCGGACAGGCAGGTATGGAACCCCCGCCAGCCCAACGGCCGACGCGTCTTCCCCGCCCTGCAATGCCAGGATTCGCGCATACTCCGGGCACTGGCCGGCATGCCATTGCGTCAGTTCCCGCAAAGCGGCGGAGAGCGCGGCGGATTTGGCCGCCGCATCCAACGAATACGGTCCCCACTCCAGCCATGGCGTGAAATCCGGCGCGCTCATGCCTGAGCTCCCCAAGCTTGCGGCGTCAATTCCGAATACAGGATTTTTCCCGAAGCATTACGCGGCAAATCGCCTCCCGTCATCACCTTGACCGACTGCGGCGTCACAGTCAGGTAGCGCGCCAGCATGATCTTGATCTCCTTGGCCAGGGCGGCGTCACCCTGCGGCACATAGACCTCGAGCCTGTCGTCGACGCCGGCGCAAGCGGCGACATGGCCAGCGTCAAGCAGATACTGCTCCACTTCCTGCAAATTGATTCGATGGCCGAACAGCTTCAAAAAACGTTTCAACCGCCCAACAATGTAGTAATCGCCGTCGCCATCCCTACGCGCGACGTCTCCGGTTCTCAGCACGCCCTGGCGCTCGTCGCCCGCGGCAAGATCGCCGAATCCGCAAGCATAGCCCATAGAGACATTGGGGCCTTGATACACCAGTTCCCCTTCCGCCTCCGCGCCGTCGAGCCGCTCGCCGCACTCATCCTCCAGCCAGAACTCGCCGCCCGGCACCGCCGCGCCTATGCTGCCCGCCTTGAGCGCCGCCTTGTCCGCCGACAGATAAGACATCCTGGCCGTGGCTTCGGTCTGACCATACATGGTGAAAAACCGCATGCCGCGGCTCTGGCAATGCAATGCGAACTCGCGGCTGAGCTCCGGCGCCATTCGCCCTCCGGCCTGGGTCAGCGTGCGCAAGCTGGGCAGCTCCATGCCGGTGAAGCGCAACTTCCTCAGCATCTCGTAATGGTAGGGCACGCCGCCGAAACTGCTCGCGCGCACGGCTTGCAGGAAGCCCCAAAAACCGCGCTCGAGAAACGTTTTCCGGCTCACCGCGATCTTGCTTCCCGCCAAGGCATGGCTGTGCAGGATCGACAGTCCGTAGGTATAGCTGGGCGCCAAAGTGGTAATCGGCACTTCGTCGGCATCCAGCTCCAAATACTGGGCGATGGCCATGGCGTTGCTCAACACATTGCGCTGCGACAGGCGCACAAACTTGGGACTGCCGGTGCTGCCCGAGGTGCTCAGCAGCAAGGCCAGCTCGTCATGAACGCGATAGTCGGCTTCCTCTTGCGCAATCAGGCAGTAATCGCGGTAGGCAAACAGAGCCGTCGCCTCTGGAAACTCTGCGCGCCTCGCGGCAGGCAGCCAAATGAACGCGGGCCGATACGCGTCCAGCAAGGGCTGCAATTGCTGACTGGGCAGATTGGCGGCCAGCATCAAAGGCACCGCGTTGACGCTTAGCAGATGGAAATAACCGGCCAAACCGCCTATATCGTTGTCGCAAAGACAGAACACCAGCCGCCGCGCCAAGTCGCTCCCCAGCGACGGCGGCGCCAGCGCCAGCACCTCGCCATATGAGACGACCTCGCCTTGCTCCGACTCGAACAGCGGACGCGCGCCATGCTCCGCGAACGCGCCGGTCATGGCTTCCATCAGGCTAAGCGCCCTCATCGCAGAATGCTCCATCCGCTCAGCGGCCTTGCAGCACATCGCGCACCACGCCCGCAATGCGCTCGATGTCATCCGGCGTCATATCGTGAAAGCTGGGCAGATTGATGGCGCAGGCCGGCAAGGCCCAGGCATTGCGGTTTTCTGGCTTGGCGTCAAACATCGGCAAGCCCGACAAAGGCCAAAAGAACACCCGCGCATCGGCGTTTTCCTCAGCGAACGCCGCCTGCAGCGCCTCGCGCGTAACCCCGGTCTCAGGCGAAAACACCGCGGTAGGCATCCAGGCGCCATTGACGACGCCCTCGGGTTCCGGATTCATCCTCACGCCGGAGAGCGGCTGCAACCGTTGGCGATAAGCGTCGAATATCTCACGCTTGCGCTGGATCAGTTCCTCGATGCGCTCCATCTGAGCGCAGCCCAGCGCGGCTTGGATATTCGACATCTTGTATTTGAAGCCCACCAAGTCCGGCCAGAACTGCTTGCTTTGACCGCTGGCGCGGCCATGATTGCTGAGGGTCAGCACGCGCTGATAGAGCTCGGCGTCATTGGTGACGAACATGCCGCCTTCGCCGGTGGTCAAGGTTTTGGTGCCGTGAAAGGAAAATGCGCCGAATCGCCCCATAGAACCGGCCCGCTTGCCGCGATACTCGGAGCCGATCGCCTCGGCGGCGTCCTCGATGACGGGAATCCCGTGACGTTGCCCTATCGCCAGCAAAGCGTCCATATCGCAGACATTGCCGTACAGATGCACGGCCACAATGGCCTTGGTCCGCGGCGTGATGGCCGCCTCCACTTGGGCCGGGTCGAGGCACCAGGAGTCGGGCAGGATATCGACGAACACCGGCTCGGCGCCGAGATGGACGATGGGAGAAGCCGTTGCAATCCAATTGGTGTCGGCCAGGATCACTTCATCGCCGGGACCGATGCCAAGCGCGGCCATCCCCATATGCAAGGCCCCGGTGCAGCTGGAGGTCGCAATCGCATAGCCCACCCCCAGATGGTTTTTGAACGCGGCCTCGAACTTGACGATGTAGTCGTAGCAGTGCTCGCCCCAGCCGTTGCGGGCGGCATCGGTCGCGTATTCGACCTCCAGATCGGTGATGGACGGCTTGGTGTAATGGATACGCGGTTTCATCTAATCTCCAGCGCGGGAGCCGCGGTGGCGAAGCGGCCGCCCCACTCCCGGATATAGTGAAGCTGTTGCATGACTTCGGCAGCGATATTCCAGGGCAGGATCAGCACGATGTCGGGTTTTTCCTGCTCCATCCTTGCCGGCGCGAAAATAGGCACATGGCTGCCCGGCAGGTATTTGCCCTGTTTCGATGGCGCGGCGTCGCAGACGAAAGGCAGCAGATCCGGCTTCACCCCGGCGTAGTTGAGCAAAGTATTGCCCTTGGCCGCAGCGCCGTAGGCGGCCACTTTCTTACCGGTCCGCTTTTGTTCCAGCAGGAAAGTCAGCAAGCCATCCTTCACCTCGTCCACCCGCTGCTGGAAGGCCGCATAGACCGTCAGTTGACGCAGCCCGGCCGCGGCCTCCGCGGCCAACACGGCGGCGATGGCGGGACCATCGGCTCTCTCGTCGTCAACGTGGCAGGCGAACACGCGCAGGCTGCCGCCATGGGTCGGCAGTTCCTCCACATCGAACACGCGCAGGCCGGCGGCGGCCAAAATGCGGGAAACGGTATACAGCGACAGGTAGGAGAAGTGCTCGTGGTAGACCGTATCGAATTGGACATGCTCGATCAGGCGCATCAGATGCGGAAACTCCAGCGTGATGGTTCCCCCAGGCTTGAGCGCCGCTTTCAGACCACGGCTGAAATCGTTGATGTCCGGGATATGGGCAAACACATTATTGCCGACGATCAAATCCGCTTGTCGTCCTTCCCGCGCCAGACGCCGCCCCAAGTCCTCTCCAAAGAACTCGCGCAACACCGGAATGCCCAAGCGCTCCGCGGCCGCGGCGGTGCTGGCGGTCGGCTCGATGCCCAGGCAAGGAATGCCGACGGCCAGCACATTCTTCAACAGATAACCGTCGTTGGCGGCAACCTCGACGACAAAGCTGTCCGCGCCCAGTCCCAAGCGCCCAAGCATCTCGTCGACATAGCGCGCCGCGTGAGCCAGCCAGCTGCTGGATGTCGAGGAGAAATACGCGTAGTCCTTGGAAAAGAGCAGGTCCGCCTTCGCGTAATCCTCGGTCTGAACCAGCCAGCAATTGCCGCAAACTTTCAGCTTGAGCGGGAAATAAGTTTCCGGCGCGCTCAACTCCGCCTCGCTTAGATAGGCGTTGGACGGCGGCGCGAAGCCTAGATCGAGAAAGGTGTGCTGCAACGGCTCTGCGCAGTGTCGGCAATTCATGGTTCAAGCCCGGTGAAATCAGAGGACAACAAGGGATGGTTTTGGTCCCGCGTGGAAAGATCGCGGACCGGCAGCGGCCAGCGGACGGCCACCCGCGGCTCATCGTAACGCAAGCCTCCTTCGGCGGCGGGCTGATAGAACGCCGTATGCAGATACAACAGCTCGCTGTCCGGCTCCAGCACCTGGAAACCATGCGCGCAGCCCTCGGGAATGATCAGCATGCGTCCCGTGTCGGGGCTCAGCTCTTCCGCATGCCAATGCAGGAAAGTGGGAGAACCCGCTCGCAGATCCACCAGCACATCCCACACCCGGCCGCGAATGCAGCGCACCATTTTCATCTCAGCATGCGGCGGGTGCTGAAAATGCATGCCGCGCACCGCGCCAAGCGCCTGGGTCCGCGAGTGATTGATCTGAACGATGCGTCGGCCGCCCAGCAAGCCGGCCAGCTCCTGCTCGCAAAACAAACGGGAAAACGCGCCACGGTGATCGGCATAAGGCGCAGTCTCCGCAAGCGCGGCGCCGTCTATGCTGGTTTGTCGAATACGCATCAGGACACCCAAACCGCGTTTGCCGCGCGAGCGGACTCGATATAGCTCGCAAGTTGATCGAAGGTGATGATCTGCCCGGAGGCGTGGTGATGACGATACCAGTCCGCCGTCATCTCCAGGCCTTGCTCCAAGCTCAATACTGGAAACCAGCCCAAGCGACTACGGGATTTCGCACAATCCAGGTACAACAAGCCAGCCTCATGCGGCTGCTCACCGACCGCCGCTTGCCAAGCCAATTGCGGCCAAAACCGCTGCAGCTTCGCCAATACATCCGCCACGCTGCGGTTGGCCTCCGCCTTCGGGCCAAAATTCCAGGCCTCGGCCAAGGCTCTCTCGCCCTCAAGCAAACGCTGGCCAAGCAGCAGATAGCCGGACAGGCACTCCAACACGTGTTGCCATGGCCGCGTAGCGCTGGGCGAACGGATGTGCAAGGCCCTTCCTTGCGCCACGGCGCGCACCAGATCAGGAATCAAGCGATCCTCGGACCAATCTCCTCCGCCAATGACGTTGCCGGCGCGAACCGTTGCCAACAGCGGCGCGTCGTCGTTCTGCCAGAAAGACTTCCGATAACTGTCCACCAGCAGCTCGCAAGCGGCCTTGGACGCGCTATAGGGGTCATGGCCGCCCAGCGCATCCACTTCTCGATATCCCCAAGACCACTCATGATTGGCGTAGACCTTATCGGTAGTCGCCACCACTACGGCGCGCACGCTAGGGGTTTGACGACACGCCTCTAGAACATGGGCCGTTCCCATCACATTGCTTGACCAGTTCTGCAACGGGTCGCGATAGGAACGTCTGACCAAGGCCTGAGCCGCCAGATGAAAAACCATCTCCGGCTGCGCCTGATCAAATGCGGCGCGCACGGCTGCGGGGTCGCGAATATCCGCTCGCAGATCCCGAACCGGGCACGCCAGCAGATCCCAGTGATTGGGCGAGCCGTCCGGGTCCAAAGCCAGACAGGTGACATCGGCCCCCAAACGCGTCAGCCAGGCGGCCAGCCAGCTGCCCTTGAAACCGGTGTGGCCGGTCAATAGCACCCTGCGGCCGCGATAGCGATCGCCAAACAGTCTCACGACCACACCTTCCACGGAGGATTGCCGTCCGCCCACAGTTTTTCCAACTGGTTCTTGTCGCGCAGCGTGTCCATTGCCTGCCAGAAGCCTTTATGCCGATAGGACATCAACTGCCCCTCCTTGGCCAAGCGCACCAGAGGCTCAGCCTCCCAACTGGTCTGATCATCCTCGATGTAATCGAAGATCTGAGATTCCAACACGAAAAAACCGCCGTTAATCCAAGCCCCATCGCCGGCCGGCTTTTCTTGAAACCCGCTCACCGTTTCACCCTTGATTTTCAGCGCGCCATAACGGCCAGGCGGCTGAATTGCGGTAACCGTGGCCGCCTTGCCGTGCGAACGGTGAAACTCAATCAAAGCCCTAATATCGATATCGGCCACCCCGTCGCCGTAAGTAAAGCAAAAAGGCTTGTTATTCAAATGCTCTCGGACTCGCTTAAGCCGCCCACCAGTCAACGTATCCTCACCGGTATTGACCAGCGTCACTCGCCAAGGCTCGACATAGCGCTGATGCACCTCGATCTCATTATTGGACATATCAATAGTGACATCGGACATATGCAAGAAGTAATTCGCAAAATACTCCTTGATAATGTAGCCCTTGTAGCCGCAGCAAATCACAAACTCATTCACGTCGTAATGCGAATAAGTCTTCATGATGTGCCATAAAATAGGCTTGCCGCCAATTTCAATCATCGGCTTAGGCTTCAAATAGGATTCTTCCGATATTCGAGTACCCAGCCCGCCTGCAAGTATCACCGCTTTCACATTTGCTCCTATTTATTCTTTTCGCAAAATGGAACACACGCCTTGCAATGCGGCGCTCTCCAGCACAAGCCCTCGCACCTTGCTCCAAGCGAAAATACTATTCGACTACCGCTGCTGCTTCAGCTACTTCGAACAACAAAACGCCGCCAACGCCGCCATCACGCCCTCGACGCCGCGCGCGCCGGTTTCCGGATTAAACTCCACCGTCGCCGCGCCGCCCTTGCCGGCCGCCCAGTTGCTGACCAGACACAGGTGCGCATAAGGCAGATTCATCTCCCGCGCCAAGGCCGCCTCCGGCATGCCGGTCATGCCGACTATATCGGCGCCATCCCGCTCCAACTTCAATATTTCCGCGGCGCTTTCCAAACGCGGCCCCTGAGTGCAGGCGTAAACGCCGCCCACCACGCCGCTGTGGCCGCTGTCCGCCATCGCGCGGATCAGGCGCTCTCGCAACGCCTCGTCATAAGGCGAGGAGAATTCGGCGTGCACCACCGGGCGGTCCAGCCCCTCGAAGAAGGTATGCTTGCGGCCCCAGCTGTAGTCGATGATGTTGTCCGGCACCACCAGGCGGCCCGGCGGCATGTCGGGGCGGATGCCGCCCACGGTGCCGATGGCGATCACGCCTTTGACGCCTTGATCGTGCAGCGCCCAGATATTGGCGCGGTAATTGATTTCATGCGGCGCCAGCGAATGGCCGTAGCCGTGGCGCGCGATGAACACCACGTTCTGCCCGTTCAATAGGCCGAAGGTCAGCGCGCAGGAGGGATCGCCGTACGGGGTGCGCACAACTTGACGGTGGGTGACTTCCAATACGGGCAGCTGGGCCAGGCCGCTGCCGCCGATGATGGCCAACATGATGTGTCCCCTTGTAATGGCGCGACGAATCGCTGTTTTTGCCGCGGCCTGAGCTGGGCGGCTGTGGGATTCTTGCTTGCGGCGAAGCGCCGACGCTCCAATTATGGCCGATTATTTTCCGCCGGCACATGCCGCCGCGCGGTGAATTTGCCCGCGGCCGCAGGGCTGGCGACGGCCGCTTTTGAAAACAAGCACTTGGCGAGCCAGCTGGAATTCCCGATGATTTATACAGACGTACAAATTCAGCTTGCATGGACTTATACGTTCGTATAAGAATAGATGTATGAAACTGAACAACGCGACTCGACAGCAATTGCTGGACTGCGGACTGGCCATGGCCAAGGAGGCCGGCCTGCGCGCGCTCACCGTGCGCGGCCTGTGCCAGCGCGCCGGGGTCAATCCGGGCAGCTTCGTCTACCACTTCGGCAGCCGCGACCGCTACTTGGCCGAACTGCTGGAAAACTGGTACGCGCCGCTGTTCCGCCACATGCAATCGCAGTTGCAGCAGCAAGCGTCGGCCTTGCCGCGGCTGCAGACCCTGCTGCGCCAGCTGCTGGCCTTCGTCGTCGAACACGGCGAGCTGATCGCCCACATGCTGCTGGACGCGGCCGCCGGCGAAACCGCCGCACAGGGCTTTCTGTCCACGCTGGCGCCCCGCCATCCCAAGCTGCTGCTGCAAAGCATTGCCGACGCGCAACAGGCCGGCGAACTGGAACGCGGCGATCCGCTGCACCAGGCGCTGTTCCTGATGTCGGCGCTGGGGCTGCCGGCGCTGGCCCAGCACATCATCGCCGGCAAGCCGCTGCTGCCCGGCCTGATCCAGCAAGCTTTCAACACCTACGCCATCGATCCGCGCCATATCGAGCAACGCCTGCAATGGGCGCTGCGCGGTTTGCGCCCATTGGAGCCACAGCCATGAAGCGTCCCCCTCTGCTCATCGGCCTCATCGTCGTCGCCCTGATCGCCGGAGGCGGCTACGCCTGGCGGCAACGGCAGCTCGCCCAAGAGCGCCTGAGCTTGTCCGGCAACGTCGACATCCGCGAAGTCAGTCTGTCCTTCCGGGTGGCCGGCCGCTTGCGGAGCCTGAACGTGGACGAAGGCGCCAGCGTACGCGCCGGCGAGCTACTGGGCGAACTGGACGCGCGGCCTTACCAAAACGCCTTGCGCGACGCCGACGCCGGCCTGGCCGCCGCCCAAGCGCGCAGGGCGCTGTACCGCGCCGGCCCGCGCGGCGAGGACATCGAACAGGCGCAGGCCAATCTGGACGCGCGTCGCGCCGCGCGGCTCAACGCCGAGCAGACCTACCAGCGCCAGCGCCAGCTGGCCGACACCGGCGCCTCCGCCCAACGCGCGCTGGACGAGGCCCGCGCGCAGCGCGACCAGGCGGCGGCGCAGGCCGAGGCGGCGCGCCAGCAATGGCAGGCGCTCAAGCGCGGCTACCGCAAGGAGGAAATCGCCGAGGCCGACGCCAACGCAGAACGCGCGGCGGCGCAGCAGGCCCAGGCCCAGCTGCAATTGGCCGACACCCGGCTGCTGGCCCCGGCCGACGGCGTCATCCTCACCCGCGCGGTCGAACCCGGCGGCATGCTGAGCGCCGGCGGCCCGGTGTTCACCCTGTCGCTGACCCGGCCGGTGTGGGTGCGCGCCTACGTCGCCGAGCCCGAGCTGGGCAAGGTCGCCCCCGGAACCAAGGTCAAAGTCCGCAGCGACGGCCGCGCCCAGCCTTACGACGGCGTGGTCGGCTTCGTCTCCCCCAGCGCCGAATTCACTCCCAAGAACGTGGAAACCCAGGACCTGCGCACCGCTCTGGTCTACCGGCTGCGCGTGGTGGTGCAAAACCCGGACGCCGCGCTGCGCCAAGGCATGCCGGTGACGGTGACGCTGGCGGACGGCCGCTGAGATGGACGCGCAAAACGCCATCGTCCTGCGCAGGCTGCGCCAGCGTTTCGACGCGCACGAGGCGCTGGCCGGCATAGACGCGACGATACGCCGCGGCGCGATCACCGGCCTGGCCGGGCCGGACGGCGCCGGCAAGACCACCTTGCTGCGGCTGCTGGCCGGCCTGCTGCAAGCCAGCGACGGCGCCGTCCGCGTCGAAGGGCTGGACCCCATCGCCGACGGCGACGCGCTGCGCGCGCTGATCGGCTATATGCCGCAGCAATTCGGCCTGTACGAAGACCTGACGGTGCTGGAAAACCTGGAGCTGTACGCCGATCTGCGCGGCGTCGCCGGCGAGCGCCGCCGGCACAGCTTCGAACGCCTGCTGGCCTTCACCGACCTGGCCCGCTTCACCGCGCGGCCGGCCGGCAAGCTGTCCGGCGGCATGAAGCAGAAGCTGGGCCTGGCCTGCGCGCTGCTGGGGGAACCGCGGGTCTTGCTGCTGGACGAGCCCAGCGTCGGCGTCGATCCGATTTCCCGGCGCGAACTGTGGAAGATGGTGGGCGAACTGGCCGCCGACGGCATGACCGTGCTGTGGAGCACCTCCTATCTGGACGAGGCCGAACGCTGCGACGAAGTGCTGCTGATCAACGCCGGCCAGCTGAGCTACGCCGGCGCGCCCGGCGAGCTGATTCGACGCATGGAGGGCCGCAGCGTGCAGCTGCGCGGCATCGCCGGCAACCCTCGTCAGATACTGCGGCGCGCGCTGCGTCAGCCGCAAGTGCTGGACGGCGTGATCCAGGGCCAGGCGCTGCGCCTGGTGCTGCGCCAGGCCGGCCGGCCGCCTGAGCTGAGCGCCTTGCAGGCCGGGCCGGACGCCTGTTTCGTCGTGGTTCCGCCGCGGCTGGAGGACGCCTTCATCGAACTGCTGGGCGGCGGCCCCGGCGGCGACTCGGGCCTGGCCGAGCAGATGCCGCCGGCGCAACTGCCGGCCGGCGTGGACCCGGACGCGGTGATCCGCGCCGAACAGCTCACGCGCCGTTTCGGCGATTTCGTCGCCGCCGACAATATCGACTTCCAGGTGCGGCGCGGCGAGATCTACGGCCTGCTCGGCCCCAACGGCGCCGGCAAGTCCACCACCTTCAAAATGCTGTGCGGCCTGCTGCGGCCCAGCGCCGGCCAGGCCAGCGTGATGGGCATAGACCTGAAACGCAGCGCCAGCCGCGCGCGCCGGCAGCTGGGCTATATGGCGCAGAAATTCGCGCTCTACGGCAATCTCAGCGTCGCCCACAATCTGGACTTCTTCTCCGGCATCTACGGCCTGAGCGGCCAGACGCAACGCGACACCGTCGCCGAAATGGTCCGCGTGTTCGCGCTCGCGCCCTATCTGGACATGCTCGCCGGCGCGCTGCCCCTGGGCTTCAAACAGCGGCTGGCGCTGGCCTGCGCGCTGATGCACCGGCCGCCGCTGCTGTTTCTGGACGAGCCCACCTCCGGCGTCGACCCCATCACCCGCCGCGAATTCTGGACCCATATCAACGGCCTGGTGGACAAGGGCGTCACCGTGATGGTCACTACCCATTTCATGGACGAGGCCGAATACTGCGACCGCATCGGCCTGGTCTACCGCGGCCGGCTGATCGCCAGCGGCACGCCGGACCAGCTCAAGCGCCAGGCCGCTGGCGTCGATGAAGACATCACCATGGAGGAAGCCTTCATCCGCCTGGTGGCGGCCGACGACCGCGCCGGAGCCCCCGCATGAGCGCCGCCGTCAAACCCGCCCGCCTGCTGGCCTTGTGCCGCAAGGAAGCCATGCAGATCGTGCGCGACCCCAGCAGCATCCTGATCGCCTTCGTGCTGCCGATGGTGCTGCTGTTCATATTCGGCTACGGCATCAATCTGGACGCCAACAAGGTGCGCATCGGCGTGGTGCTGGAAGACAGCGGCGTCGAAGCCCGCCGCTTCGCCGACGCGTTGGCGGGCTCGCCCTATCTGGACGTCCGTGCCGGACATGACCGCGCCGAGATGCGCGCGCGGCTGGCCGCCGGCGAAGTCCGCGGCATGGTGGTGATTCCCGCCGACTTCTCCGCCAAAACCCTCCAGGGACGCGGCGCGGCCGCGGCGCAGCTGCTCACCGACGGCGCCGAGCCCAATACCGCCAACTTCCTGGCCAGCTATCTGCAAGGCGCCTGGCAGATCTGGCAGACCCAGCGCGCGCAGGATCGCGGCCAGCCGCCGCCGGCCCCGCTGCGGCTGGAGCCGCGCTACTGGTTCAATCCCGACACCGTCAGCCGCAACTATCTGGTGCCCGGCTCCATCTCGGTGATCATGACCATCATCGGCGCGCTGCTCACCTCGCTGGTGGTGGCGCGCGAATGGGAGCGCGGCACCATGGAGGCGCTGCTGTCCACCCCGGTGACCCGCGCCGAACTGCTGCTGTCCAAAATCCTGCCCTATTACCTGCTGGGCATGGCCGCGATGCTGGTCTGCGTGCTGGCGGCCACCTTGTTGATGGACGTGCCGCTGCGCGGCTCCTGGTGGCTATTGTTCATCGTCAGCAGCCTCTTCCTGGGCAGCGCCCTCGGCCTGGGCCTGCTGCTCTCCACCGTCACCCGCAACCAGTTCGTCGCCGCCCAGGGCGCGCTCACCGCCGCCTTCCTGCCGGCCACCATGCTGTCCGGCTTCGTATTCGAGATCAACAGCATGCCGCCGCCGGTGCAGGCCGCCACCTATCTGGTGCCGGCGCGCTATTTCGTCAACGCGCTGCAAACCCTGTTCCAGGCCGGCGACATCTGGCCGGTGTTGTTGCTCAACACCGTCTGGCTGCTGCTGTCCGCGGCCTTCTGGCTGGGGCTTACCGCGCTTAAATTCCGCCGTCGGCTGGATGATTAGAGCCTGTTCAAAATCTCGCGAGCAAGAGCGAGACAAGGCGAAAACGGCTGAAGAAGCGGAATGTACATAAAGTACATGAGCATTCTGAGGAGGTTTTCAACGCGGTATCGCCGCAGCACAGCAGATTATGAACAGGCTCTTAGAAAGGTCTACCATGTGGCACGCACTGCTCACCCTGATCCACAAAGAACTGCGGGCCCTGCTGTCCAACCCGCAAAGCCGCCGGCTGCTGATCATGCCGGTGCTGTTGCAACTGCTGCTGTTCCCCTTCGCCGCCACGCTGGAAGTCAAGAACAGCACCCTGGCCATCTACAACCAGGACGGCGGCGCCGCCTCCATCGAACTGTCCCAGCGCCTGGCCTCGGCCCAGGCTTTTCCGCAGCTGCTCAATATCCGCAGCGAAGCCCAGTTGCGCGACGCCATAGACCGCCAACAAGCGCTGCTGGCCATCCGCATTCCGCCGGATTTCTCCCGGCGGCTGGCTCAAGGCAGCGCGCCGCCGCTGCAGGCCGTCATCGACGGCCGCCGCTCCAATAGCGCGCAAATCGCCTTCGGCTACGCCCAGCAAATCGTCGCCCAGTACGCGCGCGAGCTCAGCCCCGCGCCGCCGCCGGCCCAATTGCTGGTTCGCCATCTGTACAACCCCAATCTGGAATACCGCTGGTTCGTGCTGCCCAGCCTGGTGGCCATCATAACCACCATAGGCTGTCTGATGGTCACCGCGCTGTCATTGGCGCGCGAACGCGAGGAAGGCACGTTCGACCAATTGCTGGTCACCCCGCTGACGCCCGGCTACATCATGGCCGGCAAGGCCGTGCCCGGCATGCTGGTGGCCGCGCTGCAAGGCAGCGTCATTTCCGCCGCCGCGGTATGGATCTGCCAAGTGCCCTTCGGCGGCGGCATCGCCCTGCTCTATCTTTCCATGCTGTGCTACGGCCTGGCCCTGTCCGGCTGCGGCCTGCTGATCTCGGCGCTGTGCGCCAACCAGCAGCAGGCCTTTCTCGGCGTGTTCGGCTTCATGGCCCCGGCGGTGATTCTGTCCGGTTATATGGCGCCGGTGGAAAACATGCCATGGCCGCTGCGCGCGCTCAGCGCCGCGGACCCGCTCAGCCATTTCATCATCGTGATCAAGGGCCTGTTTCTCAAAGGCTACGGCGCGGCCGAGGCCTGGCCACATTTGTGGCCGCTGCTGCTCATCGCCGCCGCCACCCTTGGCCTGGCCTACCTGATCTTCCGTCACCGGAGCGGACAATGAATCCATCTCGCCTCGCCATCTGCGTCTTGCTAGCCCTGCTCGCCGGCTGCGCCGTCGGCCCCGACTACCGGCCGCCGACGCCGGCGCAACTGCTGCCCGCCGCCAGCACGGAAACCGAGCCGGAAGCCGCCGGCTGGTGGCAGGCCTTCCAGGACCCGGCGCTGAACCGCCTGGTCGGCGCCGCGCTGCGCTATAGCCCGGACCTGGCCAGCGCCAACGCCAACATCCGCCAGGCGCGCGCCGCGCTGGAGATCAACACCGGCGCGCAATGGCCTCAACTCAACGCCGGCGGCCGCATCAGCCGCGACCAACTAAGCCGCCGCGGCGAAGCGCTGGCCAATATCCCCTTCGCCAACCCGCAGACCCTATTTACCGACTACCGCGCCGACTTCGACGCCAGTTGGGAAATCGATCTGTTCGGCCATACCGCCCGCAGCGTGGAAGCCGGCCGCGCCCGGCTGGACGCCAGCCGGGAACAAGCCGCCGACGCCGCCTTGCGCGTGGCCGCCGAAACCGCGCGGCTGGCGCTGGACTACCGCTACTGGGGCTTGCGCGCCGACAACGCCGCCGCCCAGGCCCGCTGGCACGCGGAACTGGCGCGGCTGAGCCGGCTGCAAGTCCAGGCCGGCCTCGCCGGCGCCGGCGAACTGGATCAGGCGGAAACCGAAAGGCTGCGCGCCGACGCGCAGTTGCAACCGCTGCTCGCCGCCCGCCAGGCCGCGCTCGCCGCGCTGGGCCCGCTGACCGCGCTGCCGACGGAACAATTGCGCGCGCTGCTGGACGCCGCCGGCCTGCCGTCGGAACTGCTGCTGCGCCGGCCGGACCTGCGCTCCGCGGAACGGCAGTTGGCGGCCGCCAGCGCCGACATCGGCGTGGCCGCGGCCGAGCAATACCCGCGCTTCAGCCTGCTGGCCAGCGGCGGCTGGGACAGCGTCCGCCCCGGCGACTTCGCCTCCCAGGCCAGCCGCTACTGGAGTTTGGGGCCGCAACTGAGCCTGCCGCTGTTCGCCGGCGGCCGGCTGCAAGCCCAGGTCCGGGCGCGCGAGGCAGGCTACGACGCCGCGCTGGCGCAATACCGCAAGGCGGTGCTGCAAGCGCTGGCCGATGTGGAAACCGCGCTGCTGCGCAGCCAGGCCGGCCGCGTCCAGGACACGCGGCTGGCCGAGGGAGAAGCCGCGCTGCAACGCCAGCTTGGCTACGCCCGCCAGCGCGTCGCCGTCGGCGAGGCCGCGCAAAGCCACGTGCTGGAAGCGCAGTTGCAGCTTGCCGCGCTGCGCGAACAGCGGCTGGCCGCGCGGCAAACGCTGTCCGCCGACCTGATCGCGCTGTACAAGGCGCTGGGCGGCGACACCCAGGCCGGCAAGCCGCCACGCTAAACCGGCCCCCGCGCCGCGTTTAAGCTGCGCTTAAGTTTGCGGTGTTCCAATCGCCTTAATCCCCTATCGCAAGAAAGGACATGGCGATGAACCGTAGACTCCCCCTGCTCAGCCTGCTGCTGCTCGCCAGCGGCGCCTTGTACGCCGCCGCCAGCCTGTGGCAAAACGGCCTGCCGGCCAACTACTGGCAATGGCGACACGAACTGGTGCTGCTCAGCGGCGTGCAATTGATGGCCGTGATGAGCGCCGCCATGCTGCTGGCCGTGCGCCCGCGCTGGCTGGAACCGCTGCTGGGCGGCCTGGACCGCCTCTACGCGCTGCACAAGCAGCTGGGCATCGCCGCCGGCCTGCTGCTGGCGGCTCACTGGCTGGTCAAGCTGTCGCCCAAGCTGATGCTGGCGCTGGACTGGGTCGCTCCCCGCATCAGAAGCGGCGGCGGCGGCAAAGACCCGCTGGTCTCGCTGGCCAAGGACATGGGCGAATGGGCGGCCTGGGCGGTGCTGGCCATGGTGATCCTGGCGCTGCTGCGCGCCGTGCCCTATCGCTTCTGGCGCAAGCTGCACCAGCTGTTCGCCCCGCTCTACCTGATGAGCGCCTTCCACGGCCTGATCCTGATGCCGGCCGAGATGTGGGCGCAGCCGGTGGGCTGGCTGCTGGCCGCGCTGATGCTGATCGGCTCCGGCTGCGCGCTCTACTCGCTGGCCGGCCGCATCGGCAAGCGACAACAATACGCCGGCCAGGTGCATAGCATCGAAGCGCTGCCTGCCGGGCAGTTGGAAGTGATCTGCCAGATGGACGCCTGGCCCGGCCACCGCGCCGGACAATTCGCCCTGGTCAGCTTCGACGCCGCCGAAGGCGCCCATCCCTTCACCATCGCCAGCGCCGACCATGGCGACGGCCGGCTGCGTTTCATCATCAAGGCGCTGGGCGATTACACCCGCCGCCTGCCAACCGAACTCCAGATCGGCCAGGCCGTCACCGTGGAAGGCCCTTACGGCCGCTTCCAGCCGCGCGGCGGCGCGCGCCAAGCCTGGGTAGCCGGCGGCATCGGCGTCACCCCTTTCCTGGCCTGGCTGCAAAGCCGGGAACTGAAGGAGAAGCAGCTCGACGTGGATTTCTACTACTGCGTGCGCAACCGCGGCGAAGCAGCGCGGCTGGAAGAAATGCGCCAGGCCTGTCGTCAGCGCGGCGTGCGGCTGCATCTGATCGAAAGCGAAGCCGGGGCACAGTTGAACGCCGGCATGCTGCCGGAAGTGGACGAGGTCTGGTTCTGCGGCCCGCAAGGCTTGGGCGAGGCGCTGCGGCGCGGCCTGAAACAACGCGGCGCGCAGGCGCCGGCTTTCCACCACGAGGCGTTCTCAATGCGCTGACGCAAGACGGGCGTTCCGGCTTGCCGGAACGCCCGTCATACACTCAAGCAAGCCGCTGCAAGGCGGCTGGCGCATCACCAACTTTAACGCGTGGCGTAGACGCTGCGCCTCCCCTGCTCATCAAAACTCAACACCTGATAAGGCTGCTTGCTCGGCCCCTCCATGCCCGGGCTGCCCATCGGCATGCCCGGCACCGCCAGGCCGACGATCTTGGGCTTGTCCTTCAGCACCTTCTTCACCAGATCCGCCGACACATGGCCTTCGAACACATAGCCGCCGATCTCGGCGGTATGGCAGGAACGCAGATCCGCCGGCACCTTCAAGCGGGCCTTCAACGCTGACATATCCGCCTCGTTGCGGCTTTGCAGCGCCACGCCGTTCTTTTGCATATGCTCGGCCCAAGCGGAGCAGCAACCACAATACGGGTCCTTGTGCATCACGCCGCCGGCGGCGGCCACCACGGGGGACATCAAGGAAACGGCCAGCGCGGCGGCGGCCCAATACATGCGTTTATTCATGAGATGAAATCCAATGCTATTTGAATGAAAAAGCGAACCAGCCCGCAAAACCGCGGTTGGCGCAAAAAAAGGATCATTCAACAGATTGGGGAGGCCGCTCCGGCGGCGCGGGGATGAAACCGGACCACACTATTTCAGCCTTGGCCTGCAGCACCGGGCGGATCGCCTGCAAGGGCAGGCTGGGCGCCGCCGGCCATGGAGCGGCAGGCAACTGGCAGCAAGCGGCGGCCTGAGCGGCGCTGGCCGGCTGGGTATGGCAAGCCGCGCCGTCGTCGGCCATCCAGACGCAGGGCGCGCTGGCGTCCACGCGTCCGCCCATGCTCCAACCCGCCTGCGGCAAGAGCAGCAGACACGTTAGCAACAGTAGCAAGGGCAGACGAATAGGCATCGATTCAGGTAGGGCGCTGAGTCCGGAACAGGCTTGAGACTGGCGGATAGCGCCTTGGTTCCCAAGCCATTTCGCCATTTCTCCCACCCCGTGCAAAGTTTGAGCCAGGTCATATCCGCGCCAGATTTGTGGCGACCGAGTACAATCATACCCTCAATCAATAACGATTCGCATTTGCGTTCGCATTAATTCGGTGGGATACTTATGGTCCCATTTGACATTCCTTGCGCAAACTAAACGCCAACGGCATGCACACAGCGCCGGCCTTGCCGGACGCGGATCAAATGGGCTTCGTTCATGTGATGATTTCCAGGTATCCACGATAATGAAAACCTTTGACTCCGCCGCCCGTCACGGCGTGCGCCTTGCCCTGTTGTCCGCGGCGGTTTCCGCCCTCTACCTGCCCGCCGCCCACGCGGCGGAAGCCGAAGCCACGCTGCCCTCGGTCGTGGTCACCGCCTCCGGCTACGAGCAAAAAATCAAACAGGCTCCGGCCAGCATCTCGGTGATCACCCGTGAAGACTTGGCGAAAAAACCGTTCACCAATCTAACCGACGCGCTGGTTGACCTGGAAGGCATCAACATCAACGGCTCCGGCCCTGGCGACAAGGACATCTCCATCCGCGGCATGCCCGGCGAATACTCGCTGATCCTGGTGGATGGTCGCCGCCAAGGCACCCGCGAAGTGCGTAGCCGCGGCACCGGCGGTTTCCAGCAATACCAGATCCCGCCGATGGAGGCGATTGAGCGCATCGAAGTGGTGCGCGGCCCGATGTCCTCGCTATACGGCTCCGACGCCATGGGCGGCGTGGTCAACATCATCACCCGCAAAGCGCCCAAGGAATGGCATGGTTCGATGACGCTGGGCGGCACCATCACCGAACATTCGAACGAAGGCAATACCGGCCAGAGCAGCTTCTGGCTGGGCGGCCCGCTGATGAAGGACCTGCTGTCGCTGCAAGTCTACGGCTCGCTGAACAACCAGGCTGAAGACAATATTTTCTACAGCAAGAGCGGCGACGGCGGCAAAGACGCCAATCACATGTCCGACATCAACGCCAAGTTGAGCTTCACCCCGAACCAGGACCACGAGATCACCTTCGAAGCCGGCCATAACGAACTGCGCAAGACCACCACGGGCGGCAAGAGTTTGTCCCCGACTCTCGGCAAATACGATCAATACGATACCCGTGATCACTGGAGCCTGAGCCACAACGGCAAATACGGCAATATCCGTTCCAATGTCGCGCTGTATCAGGAAATGGCCAAGTCCAGCTCGGACGAAAACAACGTCAGCGACGGCAAAGGCGTGAAGTTGGCCAATACCACGCTGGACGGCCAACTGACCTTCCTGCTGGATCGGCACACAGTGAAGGTTGGCACCCAGTTTGGCCGACAAGTTGGTTCCGATCTTCAGGCACAAGAGGCCCTGCTTCCGCCATTCCAATACAAAGGCCCTGCCAATCCGGATAAAGTTACTGTCAATACTTGGGCCCTGTTCGCCGAGGACAGCTATGAGGCCACTGACAATCTGACCATCACCGCCGGCGGTCGCGTCGACCACCACAGCGTGTTCGGCACCCACTTCACCCCGCGCGTTTACCTGGTCCAGCACCTGGGCTCGCAGTGGACACTGAAAGGCGGCGCGGGCAAGGGTTTCAAGGCGCCGACCATTCGCCAAAGCACCGACGGCTATTGCATGCGTACCGGCAGCCGCGTAGAGACTGGTTTGCTGTGCGGCAACTCCAAACTGAAGCCTGAGGAAAGCACTTCTTATGAAGTTAGTCTTCATTTCGACAATAGCCGGAACCTGAACAGCAGCGCCACTCTGTTCTACAATCGTTTCCGCAACAAGGTAGTCAGCTACGGTACGGACCAATTTACCGATCAGTTGAAGTACTTCGATAGAAACGACAAGCAATACAAAGATGCGAGAGTCTATGTCTACGACAACGTAGACCAAGTTGATATCCGTGGTCTCGAGCTGTCCAGCAGTTGGACCTTCATGCCGAAATGGACGCTGTCCGGCAATTACACCTACACCAAGTCCAAGCGCGAAGGTGGCAAGGAAACCTCGCTGTCCGGTCAATCGCTGAACGGCTTACCGCTGGACAAGACACCGGAACACGCCGGCAATGTGAAGCTGGCTTGGGCGCCGATGGAAAAGCTGGACCTGTACACTCGCCTGAACTTTGAAGGCAAACAGTACTACACCGGCTTCCGCAACGGCGCTTACGATGCGCGCACCCGCGGCGGCTCCAGCACCTGGGACTTTGGCGGCAGCTACAAGCTGAGCAAGAACTTCGACGTCAACTTCGCCGTCTTCAATTTGACCGACCGCAAAGTACCGATCGACGACCGCGTAGGCAACGCAGAGAAAGACAAAACCAAAGCGCCGCTTAACGGCAACTGGATGGTCGACGAGGGCCGCCGCTATTGGCTGACCTTGACCGGCAAGTTCTAAGCCGCACCCTGACGGCCCGTCCCCGGACGGGCCGGAAACACCGCACGGCAGTTGCCGAATCCACCGGATTCGCCAACTGCCTGTTCCCGTTTTTACGATTGGAGAATTGATGATGTTGAGCAGCCGCGCCCAATTGACCACGCCCAATGCCGACAAGGTGCTGTACAAGCTGTGCAAGCACTACGCGCTGAAAGTCCCGGTGGAGTTCGACAGCCACCAGGCTCATGTGCACTTCCCCATCGGCGAATGCCGGATTCAGCGCCAGGACGACACCCTGGACATGATCTGTGCCGCCGACGCCGCCGACAAGCTGGCCAAGATCGAATTCATCATGGACGAGCACCTGGGCCTGATGGCCAAGACGCCGGACTTGAAACTGGATTGGGCCAAGACCGAGTAAGAACCCCAGCCCAGCCGCGTTTTCCGAGCGCGCCGGGCCTGCCCGGCGGCTCCCGTTTCTGTATGATGCTTGCCACCCGCTCCACGGCTAAAGCCCGTCCACCCGCCCTCTCCACCGCGGCGGGCTTTGGCAGCGGAGCCGTATCGCTCAAGGAATCACAATGAAAACACTGTTCTCCCGTCTGCTGCTGGCCGGCGCGCTGGCCGCGGCCACGCTGGCGGCCCAAGCCGCCACCGTCACCGACATCGCCGGCCGTAAAGTGGAAGTGCCGGCCAAGGTCAACCGCATCCTCCTGGGCGAAGGCCGGCTGTTCTACGCGCTGGCCCTGCTGGAAGGCAAGCAGCCCATCGCCCGCATCGCCGGCTGGCAGGGCGACTTCCGCCAGCTGGACCCGCAAACCTACGCCCAGTACAAACAACGCTTCCCGGCCATCGACCAGATTCCGCTGATCGGCAAAACCAGCGAGAACTCGGTCAGCGCCGAAAAAGTGCTGACGCTGCGCCCCGACATCGCCGTGTTCAGCATCTCCGGCCACGGCCCGGGACTGAACAATCCCATCGTGCAGCAATTGCAAGCAGCCAAGGTGCCGGTGGTCTTCGTCGATTTCCGCAACGCGCCGCTGGAACACACCGTGCCCAGCCTGCGCATCATGGGCAAGGCGCTGCAGCGCGAGGCCGAGGCCGAGCGCTTCATCCGCTTCTACCAGGGCAAGATGGACGCCATCCGCAAAGTCGTCGCCGCCATCCCGGCGCAGCAAAAGCCCAAGGCCTTCCTGGACCTGCGCGCCGGCGCCTTCAGCAACGTCACCAGCGCCGGCCGCGGCAGCCTGGGCGAGCTGGTGGACGCCGCCGGCGGCGTCAATATCGCCGACAAGCTGATTCCCGGCGCGGTGGGCGAAGTGAATATGGAGCATGTGCTGGCCAGCAATCCGGATCTTTACATCGGCACCGGCACCGCGGACGCCGCCGACAAGACCGGCATTCAGTTCGGCGCCAACATCAGCGCGGCGCAGGCGCAGGCCTCGCTCAAGCGCACCGCCGCGCGCAGCCCGGTGGGCGCCTTGCGCGCGGTGCGTGAAGGCCGCACCTTCGGCGCCTGGCACCACTTCTACAACACGCCTTACCACATCGTGCTGCTGGAAGCCTTCGCCAAGGAACTGCAACCGACGCGCTTCGCCAAGCTGGACCCGGACGCCAGCTGGAAGCAGCTGCACCGCGACTTCCTGGCCATAGAGCCGCAAGGCACTTACTGGGTCAAGGGCGTTAAATGAGCGGCGAAACCCTAACGCTTTCCGCCGCCATGGTGGCGGCGGACTACCGCCGCACCCTGCTGCGCCGGCTGCTGCTGGTGGCCGTGCTGCTGAGCCTGCTCGCCGTCTCGCTGACGCTGGACGTCACCACCGGCGCCAGCGGCATGCCGCTGGCCGAGTTCTGGCAGACGCTGTGGCACCCGGCCGCCGCCGATCCGGCCACCGAGGTGATCGTCTGGCAGATCCGCCTGCCCTATGCGCTGATCGCCATCGCCGCCGGCCTGGCGCTGGGTCTGGCCGGCGCCGAAATGCAGACCGTGCTGCACAACCCGCTGGCGGACCCGTTCACCCTGGGCTTGCAGCCGGCGGCCGCTTTCGGCGCGGCGCTGGCCATCCTGCTGGATGTCAGCCTCCCCGGCATCCCCGGCCCGTGGATGCTGCCGGTCAACGCCTTCGTGTTCGCGCTCGGTTCCGCGCTGCTGCTGGACGTGGTGGCGCGCTGGAGCAATATGCCCACCAGCGGCGTGGTGCTGTTCGGCATCGCGCTGTTCTTCAGCTTCAACGCCCTGGTGTCCTTGCTGCAATTCGTATCCACCGCGGACTCGCTGCAAGACTTGGTGTTCTGGCTGATGGGCAGCCTTTCGCGCGCGGACTGGCCCAAGATCGCTTTGCTGTTCGGCGCTTTCGCGCTGATCCTGCCCTGGTCGCTGAGCCAGTCCTGGCGGCTGACCGCGCTGCGGTTGGGCGAAGACCGCGCCGCCAGCTTCGGCATCAATGTGCGCCGGCTGCGCCTCAGCTCGCTGCTGCGCGCCAGCCTGCTCACCGCGCTGGCGGTGGCCTTCGTCGGCACCATAGGCTTCATCGGCCTGATCGCGCCGCATATCGCGCGCCGGCTGGTGGGCGAGGATCACCGCTTCTACCTGCCGGTGAGCGCGCTGACCGGCGCCGCCATCCTGTCCATGGCCTCGGTGGTGACCAAGAATCTGGTGCCCGGCGTCATCGTGCCGGTGGGCATCGTCACCTCGCTGGTGGGCATCCCCTTCTTCATCGCCATCGTGCTGCGCAACGGAGGCCGCCAATGAGCTCCGCCCTGTCCATCCATCAACTCTCGGTCAGCTACGGCAAGCGCCAGGTGATACGCGGGCTGGACGTGCCCTGTCTGCGGGCGGGCGACATCACGGCCTTGCTCGGCCCCAACGGCAGCGGCAAGTCCACCTTGCTGCGCGCCTTGGCCGGCCTGCAGCACAGCCGCGGCGACGTCCGCCTGGACCAGCGCGCGCTCAGCCGCCAGCGCGGCGAAGTGGCCTACCTGCCGCAAACCCTGCCGCCCAGCGTGCATCTGTCGGTGTTCGAATCGCTGATGGTGGCCGGCCAGGCCACCGCCGCCGGCCTGTCGCGCCGTCACGACGACCAACAGGTGTTCGCGCTGCTGCAATCGCTGGGCATCGAGCAACTGGCGCTGCGCTACCTGGACCAGTTGTCCGGCGGCCAACGCCAGCTGGTGGGCATCGCCCAGGCGCTGATCCGCGAACCGGCGGTGCTGCTGCTGGATGAGCCGCTGTCCGCGCTGGACCTCAACTACCAGTTCCACGTGATGGACCTGCTGCGCCGCGAAACCCGCCGCCGCGGCATGGTCACCGTCATCGTGCTGCACGACCTCAATGTGGCGCTGCGCCATTGCGACCGGGTGCTGATGCTGAAGGACGGCGCGCTGCAAGCCAACGGCGCGCCGGACGAGGTGATAGACAGCCAAAGCCTGCGCCGCGTCTACGGCGTCAGCGGCCGGGTGGAGCGCTGCTCTCAGGGCGTGGCGCATGTGCTGGTGGACGGGCTGCACAGCGGTTTGCGCTGAGCCCCCACACGGCCGAGGCCCCCGGCGATACGCTCGCCGCCTCGGCCGTTTTCATTGCTGGCGCGCCTCAAGCCTTGCAAAACCCCAGCGCCGGATGGAAGCGCCAGCCATTGTCCGACCGCGGCAAGCTCAGCCCGCCAAAGCGCCGCGCACAGGCGTCCAGCTCCATGCCCAGCTCCGCCGCTAGTTCGGCCAAGGCCGCCGGATACTCGCTGTGGCCCCAGGCTCGGATATTCGGCTGCGTCAACGCCGCGTCTGGCACCCGCTGGTTCTTCTGTTTCTCAGCCGGAATAAAGTCCGGCGGCTTCGGCCACGGCTGGGCCACCACCCGGTGCAGCACATAATTGCCCCCGTCCTCGGTGGGCAATAACAGCAAATCCACCTCCGGCTCGCCACTGGCGCGGAAAGGCTGCTGCTGCGCCAACACTCCGCTGAGCAGCGCCTGCGGCTGCTGCCAACAGCTATACGCGCCCAAGGGCGCGATGGCCTGACCCTCCCGCCCCGGCCTGCTGCTGGCAGCCTTGGCCTGGCCGGCCGGCGACATCATCTGCGCCAGCCGCGCATGCTCCAGGTGCGACAAGCGCCGCTTCGGCCGCAAGGGCTCCGGCTGCACGATGCGCGGCCGCGCGTCCAGATGCCGGTACTCGTCCTCCTCCAGCAGTTCGCTCAATAGATGGCTGTCCAAGGCAAACGCCTCGTTCTCGAAGCCCGGCCTGCGGAAGGCCGGCTGGCTGGGCTGTTCCACGCTGCGCAGATTGCGCTCACAAATCAGCACATTCACCTTGTCCCAAGGGTCCGGACGGTGGCGGCGCAGCCGGCCGGCCAGCTGGATCAGCGAACGCATCGACGAGGGCTCGACGATCGCCCAGTCGTAATCGTGATCCCGACCTACCTCGGTTACCGGCGAGCCCAGCACGATGAACACATGCTCGCGCTCCGGCTCAGCGTCCAGCTCGCGACGGATGGCCGGCAGCGTGAACACCGCTTCCGCTTGTTCGCGGTTCAGCGCCTGGTCCAGCTGGCGCTCGATGGCGGAACGCAACAGCAAGGGGTATTGCGAGTGATAGACGCATAAATGCAGTTGCCAGTGTGCCGGCCACGGCAGCGCGTACAAGGCCAGCGCCACCTCGAACAAGGGCTGGATATTGGCCATGCGCACCAGGCCGAAGCTGACCGCCTGGCCGCTGATCGGGTCCCGCTGCTGATTGAGCCGGTGCAAGCGCTCGATGGCCGGCTGCAACTGGGCGGCGAACTCCCGACGCAAGGCCGGCGCCTGCCCCGGACCAAAGCTCAACGGCAGCAGCTCGGCATTGCGCCGCGCCGGCTGCGTGGCCAGCCAATCGGCGCGCCGGCCGGCAAACTGACGTTGCCGCCGACGGAAAGCGTCGACATCGGCGCAGTCTTCCTGGGCCCGGTCCTGTTCATCCACCCAGGCACAGCATACCGCCAGCGGCCGCCCCGGCTGGCCGCGATTGGCCTGGAACTGACGGCGGCCAGCCAGATAGGCCTCGAACAAGCCTTCGATCAGCGCCGGCGGCAAGGTGGCGGACGACAGCAGTAGCCGGCTGCCCAGCAAGCCGGCCCAATGCGCCAGCCGGGTCAGCGCCGGCAAGTCCGCCAGGTCGAAATCATCCGGCTCGTCCAGCACCAGATCTCCGCTCATCAGCCGCAACATGGGCGCGATCTGCCGCCCGCCGCGCTGGCTTTCCGTAGCCGGCGTCAGATGGTCTATGGTGCACACCAGCAGCGGCGCCTGCAGCAGCTTGGCCGTTTGCGGATCGCGCAGCGCACGCGACAACAGCGGGTGCTCGCCGCCGGCCTCGTAACGCACCTCGCCGCCCTCGTCCCACAAGGCTTGGCGCGAGGCCGAGCCGCTGGCCTCCGCCTGCCGTTGATAGTGTTTGAACAACTGGGTGTTGGCGCTGCCGCCCACGCAGATGGCCAGATCGTCCTCGTTCAGGCGCAGCCGCTGGCGGAAGGCTTGGCCGGTTTGCAGCGTCAGCGCGCGCAAGCCCAGCGCAAACGCGCAACGCAGGCCCAGCGTCGGGTCCGCCAAGGCGTACATGATCCGCGCATTGCCCAGCGTCTTGCCGCAGCCGGTGGACGCCATGTTGACGATGAAAGCGCCCTGCTCCGCCGCCCGCGCGCGCATTCCCGCGGCCAGGTCCGCGGCGCGGTCCTGCCAACGGAAGCGCGCATCGGCGTTGCGTTGCTGCAAACGCTTGCGCCGCGATAGCCGCGGCAGCTCGCGCTCAAAACCGGGCAAGGCGCGGCATACCAGGGCGCTCTGCTCCGCCACGCCCAGCAAATGCTCGTCCAGCGGCTGATTGAAATCGCCGGACCGGCCATGGGTATTCGCCCACAGCGGATAGCCGGCCTGGCCGCGCTTGTGCCGCAGCTGGCCGTAATCCAGGCTGGAAAAATGGTGATCCGCCAGCATCAGGCTCAGCCGCGCCACGTGCATCGCGTAAAGATTGTCCAGCCAGCGCGTCTCGCCGCGCACGGTCAGGCGCGCGGCCAGCTTGTCCGCCAGCCGCGCGGCGCGGCGGCTCCAGGCCGGCGTGTTCACCGGCAGGCCCTGCGGGAAACGCCAATACGGCGCCAGCTGCGCCGGCTCGGCCTCCGTCTCCCGCCATTCGTTCCAGCGCGCGTCGATATGAGCCGGAATATTCAACAGCATGCGGCTTTGAAAACCCTGCAGCTTGCCGCCCAAGCGGCATTGCCGCTCCTGCTCGAACTCCGGCATCAGCGGCAGCCGGTGATGCGTCAGCACCAGCCAGCCCACCGCGGCGGCCAGCGGAGGCAGACGGGAAAACGGCGGTTCGCACGCCTCCCCCATGCCGTCCGCCTGCAAACGCGCCAGCCAGCTGGCATGGTCCTGCTCCGTCGGCTGTCGCAAGCGCGCCAGCCAGCCGGCGTCGTCGTCATTGCCGACAAAGGCCTGAAACAAGCGCAACGACACCCACTCGTGGCGGTAGAGATTGCGCTCGCTCCGCTCGCCGCGCAGCCGTTGCTGAAACGCCTGGCTGGCCTTGCCCAGGTCGTGCAGCAAGGCCGCCAGGCCGGCCAGCAGCTGGATGTCCTCGCCGCTGTGCCAATCGTTCTCGTCCGCGCTGCGCAGCACATTGCGGCGGGTGCTGTGCGTGGGTGTGGCGCCGTCGGCGTTGAAGCGGCTGGCGTCGCCGACGATCCACAGCAGCTCGCTATGGTCCTGGCCGCGTATCCAGTGGCAGGCCACCGCGGTGTTCTTCCGCGCGCTCTGGCGCAGCAAGCGCCGCAGCGTGTCCAGCCCGGCCTGGGTGATCGGCGTTTGCCAGACGCGATCGCCGCGACGCTCGGCGAACTGGTCCAGAATCTGCCGGCTGCGCGTCAGCGCCATCTTGTCGCATTGTGAAATCAGCAGGATATTCATGCCGCCCGCCCCCGCCGCTCGGCAATGTCCTTCAAGGTGTCGATGATGAAGTCCAGCGCCTCGCCGCGGGTCAGCGCCTCGATGCAGGCCTGGCGGAAAGTCTGCTCATCGTCGCCGCGCATCGCGGAAACAAAGGCCTGCGGCAGAATCAGCGCGTCCTTGACCAGGTCCGCCGCGTCGAACACCAGCCCGCCGCGCCGGGTCTTGCCGTGCAACACCGCCAGGCCGTGCGGCAAACCCAACACCCAGGCCGCGGTGGCGCCCAGGCCGTAAGCCAGGTAATTGCCGTGATCCAGAAAGGCGTTGGCCGGGTCCGTGCCGGCGCCGCGCTTGGCGCGGCTGAAATCGCCATAACCGGTGGCCTGCGCCGCCAAACGGAACAACAGCTTGGTCAGCCGCGCCTCCTCGGTCAGCAAATGCGCGTGGTCCGGCGCCTGGGCGATCGCCTGGCGCGAAGCCTGCAAGGCCGCCTCCAGACCGGCCTCCTCCACCACGAAACCGGCTTCGCGCAAGGCGCGGCTGCCCAGCCAATGCCGCTGCAAGCAGCCCAGCCGCGCCAGCTGCACATCCTTGGCCGCAGCCAGCCGCTGCGCGTCGTCAAACCAGAAACGCACCCAGTGCTGCAGATACTCGGTGGGCCGGTACTCGCTTTGCGGCGCAAACCACGCCGCCTCCTGCTCCAGCTCATTGGCGCTAAACAAGGGCGTGCCGCCCCCGCCGCAAAACCCCACCATCACCCCGGCCTTGGCCAGCTCCCGCATCGCCGCCTGCGTCACCGAAGTGCCGGTTCCCAGCAGGATACAGCTGGTATTGGCGATGGGGATATTCCAATACAGTGAAGCCTTGCCCGCGTCGGTGACGTACTCCACCCGCCCGCCGTTGACCAGTACCCGGCAGTGCTGCAGGTAGTAAAGATTGGCGCGCTTGGAATGCAGAATAGTCTTGAGATCGGACGGGGAAAAATCGGACACGGCGAATCCTTCGGGATGGAACGCGACAGCGCATCTTGCCATGGGCATGAGCGCAGGGACAGCCAGCGCGGACTACCCTTTTTTTCTGCCCCCAGGGGCCGACATTTAAAAACAATGACTTAGCGATAAGCTGAAAATTTGGGTCAAAGCCGGAAGAATCGCTGCAAATGCCCACGCCATAAGGACTGTGGGCGGTGTAGACTCTAGTTCACTGCCGGATAGGCAGCTTAGAAAACGCTGATCAGCGTGTACTTGACCAACTTGGCGTTCACTGCCGGATAGGCAGCTTAGAAAAATTTAAGACGACTTAATCATGCTGACTTTGAGTTCACTGCCGGATAGGCAGCTTAGAAAAGGCTGATCTCCGGGTAGTCGGCCAGCAGCTCGTTCACTGCCGGATAGGCAGCTTAGAAAAGCAATACGCGGATTCTCAGCCTCATATATCGGTTCACTGCCGGATAGGCAGCTTAGAAACACGATCCGAAGCAAGACGCTCAAGCGCAACGGTTCACTGCCGGATAGGCAGCTTAGAAAATCAAAAAGGAAGCAAGGGAAGCCATTTACTCGTTCACTGCCGGATAGGCAGCTTAGAAAATGGGCTGAATTTTGACATGGCCGAATGAGTAGTTCACTGCCGGATAGGCAGCTTAGAAAACCGACAAGCTAAATTCGGACTCATGCTTAACGTTCACTGCCGGATAGGCAGCTTAGAAATGCAAGGCCAGAACCCTGTGTTCATGACAGAAGTTCACTGCCGGATAGGCAGCTTAGAAAAGTTCTTCGGACAGCTTCACCGCTGCCTGTTCGTTCACTGCCGGATAGGCAGCTTAGAAATCGCACCCGCATTGGAAGATCGCCGGGGATATGTTCACTGCCGGATAGGCAGCTTAGAAATGTTCGTGGGCCGCAGCGAGGTAACTGCTGCCGTTCACTGCCGGATAGGCAGCTTAGAAAGCACAGAATAAGCAATAACAATCGATTTTTCTTGTTCACTGCCGGATAGGCAGCTTAGAAAATATGTGGGAAGAGGGTATTTGTTCTCATGGTGTTCACTGCCGGATAGGCAGCTTAGAAACTCTCCGGTTAAAAAGGGCTAGGCTTTTTTGAGTTCACTGCCGGATAGGCAGCTTAGAAATGTAGAAACCGATGGCACCATTGTTGCCAGCGGTTCACTGCCGGATAGGCAGCTTAGAAATGTGCGAGTCGATGGGCTCGCCGATACTCTCTGTTCACTGCCGGATAGGCAGCTTAGAAAAAGAAACGCCATGCTAGCCTCCAAAGATGATTGGTTCACTGCCGGATAGGCAGCTTAGAAATGGTGCCGCACCTGCGCCCAGATCGGCGCCGGGTTCACTGCCGGATAGGCAGCTTAGAAATCCGGCCGGCGGCCAGCGTGGCATGGCTGACGTGTTCACTGCCGGATAGGCAGCTTAGAAAATGCGCTGGTCCATGTCGCAACGGTTCAGCCAGTTCACTGCCGGATAGGCAGCTTAGAAAACACCGGGACCGCAGCGCCGGCACCCACGTCGGTTCACTGCCGGATAGGCAGCTTAGAAAAGATCACCAAAGCGAGGACAAACTGGGAGGCGGTTCACTGCCGGATAGGCAGCTTAGAAAGGCAATAATGGCACCGCCAGCGATGGCCGATAGTTCACTGCCGGATAGGCAGCTTAGAAAATGGGGTCGATGTTGAGCACCTGCGCGACAACGTTCACTGCCGGATAGGCAGCTTAGAAATGGGGTGCCAAAGTAAGCCGGCGGCGCGCCAGGTTCACTGCCGGATAGGCAGCTTAGAAAGTATGAGCCGCTTCTCCTGGCTGCCCGGAATGGTTCACTGCCGGATAGGCAGCTTAGAAAGTTGCGTTGTTGATATATCAATCATAGAGACAGTTCACTGCCGGATAGGCAGCTTAGAAAATCACGGCTACATGCAGGCGGGCGTGGATTTCTGTTCACTGCCGGATAGGCAGCTTAGAAAGCATCTCGGCGCAGTCGCTGGCGGAAATCCAGGTTCACTGCCGGATAGGCAGCTTAGAAATTCCAGATCGCGGCCTCGAAACGCTGCTGAAAGTTCACTGCCGGATAGGCAGCTTAGAAATGGAGAAGCTCTGCCAGAATTCACGCTCGAAAGTTCACTGCCGGATAGGCAGCTTAGAAAATTGATTAGGACCCGGATGGTGATGTCCGCCAGTTCACTGCCGGATAGGCAGCTTAGAAACACGGACAGCGTCAGCTCGCCCAGGCACTGCAGGTTCACTGCCGGATAGGCAGCTTAGAAATACACGCATCCGGTACAGGACGTGCAGTCGGAGTTCACTGCCGGATAGGCAGCTTAGAAATCGCGGACGTCAGGGCGTGAACAACAGCCGCAGTTCACTGCCGGATAGGCAGCTTAGAAAACCGAGCACCCTTACCTATCTGCAGACTCAATGTTCACTGCCGGATAGGCAGCTTAGAAATTCGGGCAGGTCGTGACCGGCTGGGAGCTCGACGTTTACTGCCGGAATAGGCAGCTTAGAAAATTCGGCGACGGTGAAACCGGGGCAGGTTTTGGTTCACTGCCGGATAGGCAGCTTAGAAAAGAACGGCAGCCATGCGGGCTTCATCCTGTACGTTCACTGCCGGATAGGCAGCTTAGAAATGCGATGAAGCGGCGCCTTTGGATTCCTCCTCGTTCACTGCCGGATAGGCAGCTTAGAAAAGTTCGGCGTTGCCGAGTCGGCCGGCCACCAGGTTCACTGCCGGATAGGCAGCTTAGAAAGGCTTGCGAACGGGTGTTGGTGCCGTTGGTTTGTTCACTGCCGGATAGGCAGCTTAGAAAAGTCACCGAGGAAATGCACCGCGCGGCGGTGAGTTCGAAAACGGAGACGGGGCAATTCCACTTGCCATACACAGCGATTGCCTGAAAACGAGCACAGCAAGAATCGGGTCGCCCGCAGGGGTACGCCGCCATAGACTTCGGACATTTCAATGATACGAAGGAGCGCGGCATGGCTTGGCAACTGGAAACCTTGGATCCGGTTTTCGTCGAACGGGCACGACACAAAGGGATTGATGCGCTCGGCCAGCCCGTGCGGCGGATGGCTGCCGCCGGCGGCGAACCGTTCCGCGATGCGCTGCGCCGCGCCATTCCGGGTGAGGAGCTGATTCTGGCGAGCTACAGCCCATTCCACCAAGTCGGTCCATACCGCGAGTATGGCCCGGTTTTCCTGGCGGCTGAATCACAACCGGAGCCTCTGCCCGAGCTGTCAGCGCTACTGCACCGCGTCGGCGTGAATGCCTACCTCGGCGACAGCGTGGCGCTGCGCGCTTACGACAAAGAACAGACCATGCAAGAAGCCGCACTGCTGCCAACGCATGAGGTGGAGGCGACACTGACTCGCTGGGAGGCACGGCCCGAGATCGCTTTCGCGATGCTGCGTTTCCCCGCCCATGGATGCTATGCGCTGCGACTGAACCGGTACGAATAAATGGAGCCCATGCGATGCGTGATCGGCCACCTGAAAATCAGCCCTTAGAACCTGTTTACGATCTGCTGCGCGTACACGGTAAGCAGCCCTTCGAAATGCTCATGTACCGGATGTACACTCCGCTTTCTCAGCCGCAACGCCTTGTCTCGCTCTTGCTCGCGAGATCGTAAACAGACTCTTACGGAGCAAGCCGCGCTCAAAAAGCAAAAACGCCGCTCACCCAAGGTGAACGGCGTTTTTCATCAAACCGGCGCGGCTCAAGTCAAGCGTCGCGCCAATTCCTCGCCGATCCTTCGCATCGGCTCCGGATCGCTCATGCCGAAGTGGTCGCAGTCCAGCTCCACGCACTCCAGCGTGCCGCCGAGGAAGGGCCGCCAATCATCCGGCTTGGACGCGTCTTCCGGGTGGATGCCGGCGCGGAACAGCAGCACGTCGCCGTCGTAAGGCGGGGTTTGGCTGTCGCGGAACAATTGCATGCCGTGCAGCGAGGCCGCGCCCAGCCGTTCCAGCGCGGCGCGGCCCAGCGGCGCCAGCGGGCTGCCGGGGCGCAGCAGGCGCTGGTAGATCGCCTCATTGTCCAGCGGCTGGCCGTTCTCGTCGGCGTCCACTTCGCCGTTGACGCTGAGCACCGTCACCAGCGCGTCGTGCAATGTCGGTTGCGGCCGGCCCTGCCAGCTGGCGGTCGGATAGCTGTCCATCAGCGCCGCCAGTTCCACGGTTTCGCCGGCGGCGCGCAGCTGCGCCGCCATCGCCTGCGCCAACCCGCCGCCCAGGGACCAGCCCAGCAGCCGGTACGGCCCTTGCGGCTGGACCTCGCGCACGCGGACCACGTAGTCCGCCACCATGGCGTCGAAGCTGGCCGGCTTGTCGCCGGTGATGCCGGTGGCCTGCAAGCCGTAGATGGCCACGCCGGGCAGGTGCTTGGCCAGGCCCAGATAGCACCAGGACAGGCCTTCCGCCGGGTGCAGGCAGAACAGCGCCGGCAGCGCGCCGGGCTGGATGGTCAGCAGCGGCGCGAATTCCTGACCTTCGCTGGCCGACGGCGGCCGGTGCGCGGCGGGCGCGCTCAGCGCCTGCGCCAGCGCCGCCACCGTGCTGTGGCTGAACAGCGCGGACACCGCCACTTCGCGGTTCAGGCGCTGCGCCAGCCGGTTGGCCACTTGGATGGCTTGCAGCGATTTGCCGCCCAGTTCGAAGAAGTTGGCGTGGCGGCTGGGCGGGGTGACGCCCAACACTTGCTGCCACACCTCCATCACCTGGCGTTCCAGCGGGCTGGCGTCTTCCGCCGCGGCCGGCGCTTGCGCCTCCATGCCGGCGGCCAGCTGCTTGCGGTCTATCTTGCCGTTGACGTTGCGCGGCAGGCTGTCCAGCCAGCGCCAGTGATCCGGGATCGCCGCCGCCGGCAGCACCTCGGCCAAGCGCGAGCGCATCGTCGCCGGCTCGGTCTCGCCGCCGCTGAGGAAGGCGGCCAGCGTATAACCGCCGCCGGCCAGCGGCAGGCCCACCACCGCGGCCTCGCGCACTTCCGGGCAGGCCAGCAGCGCGTTTTCGATTTCGGCCGGGTCGATGCGCAGGCCGCTGATCTTCATTTCATGGTCAAGCCGGCCCAGGAAGCGTAGTTGGCCGTCGCTCAGGCGCGCACGGTCGCCGGTGCGGTAGGCGCGCGGCGCGCCGGGCAACGCGTCCAGCGTTACGAAGCGGCGCGCGGTCAGTTCTTCCCGGCCCAGGTAGCCGATGGCCAGTGCCTCGCCCAGCAGGCACAGTTCGCCGTCCTCGCCCTGCGCCACCGGCTGCAGGCGCTCGTCGACGATGGCGGCGCGCACGCCGGGGCGCGGCAGGCCGATGGGCACGCTGTCGCCGCCGTCCCACACCGCGCCGGGGCCGGACAGGATGGCGCTGGTGGCGATGATGGAGGCCTCGGTGGGCCCGTAGCTGTTGAGCAGCACGCTGTTGGGTAGCAGCGCCTGCCAGCGGCCGGCGCGTTCCGGCAGCGCGGCTTCGCCGCCGATGATGGTCAGCCGCACGCTGGCCAGCTGCGCGGCCAGTTCCGGCTGCAAGGCGAAGGCCAGTTCGTGCCAGAAGGCGGTGGGCAGGTCCAACACGCTGATGCGCTGGCGCGCCACCGCGGCGGCGAAGGCCGGCATGGATTCCAGCATCGCGTCGGTGCGCAGCACCAGGGTGCCTCCATGGCACAGCGCCAGGAAGATTTCCTCGATGCTGGCGTCAAAGTGCAGCGGCGCGAATTGCAGAATGCGTTCGTCGGCGCCGATGCGGTACAGCTGGCCGGCGCTGCTGACGAACTGGGCCAGCGCGCCGTGGCTGACCAGCACGCCGTTGGGCTTGCCGGTGGAGCCGGAGGTGTAGAGCAGATAAGCGGCTTGGCCGGCTTCCGGCGCCGGGTCCGCGGCCGCCAGCGCGTCCTGTTGCGGCGGCAGGTCCAGGCACAGCGCCGGCACGGCGCCCAAGAGCGGACGCCAAGCGCTCAGGGTGACGGCCAGCCGCGGCTGCGCGTCGTCCAGCACCATGGCCAGCCGCGTCGGCGGGCCGTGCGGGTCCAGCGGCACATAGCAGCCGCCGGCCCACAGCGTGGCCAGGATGGCGACGATGGCTTCCGGGCTGCGCGGCAGCACGATGGCCACCCGCTCCTCCGCCTGCAGGCCGGCGGCTTGCAAGCGGCCGGCCAGTTGCAGCACGCGCTGCAACAGCTCGCGGTAGGACAGGCGCTCGCCGTCCTGTTCCAGCGCCGTCGCGTCCGGCCGCGCGGCGGCGGCGGCGCGGATCAGGCTCAGCACCTCCCGCGGTTCGCGCTCCAGCGCCGCGCCGTCCAGCACGCTCAGCGGCGGCAGCTCCGGCAGCAGCTCGCTCAGCGCGGCGTCCGGCGCGCGGCCGGCCCAGGCGTCCAGCCAGGCCAGCAAGTCGTCGCGCAGGCCGTCCAGCTCCGTCTGCGGGTAGGCGTTGGGGTTGGCTTCCAGGCACAGCCGCCATTCGGTGTTCAACAGGCTGAAATTGATCGACACGTCCTCCACCGGGCCGGAGCCCAGCGGCAGCACCCGGCTATCCAGGCCGGCGAACGGCGCGCGGCGGTCGAAAGGCATCAGGTTCACCACTGCGCCGAACAAGCGCTGCTGGCCGCCAACGCGCGCCAGATCGCCGCGCAGCTGCTCGTAGCGGTAGCGCTGATGCGGCCGGATCGCGCGCAGGCTGTCCGCCAATTGGCGGCTCAGCTCCGCCGCGCCCAGCTCTTCGTCCAGCCGCAGGCTCAGCGGCGCGATATTCATCGCCATGCACGGCACCGCCAGCGCCGGCGTGCCCAGGCGGTTCATCACCGGCAGGCCCAGGGTCAGCGCGCGGCGGCCGCTGTGCTTGGCCAGCCAAGCGCCCACCGCCGCCAGCAGCCAAGCGCCCCAGTCCACGCCGTGCTGTTTGGCCGAAGCCTGCCAGGCGGCGATCTGCGCCGGGCTCAGCCATTGCTCGGCCTTGTTGACCCCGTCCGCCAGCAAGGCGGCGGGCGCCAGCGTGCTGGCCACCGGCTGCCGGCCTTGGCGCTGCAACCAGAAAGCGCGGTCCTGCGCGCAGGCCTCGCTGGCCTGGTAGTCGTGATCGGCGGCGACGATCTTGTCCAGCGACCAATCCGCCAGCGGCGGCAGGGCCTGCTGCTTGACACGGGCGCTGTAGCGCGCCGCCAGCGCCTGACTCAGCAGGCCGTAGGCGAAGCCGTCCAGCGCGATATGGTGGGTCTGCAGATACCACCAGTGCCGCTCCGGCCCCAGCTTCAACACCGCGCCCAGATAGAGTGCGTCACGCGCCGGATCGCATGGCCGCGCCAGCGCCTGAGCCACCCAGGCGCGCGCCGCCGCTTCCGGTTCCGCTTCCGCGCTGAAGTCCAGGCAGGGTATCTCCGCCTGCGCGGCCACCGGCTGCTGCCACAGCTGGCTGCCGTCAAACTCGAAGCGCATGTTCAGCGCCGCGCAGTGAGCCAACACCTCGGCGGCGCTGTCGCGCAAGGCGTCCAGGTCCAGCGCGCCGCGCAGCTCGGTGGCTTCGGCGGTGAGGTAACTCGGGTTGTCCGGGGAAAGTTGCTGTCCCATCCAGATGCCGTGCTGCGCGGCGCTGACGGGGAGGCGAGAAGCGGTCAAAGTCATAAGAAGGCGTGCCGTTGCGGTTCCATGCCAGCGCTATGATGCGTGGGCAGATCAAATGAGAGCAGCAATCTTACACTATAAATGGGAATGATTATCAATATTGGTTTGATTAGGCCTATCCCTCCTCCAGCCTCAGCCCCGCTCTGCAAAGCCGCCTATCTCCCAGCGGCATGCCTCATGCCAAGCACCATTCCTCCCCCGCATGATGCACATCAAGTAAACCCCGACCACTGTCCATACCAATATCACCGGCTCGCAGGCACACTAGTAGATGGCATGCCAAGCGGATGGACGTAAAAAAAGGCCAGTCGCTTACGCGCTGGCCGGTCTGAGCTGCCTATCCGGCAGGGAGCCACTTCCAAAAGAACATCTATTTTCTAAGCTGCTTATCCAGCAGGTTAGTGGCGATCTTACCACCCATTTGACTAGATCACGGTGATCATAGTGGATGCACTGCTTTCATAGCAATTCCAAAAGAACTTCTATGGAAAAAAATATTTGACCCACGAGTAGAGGTTCTTCTAGAATGCTCATTATCAAATGAAGCAGCGCTAGGAATGTTGCAGCATCCCTAGCGCCAGTACAACAGTCTCATCGCAGTCGAGACACCCTATTTGCAAGGGTCGATGCAAAAGAGCAAGGAGGACATGGTGGCTAGCAATCACTTCATAAGAAGGTAATGTAGCTTGACCGTAAAAACAGCTCCCGCTCCAGTTACTACTGGAACGGGAGTTTATGCCATTCCCACAAGCTTGCCAAATTTCCAGAAGATAATTCTATCTCAGCAGCACAAAAAAAGAGCCGACAACCGCAGTATCGACCCAGGACTGCCTATCCGGCAGCCTGGACTATTTCTAAGCTGCCTTGTGCCCGGCAGTGGCGCAGATGTTACAAGTCGCCACTGCTTATTAACGATAAATGTCACTTTAACTAGGTAAAAAAATGGCGGATGTCGGTGTTGCGCAAGCGCGTGACAAAGTTGGAGGACCGACCCACACCCATCCCTATCCCGTGCAAAACAGGAGGATGCGCATGCAATGAAGCACAGAGCCAAGGCCCCGGCAGCCCAATCGCGCCGGGGCCGCGCTGCTGTTTGTTCCTGATTTTGATCCAAGGACCAGCCATGCCCCCTACCCTCACGCCCCGCGCCGCAGCACTACGCGCCTTGATGACCGACTTCATCCGGCAACGGCGCGACGATAAGTTGAACAAGCTCGAGCCCGACGACGACGCCAAGCGCGAAGCGCTGCTGGCCCAACACCAGCCCGCCGCCTGGCTGGCGGACGCCGCCCGCCGCGCCGGCCAGCTGCAAGCCGCCACCCACACCCTTAAAGCCATCCACCCGGACGCCCGCGGCAGCAATCTGTACGCGCCGCCCTCCACCCTGCCGCCGCGCCGCGAAGTGGGCAGCCACTGCCTGGGCGCGGATTTTGCCGACGACGTGGTAGGCAACGCCGCCGCGCTGGATGTGTACAAGTTTCTGAAGCAGCAGCACGACGGCCAAAGCCTGCTGGCGCTGGCCTTGGCGCAGGACGCCGACCTGGCCGCCGCGCTCAGCGACGACCCTGAGCAGGCGCAGGCCTGGATCGCCGCCTTCGCCGCGCTGACCGACGCCGGCGCGGCGGCCGCCAGCCATAGCCGCGCCAAGCAAGTGTATTGGCTGGTGGGTTACGAGCCGGCCAAGGACGAGCACTACCACCTGCTGGCTCCGCTCTACCCCAGCGCGCTGGCGCAGCGGCTGTACCAAACCATCCAGGAGCACCGCTTCGGCGAAGCCGCCAAGACCGCGCGCCAGGCCCGCCGCGAGCAACGCGATCACCCGCACGGCTATTGCGACTATCCGCAGCTGGCGGTACAGAAGCTGGGCGGCACCAAGCCGCAGAATATTTCCCAGCTCAATAGCGAACGCAAGGGCAATAACTATCTGCTGGCTTCCCTGCCGCCGCAGTGGCAAAGCCTGGGCCTGAAACCACCGCTCAATAGCGAAGACGCGCTGCTGCGCTTTGGCCGCCGCAACGATGTGCGCAGGCTGGTCCGCCAACTGCGCGCCTTTCTGGAAAGCCAGCCGCGCAAGATCATGGACACCCGCGACCGCCGCGACGAGCTGAGCGATGCGCTGCTGGAGGAGCTGCTGTTGTTCGGCAAGGAGATGCACGAAGGTCTGCCGCCCGGCTGGAGCGCGGACACGCGTTGCCGGCTGCCGGAATACCAGCAGTTGTGGCTGGACCCTTGGCGCGCCGATACCGACGCGGACTTTGCCGCGCGCTGGCACGGCGAGGACTGGCCGCTGGAAGTGGCCAAACGCTTCGGCCGCTGGCTGAACCAGCAATTCGACGCCAGCCCGCTGGAGATGGGCGACGCGGAATTCCGCCACTGGGCGCGCGAGCTGGCCGGGGACCTGGGCTGGCAGGCCCAGCACGATCAAACCCGCCGCCAGCTGGCGGCGATGGCCAAGGAGCAAGCATGAGCACTCTGCCCGTGATCACCGGCTTGCTGAGCGTGCCCCGGCTGCGGGTGCAAAACGCCAACGCCATTTCCAGCCCCTTCACCTGGGGCTTTCCGGCCATTACCGCCTTCACCGGCCTGGCCCAGGCGCTGGAGCGCAAGCTGGCCGGCAGCCTGGATTTGCAGTTCGAGGCGGTGGGCGTGGTCTGCCACCATTACCAGGCGCAGACCAGCGGCGCTTACACCCAGGGCTTCCACCTCAGCCGCAACCCGGTGGACAAGGACGGCGCCACCGCCGCCATCGTGGAGGAAGGCCGCATCCACCTGGATATCAGCCTGCTGTTCGGCCTCACCGGCGAAGCGCTGGCCGCGCCCGGGGAGCAGCTGCCGGAACTGGCGCGGCAGGTAACGGACACCCTGCACGGCATGCGCATCGCCGGCGGCAGCGTGATGCCGCCGCTGCCCGGCCGCCGCCGTCCCGCGCCGCAGTTGATGACCTTGAGCGAGGACGAGACGGAACGACTCAAGCAATTCCGCCAGCTGCGACGCAGCCTGCTGCCCGGCTTTGCGCTGGTATCCCGCGACGACCTGCTGCAAAGCCACCTGGCCGCCTTGCGCGCCAGCCAGCCGCAGACAGACCTCTTCGACGCCTGGCTGGATCTGTCCCGCATCAACCACGCGCCGCACTGGCAGGAACAAGCGGACCCGACCGGCGGCGAGCCGCGCCGCACGCTGGAATGGCGCAGCCAACGCGGCCACAGCCAGGGCTGGACCGTGCCGATGCCGGTGGGCTACGGCGCGCTGTCCCCGCTCTACCCGGCCGGCAGCGTCGCCAACGCCCGCGACGCGCATACGCCGTTCCGTTTTGTGGAAAGCCTGTATTCGCTGGGCGAATGGGTCAGCCCGCACCGGCTGCATGATGTCGGCCAGTTGCTGTGGTACGCCGACGACGACACCGCCAGCGGTTTGTACCGCTGCCGCAATGATTACGCCGCCACCTTGGAAATAGAAGACTAGAAAGGAAGCCTCATGAGCACCGCACCGCTGAAAACCGCTACCGTATTGGCCTTTGAACGCAAGCTGGACCCGTCCGACGCCTTGTTCCACGCCGGCGACTGGCAACAGCGCGAGCAGCACGCCGGCTGGGAGCCGGTTCTTGTTGTTCCCAAATCCGTGCGCGGCACCATTTCCAACCGCCTGAAAACCAAGGACCAGGACCCGGCCAAGCTGGACGCGCAGATTGAAAACCCCAACCTGCAAACCGTGGACGTGGCCGCGCTGCCGCACCACGCGGATACCTTGAAGATCAGCTTCACGCTGCGGGTGCTGGGCAATGTCGGCGCGCCGTCCGCCTGCAACGACAGCGCCTACCAGGCCAAGCTGCGCGCCACCGTGGCCGGCTATGTGCAGGCCCACGGCTTTGCCGAGCTGGCACGCCGCTATGCCTGCAACCTGGCCAATGGCCGTTTCCTGTGGCGCAACCGCGTGGGCGCGGAGCAGGTGGAGGTGCGGGTGGCGCTGCTGGAGCAAGGCCAGCCGGCGCAGCAATGGCAGTTCGACGCGCTGGCGCTGTCCCTGCGCCACTTCGACCCCGGCAGCCAGGCCGCCGTGCTGGAACAACTGGCCGCCGCCATCGCCGCCGGCCTGGCCGGCCAGCGCCATCTGCTGCTGCAAATCACCGCCTTTGCGCGGCTGGGCGCCGGCCAGGAGGTGTTCCCCTCGCAGGAACTGGTACTGGAGCGCGGCCGCGGCGACAAGAGCAAGACCCTGTACGCCATCGAGCAAGGCGCGCTGAAAATCGCCGCCATCCACTCGCAGAAGCTGGGCAACGCCATCCGCACCATAGACGACTGGCACCCGGAAGCCGAGCAGCTCGGCCCCATCGCGGTGGAGCCCTACGGCTCGGTCACCACGCTGGGCAAGGCCTGCCGCCAGCCCAAGGCCAAGTCCGACTTCTACACCCTGCTGGACAACTGGGTGCTGAAAGACCAGGCCCCGGCGCCGCATGATCAGCACTTTGTGCTGGCCACGCTGATCCGCGGCGGCGTGTTCGGCGCGGCGGAGTAAGCCATGGATCATTACCTGGACATCCGGCTGCGCCCGGACCCGGAGTTTGCGCCCACGCTGCTGATGAACGCGCTGTTCGCCAAGCTGCACCGCGCGCTGAGCGAGCAAGGCCGCGACGACATCGGCGTCAGCTTCCCGCGCGCGGCCCCGGCCGCCGCGCTGGGCGACACCCTGCGCCTGCACGGCGGCCACGCCGCCTTGCAGCGGCTGATGGCCGGCGACTGGCTCAGCGGCATGCGCGACCACATCGCGCTGGCCGCCATCCAGCCGGTGCCGCCGCAGGCGGAAGCCTGGCAGGTGCGGCGCAAGCAGGCCAAGACCAATCCGGACAAGGAGCGCCGCCGGCTGGTGCGGCGGCTGGGCATCAGCGCGGAAGAAGCCGCGCAGCGTTTCCCGGACAGCGCCGCCCGCCGTCTAACCCTGCCCTTCCTCACCCTCAACAGCGCCAGCACCGGCCAGCGTTACCAGATGCACATCGAGCAACGCCCAGCCCCGGCCACCCACAGCGGCCGCTTCAACGCCTTCGGCCTCAGCCCCGACGCCACCGTGCCGTGGTTCTAACCCTTTTTTTGCTCCCCGCCGCCAAGCCTGTTAAATCAAGGGCTTGGTGCGGGCCGGGAGAAAAGGGTTTTTATTGGGGAAGCGCTGCTTGCCCCCGCTGGCGCGGGTTTGCGGGGGAAAGGCTCTAGTTCTCTGCCGGATGGGCAGCTTAGAAAAGTCACTGGTAGAAAGAGATATTTGAACCATTGTTCTCTGCCGGATGGGCAGCTTAGAAAGTATGCGCCGGTTCAGATGGCGCTGTGGGAGCGTTCTCTGCCGGATGGGCAGCTTAGAAAACTGAAGGCCAGCTCATGCTAGGTCACAACCGGTTCTCTGCCGGATGGGCAGCTTAGAAAAGGTGGAACACAAGACCATGGTAGCGGCCGACGTTCTCTGCCGGATGGGCAGCTTAGAAATGGAACGGTTCGTGACTACCGTTGGCGGCGTTGTTCTCTGCCGGATGGGTAGCTTAGAAACACAAGCGCCTGGGCGACATCGGACAAGATGTGTTCTCTGCCGGATGGGTAGCTTAGAAAGCGGCTTCTCCGGTGGCGGCTGGACCGGTCCCGGTTCTCTGCCGGATGGGTAGCTTAGAAAGTAGACATGAAGCCAGCCGGCGAGCCGGTGGCGTTCTCTGCCGGATGGGCAGCTTAGAAATCTAGCAGCCATTCCTCCAGCGCTTGAACGCTGTTCTCTGCCGGATGGGCAGCTTAGAAACAGCCAATGCAAAAATAAGAACAAATTTACCGGTTCTCTGCCGGATGGGCAGCTTAGAAATTCAGTGTCTGCACCGCCAAGTGGAAATCGTCGTTCTCTGCCGGATGGGCAGCTTAGAAAAGTCAGCATGCCCCATTTGCTTTGCTACCCACATTCTCTGCCGGATGGGCAGCTTAGAAAACTCGGCAACTCGCTGCTGATCTTCGTCCAATGTTCTCTGCCGGATGGGCAGCTTAGAAACTGGCTAGTCCAGTTGACCTCTCAAGCATGGCGTTCGCTGCCGGATGGGCAGCTTAGAAAGAAACTTCCCAACGCTCCCGGTCGCCAACATCGTTCTCTGCCGGGTAGGCAGCTTAGAAATTGGCCTGGGTTTCCAGCGCCGCCAGCGTCGAGTTCTCTGCCGGGTAGGCAGCTTAGGAAGGATCGGCAGCAGCAGCGGCGACGACGCCCGGATCGTGCTCTGCCGGGTAAGCAGCTTAGAAAATCCACAATTTGATCTGGTGTCCGAAAGGCGGCTTCTCTGCCGGACAGGCAGCTCCCCACAACAAAATCAATGCTATATTAGGCATCTAAATTGATTTTAATTAGGGAGAAATTATGGACTTGGTACTTGCCGATGTGGCTGTCAGCGTCACCGAGCTCAAACGCAATTTTGCCGGCATCATGCGCGAGGCCGCAGGGCATCCGGTGGTGATCCTGAATCACAACCGCCCGGAAGCCTATCTTGTTCCTGCCGCCCAGTACGAACGCATGATGAACCTGCTTGAAGACATCGAGGACGCAAAGTTGGTGCTGGAACGTCGGCAGCAGCCCACCGTCAAGGTGGACCTGGATGAGCTATGAAGTTGTCTTCCGGGTGGATGCGGAGAAGGAATGGCGAAAGTTGGACCCATCAATCCGACAGCAGTTTGCCAAGAAACTGAGAGAACGAGCCGAGCATCCGCACAACCCTTCCGCCAAGCTGCATGGCCTGGAAGGCTGCTACAAGATCAAGCTGCGTCAGACCGGATACCGGCTGGTCTATGAGGTGGACGACGGCAAAATCATCATCATCGTGGTGGCTATCGGACATCGCGACAAGAATGAAGCGTATCTGAAGGCTAAAGCGCGCCAGGGCTGAGCCGACGCAAGCCCGTGACAGCGCATCCACGGTTCTCACTCTCCCAACCCCTCCCCTGCCACAACGGCAAACCCCGCGCCCAATCCCCACCCACGCCAAGCTCCCGCAATGCTTCCAATCACATTATTCTCAATTTGAATAACAATCTAATTTTCCAGATTTTTAACATATATGCAATCGTGCTAGATTTTGTTTTCCAAAATCAATAAAGGGCCGGCGCAGCCGGCATTCCACGATGGCATATCCCCATTTCACTCTCTCCGCGCTGGCGCTGGCCTTGGCAGGGCAAGCCTTGCCGGCGCTGGCCGCCGACGGCAACACGCTGGACAGCGTCACCATCACCGGGTCGCGCATTGCCCGCGCCGGCAAGGAAGGCCCCACCGGGGTCACGGTGCTGAGCGGCGCCGATATCGAAAAACAGGGTTACACCAATGTCTACGACGCGCTGAACAATCTGGCGCAGAACACCGGCTTCACTCAGGGCGCGGATTTCGGCAATACCTTCACCCCGGCCGCCAACGCCATCAGCCTGCGCGGGCTGGGGCCCAACCATACGCTGACCTTGCTCAACGGCCGCCGCATCGCCGATTACCCGGTGGCTTACGAGGGTTCGGTCAACTTCGTCAATCTGGCCAATATCCCGGCGGCGATGATTGAGCGCATCGAGGTGCTCAACGGCGGCGCGTCGGCGATTTACGGCTCGGACGCCATCGCCGGCGTGGTCAATGTGATCCTGAAGAAGAAGGCCGACGGCACCACGGTCAACGTCAAGGCCGGCGGCAGCGAGCATCACGGCGGCGAAAACCTGCGCCTGCAACTGAGCGGCGGCAAGAGCTGGGACAAGCTGAATCTGGTCTACGCGCTGGAGTTGAGCCAGCGCAACCCGATCTGGTCGCGCCAGCGCGGCTTCATGGCGGACAACACCGTCAACGGCGCGGCGCCCACCACGGTGTGGTCGCAGAAGGATGTGAGCAGCGGCAAGTTCATCGACCCCGGCGCGGCTTGCGGCGCGCTGGGCGGCTTGTACGCCGGCAGCGTGCGCGCTTACCGCAGCAGCAAGAGCAATGTCTGCGCCAGCCCGCTGGCCAAGGCCTCCTACTGGACGGTGCAGACCGCCAACCAGAGCCAGAACGGTTATCTGAGCCTGAATTACGCGCTCAACGATCACCTGGAGTTGTTCAGCGACGCGCTGCTGGCCTTCAACCACAGCGAGAACAACACCCGCGGCCCCAGCTGGACCTCGGCCGCCGGCAACGGCGGCTATTTCCTGAACCAGAACAGCGGCCGCTACGAGGTCTGGAGCCGCTTGCTGTCGCCGGAGGAGATGGGCGGCGCCAGCCGCTACAACCGCAAGTGGGACGATGTGGCGGCCAACCTGACTTTCGGCTTGCGCGGCACGGTGCCGGACAGCAGCTGGAGTTACGAAGCCGCTTACAACGCGTCCATCTATACCAGCCAGAACATCGCGCCGCGGCTGCTGGCCAATGCGGACAACTTCTTCCTGGGCCAGCAGCAGGGCGTGGACGCCAAGGGGGTGCCGATTTACGCGCCGTCGGCCGGGCCGTTCAACCGCCGGCTGACGCAGGCGGAGTTCGACAGCATCGCCGGGCGCTCGGTGAGCCAGAACAAGTCCTGGCTGCAGGCGCTGAGCCTGAGCGGCAGCGGCGAGTTGTTCAAGCTGCCGGCCGGCGCGGTGAAACTGGCCGGCACGCTGGAATGGGGCAGCCAGGGCTTCAGCAACGATCCGGACCCGCTGATCAATCAGGGCGCGTTCTACAACACCTCGCCGGCCGTGCACGCCGGCGGCACCCGCTCGCGCCAGGCGCTGGGCGGCGAGTTGTTCATCCCGGTACTGAAGCGGCTGGACCTGACGCTGTCCGGCCGTTACGACCGCTACCAACTGCCGGACAGCAGCGCCGGCAAGTTCACTTACGGCGCCGGCCTGGCGTTCCGGCCGCTGAACAGCTTGCTGCTGCGCGGCAGTTACGCCACCAGCTTCCGCGCACCGGACATGAATTATCTGTTCCTGACCCAGAGCCGCGGCTATTACTCATCCAGCACTGATTACTGGCGTTGCGCCCAGGCCGGCCAGCCCTTGGCCAGCTGCGACTACAAAAGCATGTCGCCGGGCGCGGACTACGTGAAGAACGGCAACGCCGAACTGAAGCCGGAAAATGGCAAGTCCTACGGCTTCGGCTTTGTATGGTCGCCCAGCAGCAGCGCGGATATTTCGGTGGATTACTGGGACATCGCCATCAATGATCTGGTCACCGACCTGAGCGGCGACAAGCTGTTGCGCGACGAGGCGCAGTGCCGCGCCGGCGTGCTGGACGCGTCGTCCCAGCTGTGCCAGGACACGCTGCGCCGAGTGCAGCGCAATCCGGCCAATGCCTTGATCAATCCAGGCGCGATCAAACAGATCGTGGTCAACCCGATCAATGCCGCCAGCGAGCGCACCAGCGGTTTCGACATCGCCGGCAAGCTGCGCTGGAAAACCGCCAGCTGGGGCAGCTTCCTGCTGAAAGCCAATTACACCAAGGTGCTGAAACACACTTACCAGCAGTTTGCCGGCGATGTGGAAAAGAATATGTTGAACGACCCGGAAAACACCGATTGGCCGGACAAGCTGGACACCAGCCTGAGCTGGGACATCGGCCCCTGGTCGTCCACCGTGCTGCTGACCCGCTACGGCAAGATTCCCAAGGCCAGCGGCAATGGCAATCTGACGCCCACGGTGCTAGCCAATTTCAGCACTCAGTATCAATGGAGCAAGCAGACTTCGGTGGGGCTCATCGTCAACAATGTGCTGGACACCATCAAGCGCGACGATACCAGCAACTGGCCCTACTACCCGGTGGGCAGCTATCTGCCCTATGGCCGCCAGTGGTGGGTGGAGTTGAATCACAAGTTCTGAACGGCTGGCGCGCTCACGATTCATTGTAATAAGCAACTATTTAGTTGTATGTTACAACCATTACCACAGGAGAGCGCGCATGAACCCTTCACAGCCGCAGCAGCTTGTCATCGACCAGATCCGCTCCGCCTCGCGGCGCATCGTGCGCGAGCTGGGTTTCATGCGCAGCACCCTGGCCATGAGCCAGCACTCCGCTTCCGCCGTGCATGCGGTGGTGGAGATCGGCCTGGCCGGCAGCTTGTCCGCCAGCCAGCTGGCGGACAAGCTGCAGCTGGAAAAATCCACGGTGAGCCGGCTGGTGCGCAAGCTGACGCAGGGCGGCGAGCTGCTGGAGCAGCCCTGCCCCAGCGACGGCCGGACCAAGCTGCTGGCCTTGAGCCCGTCCGGCCAGCAGCTGTTCGCGCAGTTGCAGGATTATGGCCGCGGCCAGGTGGGCGGCGCCCTCGTCCACCTGTCGGCGGAGCAGCAGCGGCAGGTGGAACAGGGCCTGAATTGCTATGCGGCGGCGCTGGAAGCCAGGCACGCCGAGCACACGCCGCCGGCCGCCGCGCCCATCGCCATTGAAACCGGTTACCGTTGCGGCGCGCTGGGCAGCATTGTCGCCATGCATGCGCGCTATTACCACGCCCACGCCGGCTTCGGCGCTTTCTTCGAACGGCAGGTGGCCACCGGCCTGGCCGATTTCCTCGGCCGCCTGAGCCAGCCCGGCAATCAGCTGTGGCTGGCCTTGCGCGACGGCCGCATCATCGGTTCATTGGTGATTGCGGCGGAGCCGGACGCGCCGGGGCAGGCGCAGCTGCGCTGGTTCATTCTGAACGAGGAGGCGCGCGGCAGCGGTCTTGGCCGCCGCATGATGGAACAGGCGATGGCGTTTTGCGATCAGCAGCGCCTTGCCGTCCGGCTGTGGACCTTCCAGGGCTTGCTGGCGGCGCGGCATTTGTACGAGGCCTTCGGCTTTGTCTTGAGCGAGGAGCGCCCAGGAGCACGCTGGGGCGAACAGGTCGTGGAGCAGTGCTTTACACGGCCCGCCAAAAGCTAGCCGCGCGCCGTGCTGCTGCCGGATGGGCCGCTTAGAAACAGCGGTCCCGTGTGGTGATGGTGCCGATGGGGTTCACTGCCGGATAGGCAGCTTAGAAATGCAAAAAACCCACCGCTTGCGCGATGGGTTTTTCTGAATCTGGCGTCCCCACGGGGAATCGAACCCCGGCTACCGCCGTGAAAGGGCGGTGTTCTAACCGCTAAACTATAGGGACAGCAAGTGGCGCACCCGGAGCGATTCGAACGCCCGACCCTCTGGTTCGTAGCCAGATACTCTATCCAACTGAGCTACGGGTGCGCTGATTGGCCTAGAAAGAGGTATTCGCGAAAATGCCCACTTTCAAACAACCAAACCCTTGAATTTTCTAGCAGCAGCGCTTGCTGTGCTGTCGATCAAGAGGCGCACAGTATGTGTCCTTTGCTGGACCTTGTCAACAGCTTGCTCTGAAATTTTTCCAAACCCGCAAAATGGAGAAAATTTTCGCAAAGCCATGCCTGACTCAACAAACTCGCAATTTTCCCCGCCCGGCCTAGAGCAAGCGCGCCCCGCCGATTCTCATTTGTACGGTTCATTTTGGGTATGGCGTGTGGGCATCCTTCCGGTTCGCCGATGACGATGGCAGGTATGAGGATAGCGGCGGCTACTCGCTGCTCGACGAAGTGCCCTGGCAAGCTAGACCAAAAGTATCCAATTTGGATGTTTTCGGCTGATTCAAACGTCCAACCAAGGTACAAGTTTCATCAGCTTTAACCCCTCAATCGAATCCAGCTGATGGCCTTGTTAATGAAAGGCTTTCAGCGGCTTTTGATGGCGGTTCACTCCGTTCCCCCGGGAGAAAATGCACGCATGGCCAAATTGGCCAGACTGCAGAAGCGGCGCCTGCGGATGCGGATGATCCCCATGCCCTGTTCCGCAAAGAAAGGCAAGACCCGGTCATTGAGCAAGTTGGCCCCCGTTCGACGGGTCGCCGCAGCGACCTAGACCGGAGCCGTTCCCTCCTTACCTGTTCCCGGGTTGCGACAAGCTCAAGCAAGATTATCGACAACGATAAATTTCTTGCATAATACCAATGTCCTATTTATCGTTTAACAATAAACCCAGGAGGAGGAAATGATGCCTAGCCGTCCGAACCTTTTGTCTACGACCCGCCTGGTCTTGCGCGCCCTGCTCAGCCTGAACTTCATATTGGGCATGGGAGTTGGGGCACTTTTGCTTGCCAGCTTTATCGCGCCGCCCGGCTGCAAGCCATTGCTTGGGCGCTGCTCGCCATACAAATTCTCAACCTTGCCGTCGGCGCGGTTTGCGCAAGCGTATCCATGATCTACCCATTGGACATTGGGTGGAGCCCTTCGGTCGATGGATGGCTATCCGTGTTGCTGCTGTTTATTCTGGCGCGAGTATTTGATGCAGGAACGACAATGCGTATCGATTTGGAAGGAACCGTATAAGCCATGGCTATTCTGGTAAAGCTCGATGGCCTGTTGCATGAGCGAAGAATGACTTTGAGCGAGCTTGCGGATCATGTAGACATCACCCTGGCGAATCTTTCCATCCTCAAAACCGGAAAAGCCCGCGCCATCAGGTTCTCGACCTTGGAAGCAATTTGTGAAGCCTTGCAATGTCAGCCGGGCGATTTGCTGGACTATGCGGCCAGCGCTAAGGAAGACCAAGCCGTTCCAAAATAAAGCTTAAGCCATCTGTTTACGCGCCGGGCCTTGGCCAGTTCCATCTGGCGGGCCAGTAGCGCCAGTAGCAAGCGCCCGCCAAATCGAACGGCGTCCGAAGCAAGCTGTATCCACTCGCCCAAATGGGTCATTTTCATGGAGAAAGATAAAATGCAAGACATTTCACTATTTCGCCTGAACTGCTTGAGAGGCCTGTATCTGTTTATCGCCGTCGGATTTGGAGTCTCCCTGCTGCCTAATATCTTGAGTCCCCATACCCCGGCAGTTCCCACTAGAACCGTGGTGGACCACATGCTCTTGGCCTTTTGGCTGTTAACCCTATTTGGCGTGCGCTACCCGCTGCAAATGCTCCCGGTGCTGCTATGGGAAATGATCTGGAAAACCCTGTGGGTGGTGTTGGTAGCCATTCCCCAGTGGCGCAGCGGGCGCATAGAACCCTTTACCGAAGCCAATCTGGGCTGGATTCCCTTGCTGATCGTCTTCTATGCAGTCGTGCCCTGGCGCTACGTATACGCCAACTACCTGCTCAAGCCATCCGAGCCATGGCGAAAGAAGACCAGCGCACCGGGCAGCGCGTCGCTGGCGGATTAGCGGGTCGGGCGTCTGCTCTAGCGCCATTACGCTACCGGACAGGAAGTGGCGGTGACTGAAACAGAGGCAACTATTCAGCCCCCTTGGCGGTTTGAATAGCAGCATGAGCAAGCGACAAAATGGCCGGAGCGGACCACCCACCTGCTTCCGGCCATCAATCGAATTCATCCGCCTCCATCCTCCAGCCGATGGAAGCCCCCCTTTTCCCAATACACAAAGGCAATCGGGAATTGCCGCGCAAACCGATCGAGGGCGTGTCTCGACTATGTTTTATCTCGGTCAAATGGATTGATCGCGTTTTCGCAGAGACGGTTACGCTTCTAGGAAGCTCTTGGTCTTGTTGATCCGTTTCAGGAATCTAACGATGAGGTTCGGACCGCTAGGACGCAAAAAAGCCCTCGACTGTTTCCAATCAAGGGCTTAATGCGAACTGGCGGAGAAAGAGGGATTCGAACCCTCGATACAGGTTTAAGCCCGTATGCTTCCTTAGCAGGGAAGTGCCTTCGACCACTCGGCCATTTCTCCGTTCAGAGAGCGCCATATTAATTAGCGCTGCGCCCCCTGTCAAGCGTGTATCCGAAATTATTTACGCCGGCTGGTCCAGCCCGAAAACTTTATGCAAAACGCGAACCGCCAGCTCCAGATACTTCTCGTCCAATAGCACCGACACCTTGATTTCCGAGGTGGAGATCATCTGGATATTGATGCCCTCTTCCGCCAGGGTGCGGAACATGGTGGAGGCGATGCCGCAGTGCGAACGCATGCCCACGCCCACGATGGAGATCTTGGCCACCTTGTCGTCGGCGTCGATCTTGGCGGCGCCGATATGGGTCTGCACTTCGCGCAGGATGGTCAGCGCGCGCTGGAATTCGCCGCGCGGCACGGTGAAGGAGAAATCGGTCGCGCCGTTTTCGCCCACGTTCTGGATGATCATGTCCACTTCGATATTGGCATCGGCGATCGGCCCCAGAATCTGGTAGGCGATGCCAGGCTTGTCCGGCACGCCCTTGACGTTGATGCGCGCTTCGTTACGGTCAAATGCGATGCCTGCGACAACGGCCTTTTCCATGCTTTCATCTTCCTCATACGTAATCAGGGTGCCTTCGCCTTCGTCTTCGAAGCTGGAGAGCACGCGCAAACGAACCTTGTACTTGCCGGCGAACTCCACCGAGCGGATCTGCAGCACCTTGGAGCCCAGCGACGCCATTTCGATCATTTCCTCGAACGTGACGGTCTTCAGGCGGCGCGCTTCCGGCACCACGCGCGGATCGGTGGTGTAAACGCCGTCCACATCAGTGTAGATCTGGCATTCGTCGGCCTTCAGCGCGGCGGCCAGCGCCACGGCGGAGGTGTCCGAGCCGCCGCGGCCCAGCGTGGTGATGTCGCCGTCCTCGTCCACGCCCTGGAAGCCGGCGACGATGACGACGCGGCCTTCATTGAGGTCGGAGCGCATCGCGGCGTCGTCTATCTCCTGGATGCGGGCCTTGGTGTGGGCGTTGTCGGTGACCAGCTTCACCTGCCAGCCGCAGTAGCTCTTGGCCGGCACGCCGATTTCCTTCAGCGCCATGGCCAGCAGGCCGATGGTGACCTGCTCGCCGGTGGATATCACCACGTCCAGCTCGCGCGGGTCCGGATAGTCCTGAATCTCCTTTGCCAGGGCGATGAGGCGGTTGGTTTCGCCGCTCATGGCGGACACCACCACCACGACATCATGTCCCTGCGACTTCCACTTGGCGACACGGCGGGCAACGTTCTTGATCCGTTCGGTGGTTCCAACCGAAGTGCCGCCGTACTTTTGTACGATGAGTGCCATGCTTGTTTCTTATATTCGAAAGGGTTGAAATGTCGAGCTTCGATTCTGACCCTATCCTGGCCAGAATTGCAAGGCGGAATTCTCCGCGGATGCTGCAACGCAAAACCCGCGGCCAGCCCCAGCCGGCACTGCGCGGCGCAAGCTGCCGACGCTGCGACGCTTGCCGGCATCAATCCACGGCTGCCATGCCGTTTACTGGCAGAATATTTCTGTTGGATTACATGCGCAAACGTTCGGGGCAGCTGTACAGATTGGCGCGGCCGTGGCCGGCGAAGCCGATCAGGGTCAGGCCGTAGCGCGCGGCCATCTCCACCGCCAGCGAGGTGGGCGCGGACAGCGCGATCAGGATCTCGATGCCGGCGGCGGCGGCCTTCTGCGCCATTTCATAGCTGGCGCGGCTGGTGACGATGGCCGCGCCGTCGCGCCAGCCCTGGCGCGCGCGCGCGCCTATCAGCTTGTCCAGCGCCACGTGGCGGCCCACATCCTCGCTAAGGTGCAGAAGTTCGCCCTGCGGCGTCACCCAGCCGGCGGCGTGGGCGCAGGCGGTGGCCTGGGACAGGCTTTGCGCCTGCTGCAGCACCGGCAAGGCGCGCGCCAGCGCGTCCAGGCTGAAGCTTTGGGTCTGCGGCAGCGGCGGCAGCGGCCGGTGGATTTCGGCCAGCTGTTCCACGCCGCACAAGCCGCAGCCGGTACGGCCGGCCAGCTGGCGGCGGCGCTCCTTCAAGGCCATGAAGCGGGCCGAGGCCAGATCGATGCGCGCTTCCACGCCGCGTTCGCCCGGAACGATGTCGATGCCGTAGATCTCGCCCGGATGGGCGACGATGCCTTCGGCCAGGCTGAAGCCCAGCGCAAAGTCTTCCAGCTCCCGCGGGCTGGCCATCATCACCACGTGGGAGAGGCCGTTGTACACCAGCGCCACCGGGGTTTCCACCGCCACCCAGTCCTGCCTGGCCTGGGCGCCGCCGTGACGGCAATCGACAATGCCGAGCTCAAGCGCCGCCTGCTCCAGCGCTTCGGTTTTTTTCATAAAATGTGGCCTGCCATTCACTGCAATAGTTTGTACTAATTGATACCTAGGGCGATAATAGATTTTCCGCTGTGAGTGAGCAACGCGTCCTTGGTGGGTCAGGGACGCGCCCAGTTCAACCCCAAGGAGACAAACCCATGCAAGTCAGCAGACGGCAGTTTTTCAAGCTCTGCGCCGGCGGCATGGCAGGCACCACCATCGCGACCCTGGGCTTCATGCCCGAGACCGCGCTGGCCGACACCCGCAGCTATAAATTGCTGCGCGCGACGGAAACCCGGAATACCTGTCCATACTGTTCGGTGGGCTGTGGCATCTTGATGTACAGCCTGGGCGACGGCGCCAAGAACGCCAAAGCCGATATTTTCCACATTGAAGGCGATCCGGACCATCCGGTCAATCGCGGCGCGCTCTGTCCCAAGGGCGCCGGCCTGATCGACTTCATCCACAGCCCCAACCGCCTGCGCTATCCGGAAGTGCGCGAAGCGGGCTCCAACGAATACAAACGCATCAGCTGGGACGAGGCCTTCGAGCGCATCGCCGCCCATATGAAGCGCGACCGCGACGCCAACTTCGTCGAGAAGAACGCGGACGGCGTCACCGTCAACCGCTGGCTGACCACGGGTTTCCTGGCCGCTTCCGCGTCCAGCAACGAGGCCGGCTGGCTGACCCACAAATTCACCCGCAGCCTGGGGCTGCTGGCGGTCGACAACCAGGCGCGTGTATGACACGGACCAACGGTGGCAAGTCTTGCCCCAACATTTGGTCGCGGTGCCATGACAAACCATTGGGTCGACATCAAGAACGCCAACCTCATCGTCGTCATGGGCGGCAATGCGGCCGAGGCGCACCCGGTGGGTTTCCGCTGGGCGATTGAGGCCAAGACCCGCAACAAGGCGAAGCTGATCGTCATCGATCCGCGCTTCACCCGCACGGCCTCGGTGGCGGATTATTACGCCCCCATCCGCACCGGCACGGACATTGCGTTCCTGTCCGGCGTGATCCGCTACCTGCTGCAAACCGGCAAGTACAATAAGGAATACACGCTGGCCTACACCAATGCCGCGCTCTTGGTGAATCCGGACTTCAAGTTCGACGACGGCCTGTTCTCCGGCTACAACGCCGACAAGCACAGCTACGACAAATCCACCTGGACCTACCAGCTGGACGACAAGGGCATGGCCAAGCGCGACGACAGCCTGTCCGACCCGCGCTGCGTGATCAATCTGATGCGCGAGCACGTGGCCCGTTACACGCCGGAAATGGTGGAAACCCTCTGCGGCACGCCCAAGGACGCCTTCCTCAAGGTCTGCGAATACCTGGCGGAAACCGGCGCCCACGACAAGACCACTTCCTTCCTGTACGCGCTGGGCTGGACGCAACACTCCATCGGCTCGCAGAACATCCGCACCATGGCGATGATCCAGCTGCTGCTGGGCAATATGGGCATGGCCGGCGGCGGGGTCAACGCGCTGCGCGGCCACTCCAACATCCAGGGTCTGACCGATATCGGCCTGCTGTCCACCAGCTTGCCGGGTTATCTGAACATGCCATCGGAGAAGGAGCCCACGCTGGAGTCCTATCTGAGCAAGTACACCAGCAAGCCGCTGGCCGACGGGCAGATGAACTACTGGCAGAACTATCCCAAGTTCTTCGTTTCGCTGATGAAGGCGATGTGGGGCGACAAGGCCACCGCCGACAACCAGTGGGGCTACGATTGGCTGCCCAAGTGGGACAAGAGCTACGACGTGCTGCAGTACTTCGAGCTGATGCATCAGGGCAAGATCAACGGCTATTTCTGCCAAGGCTTCAACCCCATCCTGGCCTTCCCGGACAAGAACAAGGTGGTGGCCTCGCTTTCCAAGCTGAAATACCTGGTGATCATGGACCCGCTGGCCACCGACACTTCCACTTTCTGGAAGAACCACGGCGAGCAGAACGATGTGAAAACCGCGGAGATCCAGACCGAGGTGTTCCGTCTGCCCACCACCTGTTTCGCCGAGGAAGACGGCGCGGTGGTCAATTCCGGGCGCTGGCTGCAATGGCACTGGAAAGGCGCGGACGCGCCGGGCGAAGCCATCACCGACGCGGAAATCCTGGCCGGCATCTTCACTCGTCTGAAGGCGCAGTACGCCAAGAACGGCGGCAAGAACGCCGAGGCCATCATGAGCCTGTCCTGGGCTTACGGCGATCCGCACGAGCCCAAGCCGGAGGAACTGGCCAAGGAGCTCAACGGCAAGGCGCTGGCGGACATCCCGGATCCCAAGAACCCGGGGCAGTTCCTGGCCAAGAAAGGCGAGCAGTTGTCCGGCTTCGCCCTGATGCAGGCCGACGGCAGCACCGCTTCCGGCTGTTGGATCTTCGCCGGCAGCTGGACCCAGGCCGGCAACCAGATGGCGCGCCGCGACAACAGCGATCCGTCCGGGCTGGGCAATACCCTGGGCTGGGCCTGGGCGTGGCCGGCCAACCGCCGCGTGCTGTACAACCGCGCTTCCTGTAAGCCGGACGGCACGCCCTGGGACAAGAAGCGGACGCTGATCAAGTGGAACGGCGAAAAATGGACAGGCATCGACGTGCCGGACTTCAAGGCCGACGAGCCGCCCGGCAGCGCCATGGGCCCCTTCATCATGCAGGCCGAGGGCCTGGGGCGGCTGTTCGCTCTCGACAAGATGGCCGAAGGCCCCTTCCCCGAGCACTACGAGCCGTTCGAAACGCCGCTGGGCACCAACCCGCTGCATCCCAAGGTGGTGTCCAATCCGGCGGCGCGGGTGTTCCCGGCGGACCGCGAGCAGATGGGCAAGCACGACGCCTTCCCGTACGCGGCCACCACTTACCGGCTGACCGAGCACTTCCACGGCTGGACCAAGCACGCGCGGCTGAACGCGATCGCCCAGCCGGAGCAGTTCGTGGAAATCGGCGAGGCGCTGGCCAAGGAGAAAGGCATCGCCCACGGCGACACGGTGAAAGTGTCGTCCAAGCGCGGCTATATCAAGGCCAAGGCGGTGGTGACCAAGCGCATCCGCGCGCTGCAGTCGGGCGGCAAGACGGTGCACCAGGTCGGGATTCCGATTCACTGGGGTTATGAAGGGGTGGCCAAGAAAGGCTTCAGCGCCAACACGCTGACGCCGTTTGTAGGCGACGCCAACACCCAGACGCCGGAATTCAAGTCCTTCCTGGTCAACGTCGAGAAAGTATAAGGAGCGACCATGTCATCACTGCAATCGCAAGATATCCTGCGCCGCTCCGCCAGCCCCACCCAGCCGCCGGTGGTGCGCGATTACAAGGCCGAGGTGGCCAAGCTGATCGACGTGTCCACCTGCATAGGCTGCAAGGCCTGTCAGGTGGCCTGCTCGGAGTGGAACGACATCCGCGACGAAGTGGGCAGCAACGTCGGCGTCTACGACAACCCGGCCGATCTCACCGCCCACAGCTGGACGGTGATGCGCTACAGCGAGGTGGAGGAAAGCGGCAAGCTGGAATGGCTGATCCGCAAGGACGGCTGCATGCACTGCGCCGACCCGGGCTGTCTGAAGGCCTGTCCGTCGCCGGGAGCCATCATTCAGTACGCCAACGGCATCGTGGATTTCCAGTCCGAGCACTGCATAGGCTGCGGCTATTGCATCTCCGGCTGTCCGTTCAATGTGCCGCGCATCAACCAGAAGGACAACAAGGCGTATAAATGCACCTTGTGTTCCGACCGGGTGATGGTGGGCCAGGAGCCGGCCTGCGTGAAGACCTGTCCCACCGGAGCCATTCGCTTCGGCACCAAGGCCGATATGCAGGCCTACGCCCATGACCGGGTGGAAGAGCTGAAGACCCGCGGCTACGCCAACGCCGGGCTGTACGATCCGGAAGGCGTGGGCGGCACCCACGTGATGTACGTGCTGCACCACGCCGACAAGCCGGAGCTGTATTCCGGCCTGGCCAAGGATCCCAAGATCAGCCCGGTGGTCAGCCTGTGGAAGGGCATCCTCAAGCCGCTGTCCACCATCGGCCTGGCGGCTTCGGTCTTGTTCGGCTTCTTCCACTACATCGGCGTCGGCCCCAATAAGGCGGAAGAGGAAGAGGAGGAAAAGGCATGAGCAAGGAAAAGCTGATCAAGCGCTACAGCGCGGCGGAACGCGTCAACCACTGGATCGTGGCGGTGTGCTTCGTGCTGTTGGCGATTTCCGGCCTGGCCTTCTTTTACCCGGCCTTCTTCTGGCTGACCGGCGTATTCGGCACGCCGCAGCTGGCGCGCATCATCCACCCCTTCGTCGGGGTGCTGATGTTCGTCGGCTTCGCGCGCCAATTCCTGCGTTACTGGCATCACAACTTCCTGGACAAGGAAGACGTGAAGTGGATGATGGCGGTGAAGTCGGTGCTGTCCGGCCACGAGGTCGGCGACATCGGCAAGTACAACGGCGGCCAGAAAGGCATGTTCTGGCTGATGACCGGCTGCATGCTGGTGCTGGTGTGCACCGGCTTCATCATGTGGCGGCCGTACTTCGCGCTGTACTTCCCCATCCCGGTGATCCGCGTGGCCCTGCTCCTGCACGCCTGGAGCGCGCTGATCCTGATCGCCGGCATCATCGTCCACGTCTACGCCGCCATCTGGGTGCGCGGCACGATACGGGCGATGGTGGAAGGCGTGGTCACCCATGCCTGGGCCAAGAAGCATCATCCGCGCTGGTACCGTGAAATGACCGGAGACAAGAACAAGCCATGAGCATACGCATCGTCCCCCTGGACGAGGCTGGCCGGCTGCAAACCGCGGCGGGAGAGATCCCGCCGTTATTGCTGCCCCAGCCCGCCGAACGCTATCTGGCCCGCAGCCGGCGCCTGACGGCGCTGGCCGACGGCCACCCGATGGCGGCCTATCTGGCCTTCGCCGCCCGCATCGCCGCGGCTCAGCACCTCCTGGTGCGCGAACAGCCGGTGACGCTGCCGCCGCGCGGCGATTACTTCCATCATTGCGCCGAACACGGCCTGCCGCCGCTGGGCGCCGCCGCCTGGCCGCGCGATCCGGTCTGGCGCGATCTGCTGCGCGCGCTGTGCGCGGAGCTCGCCGCCCTGCCCGGCCCCGCCGGCCAGGTGGCGCGCGAGCTGGAACAGACGGACGACGCCGCGCTGGAAAGCGCCGCCCGCGCGCTGCTGGACGGCGACTTCACCGCCGTCGGCTCGGCGCGCGCGCCCTTGCTGTGGGCGGCGCTGTCGGTCTATTTCAGCCAGCTGGCCGCGCAACTACAGGTGACGGCGGTGGCCGAACCCGACGACGCCCGCCACCTGTGCCCGGTGTGCGCGATGCCGCCGGTGGCCAGCGTGGTGCGCCTCGGCAACGAGTCCGGCCTGCGCTATCTGCATTGCAGCCTGTGCGAGAGCGAATGGCATCTGGTGCGCGCCAAGTGCAGCAATTGCGAGGCGACCCGCGACATCGGCTACTGGTCGCTGGAGCAAGGCGACAGCCAGCAGGCCGCGGTGCGCGGCGAAAGCTGCGGCGACTGCGGCAGCTATCTGAAGATCCTGGCGCTGGACAAGGACCTGGACGCCGAGCCGGCGGCCGACGATCTGGCCACGCTGGCGCTGGACCAGCAGCTGGAACAGCGCGGCTTCGCTCGCAGCGGGGTCAATCCGCTGCTGTTTCCCGGCTAAGCCCCCGCTCCCAACGTCCCCCAAGCCTCCTACGCGGAGGCTTTTTTCATGGCGTCGGCGAGCGCTTTGGCCGCGCCGTCCGTTTGCATAAGAAAAAACCAACAACTACAAAAAAGGTATGACTTTTTTCCATCCCGGTTGATCGACATGGTCCTGCTCCCGCCTCTGACGCCAAGAAACCGCCTGTTGCTGGGCCTGGCCATCAATGGCGGCGTCCTCTGCTGGCTGTTCTGGGGGCATCCGCTGCTTTGGGCCGGACTGGCGCTCAGCTGCGCCGCGCTGGCGCTGGTCCTGTTCTGGCCGGCGCCGGCCGCCGCCGCGGAGCCGGCCCCGACTCCGGACGAATACTGGCAGGGCTTCGCCAGCCACGTCTGCGCCTTGCTGCCCTTGTGGGCCGGCCACATCTCCTTGGGCAAGGAGCAGATGGACGACGCCGCCAACCGGCTGACCCTGCGCTTCGACGGCATACTGCGCCAAGTGGGCGGCGCGGTGCCCAAGCCGGGCGAACACACCGACCAGGCGGCGCTGGCCCAGGCGGAGAGCCGGCTCAAGCACATGCTGCAGCTATTGCAGAACGCCACCCGGCAACAGACCGATCTCGCCATCCACCTGCACACCCTGGGCCAATCGGCCAACACCCTGCAGAACCTGGTGCGCAGCCTGGTCAGCGGCCACCAGCTGGACGGCGAGCAAAGCATGGAGCAATTGGGCAGCGACACGCTGGAACAGCTGTCCCGGCTGCAGAACCAGATCGACAAGGCCATGGACAGCCTGGCGCAGATGGCGCACGAGCCGCTGCGGCCGCACGCGCCGCTGAACGCCGCCGACGCCTCCGCCCCGGCGGAAGAAGCCGCGCCTGACGACGAGGCCGTCCAATCCCAGTCCTTGCAGCAAGCGCTGGAAGACATTCTGGTGCAGCTGCAATTCCAGGACCGGGTCGACCAAATCCTCAGCGGAGTGCAGAACGATATGCGCCGGCTGGAGAGCGTCTTCAGCCAGGCGCTGGTGGACACCGAGCGTCGGCCGACGCCGCCGGACACCGCCGCCTGGCTGGACGCCTTGAAAAACAGCTATACCACCCATGAGCAGCGCGTCCTGCACAGCAGCGACCAAGCGGAATCGGGCAATAAGCAAAACAACATCACTTTCTTTTGATCCGGGGAATGTTCCAGATGGCCAAGACCATACTCATCGTCGATGACTCGGCCAGCCTGCGGCAGGTGGTTCGCATGACGCTCGCCGGCGCGGGCTATGAGGTGCTGGAGGCCGCCAACGGCCAGGAAGCCCTTGACGTGCTGGACGGACGCAAAGTCCATTTGATCGTCTCCGATGTGAACATGCCGTTGATGGACGGCATCGCGCTGCTGCGCAATATCAAGATCCATCCCAATTACAAATTCACTCCGGTCATCATGCTGACCACGGAATCCTCCGAGGAAAAGAAGCAGGAAGGCAAGGCCGCCGGGGCCAAGGCCTGGGTGGTCAAACCCTTCCAGCCGCCGGTGCTGTTGACCGCCGTTTCCAAATTGATCCTGCCCTGATCGGGAGCCCGACATGCCGCGCGCCCGCAAAAAACCAGACGCCAAAGACAGCGCGCCCGCCGCGCCGGCCGCCGCCGTTTTCCAACTGACGCTCAGCGGAGAACAAACCATTTACCAGGCGGCGGAACTGCATCAGCAGCTCCACGCCGCCCTCGCCGGCCACGCCGCCATCGAACTGGATCTGTCCTGCGTCGGAGAGCTGGACTGCGCCATCGCCCAGGTCTTGCTGTGGCTGCGCCGGGAAAGCCTGCGCAAGGACGTCGCGTTGCGCTTCATCGCCCCCAGCCCGGCCTCGCTGGACTTCATCCGCCTGGTGGGCCTGCAAGGCCAGCTCTCTTTGGAGGAGGTTGCGCATGGATCTTGAACTGGCGCTGCAAACCTTCTTCGAAGAATCCAACGATCTGCTGGGGGAGATGGAAAGCATTCTGCTGGACGCGGAAGCCGACTCCACCACCACGGAACAGTTGAACGCCCTGTTCCGCTCCATGCACACCATCAAGGGCTCGGCCGGGCTGTTCGGCCTGGACGTCGTCGTCGGCTTCACCCATGAAGTGGAAAACGTGCTGGACCTGCTGCGCGACGGCGCACTGCGGCTGGACGATATGCTGACCGGCCTGCTGCTGCGCTGCCACGACCACGTCAAGGAAATGCTGACCGCGCTGGCGGCCAAGGACAGCCTGGAGCGTTTCGCCGGCACCGAGCTGCTGGACGAGCTGGTCGCCTACAGCCGCGCCGCCGGCGGCGCGGCCGCCCAGGAGGCGCCGGCCGGGATGGAACAAACGGAAGCGCCGCCCGAGCCGCAGCCCGAGCTCGCCGCGCCGCCGCCGGAGCAATGGCTGCTGTCGCTGCGCTTCGGTCCGGACATGCTGCGCAACGGCATGGACCCGTCGTCCTTTATCCGCTATCTCGCCACCATAGGCGAGATCGACCGGATCGAGGCCGTCGCCACCCAGCTGCCAAGCGGCGACGACTTCAACCCGGAAACCAATTATCTGCGCCTGGAGGCGCTGTACCGCAGCCAGGAGGCGCAGCAGACGCTGCTGGATGTTTTCGAGTTCGCGCGCGAAGACAGCGAGGTCCATATCTGGCCGTGGCCGCCCAGCTCGCGGCAGCAGGCTCAGACCCTGGCCAGCGCGCCACGGGAGGAGGCCGACGCGGTCCGGGCGGTATGGCTGCGCTTTGGCCTGGAACCCGCAGCCGATGCCGCCGAGCCGGAAGCGGCGTTCGCCGAAGCAGAGGCGACGGCGCCGTCGGTGGAAATCGTGGAGTTCGCGCCGGACGAACCGCTCGCCGCCGACGCCGTGTCCGATGCCCCCGCCGACGCCGCGCCGGAAGCGCCCGCCGCGCGCGCCGCCGCCAAAACCGCCGGCGACGCCAAAAGCGGCAAATCGGCCGAAAGCAAATTCATCAAGGTGGAGGCCGGCAAACTGGACAGCCTGATCAATCTGATCGGCGAACTGGTGATCGCCGGCGCCGCCGCCAATCTGGTGGCGCGCCGCTCGCAGCAAAGCGCGCTGGTGGAGTCCACCCAGACCATCGCCAATCTGATCGAACAGATCCGCGCCGGCACGCTGTCCATGCGCATGATACAGATAGGCGAAATCTTCAACCGCTTCCCGCGCGTGGCGCGCGACGTCTCGCGCGAACTGGGCAAGGACATCCAGCTGCACATCTCCGGCGCGGAGACCGAGCTGGACAAATCCATGGTGGAAAAACTGGGCGATCCGCTGATGCACATCGTGCGCAACGCCATCGACCACGGCATAGAAACCACCGAGCGCCGGCTGGCCGGCGGCAAGCCGGCCGAAGGCCATGTCTGGCTCAACGCCTACCATGAATCCGGCAGCATCGTGATCGAAGTGGCCGACGACGGCGGCGGCCTCAACCAAGAGCGCATCCTGGCCAAGGCGGTGGAGCGCGGCCTGCTGCCCGCCGACATGGCGCTGCCGGAGCAGGACGTGTTCCGCCTGATCTTCGAGGCCGGCTTCTCCACCGCGGACCAGGTCACCAACATCTCCGGCCGCGGCGTGGGCATGGACGTGGTGAGGAAAAGCATAGAGCAGCTGCGCGGCACCATAGACATCGAATCCGAACTGGGCTTAGGCACCACCTTCCGCATCCGGCTGCCGCTGACCCTCGCCATCATCGACGGCTTCCTGGTGGAAGTCGCCGCCGCCACCTTCGTGGTGCCGCTGGAAGCGGTGATCGAATGCATAGAGCTGCCCGCCGCGCTGGACAAGGACAGCGTTCACGACTGCCTGAACCTGCGCGGCGAACTGCTGCCCTTGCTGCGCCTGGACGGCTTTCTGGAACTACCCGCCGTCGCGGCCAAACGCCGCAACGTGGTGGTGGTGCACTACGGCGAACGCAAGGCCGGCCTGGTGGTGGACGCGCTGCTGGGCGAATTCCAGACCGTGATCAAGCCGCTGGGCAATCTGTTCCGCCACCTCAAGGCCATTAGCGGCTCCACCATCCTGGGCACCGGCGAAGTCGCCTTGATTCTCGACGTGCCCGCCCTGATCCACCATGCCACCCAAAAAGAGGCGGAGCGGTACGCGCTGCTTCCCGCCCGGGAATGGGAAGCTGGCACCACAAACACCGCGGCGAAAACGGATAGGAGCGCCCAATGAGCCAATACAAACACGGCATGTCCATCGCGCAGAAGCTCGGCCTGGGCTTCGGCCTGATCATCGCGCTGATGCTGATCTGCGTCAGCGCGGCGCTGTACGGGCTGGAGATCAGCAATATCGCCCTGCGCGACATCACCCAGGTCAACAATGTGGAAAGCCGGCTGGCGCGCCAATTGATCAGCGACAACCAGGACATCCGCATCGCCTACCGCAATGTGATGCTGGCCGAGGGGCCCGCCGACATCAACAGCGCGCTGCAAGCCTATCAGGCGAGCAAAGTCGCCTATATGGACAGGGAAAAGAAACTGGCCGAAGTCTTCCGGCAGGCCGACAACAACACCCCCCAGGAGCTGGAACAGATGAGCCGCATTCAGAACATGCGGCCGGCCACGCTCACGATGGTGGACAAGGCGGTGGACCTGGCCAATCAAGGGCGTCAGGACGAAGCCAAGAAACTGATGCAGAACGAGATCGCGCCGCAGATGGTCGCCTTCAACCAGCAACTGACCGCGCTGGCGGACCTGGAGGACAAACTCAACGACCAGTTGGCCAATCAGGCCAACGCCAGCTATCAACAGGCGCACTGGGTGATGATCGCGCTGTCCTTGCTGGCCGCCCTGATCAGCGCCGGCCTGGCCACCCTGATCACCCGCAATCTGCTGCGCACCCTGGGCGGGGAGCCGCACTATGTGTCCGAGGTGATGCGCCAGGTGGCCGACGGCAATCTGGACGCGGAAATCCGGCTGCGGCCGGGCGACCAAAGCAGCTTGTGCGCCGCCATCGCCGTCACCATTGAACGGATGCGCAACATCATCGCCGAGGTCAAGAGCGGCTCCGAGGCGCTGTCCAGCGCCGCGCAACAGATCAACTCCACCTCGCAGGCGCTGTCCCAGGCCGCCAGCGAGCAGGCGGCCGGCATCGAAGAAACCTCGGCCTCGGTGGAGGAAATGTCCTCCTCCATCAGCCAGACCAACGACAACGCCCGCGTCACCGAGAGCATCGCCACCAAGGCCTCGCGCGAGGCGGCCGAAGGCGGCGAGGCGGTGCGCCGCACCGTGGAGGCGATGCGCCAGATCGCCGACAAGATCGGCATCGTCGACGACATCGCCTACCAGACCAATCTGCTGGCGCTCAACGCCGCCATCGAAGCCGCTCGCGCCGGCGAACACGGCAAGGGCTTCGCCGTGGTGGCGGCCGAGGTGCGCAAGCTGGCCGAGCGCAGCCAGATCGCCGCCCAGGAAATCAGCGGCGTGGCCGGCAGCAGCGTCAAGCTGGCCGAGCAGGCCGGCCAGTTCCTGGAGGAAATCGTCCGCTCCAGCAGCCGCACCGCCGATCTGGTGCAGGAGATCGCCGCCGCCTCCAATGAACAGGCCAGCGGCGTCAGCCAGATCAACTCCGCCATCCAGCAACTGAGCCTGACCACGCAGCAAAACGCGTCCGCCAGCGAAGAACTGGCTTCCACCGCCGAGGAAATGAACGATCAGGCCGAGCACCTGCACGAGTTGATGGGCTACTTCAAGCTGGGCGCCGCCGAGTCCTTCCACCCGGCGCCGCGCGCGCGGCGCGAGCCCCTGTTGCCGCACAAGCCGCTGCACCCGCCGCTGGCGGAAGAGTCCGACTTCATCCGTTTCTAACCGGACAGCGCCATGAAACCGCTCCATCTGCAGCGCAAGCACGACAACGCCGCCTCCGCCGAACCGCAGGCCGACGCCCGCCAATACCTGACTTTCCAGCTGGGCGGCGACGTCTTCGCCATCGGCATCCTGGCGATACGCGAAATCCTGGAATACCTGAAACCGACCCACGTGCCGCTGATGCCGGCCTTCATCCGCGGCGTGATGAATTTGCGCGGCTCGGTGGTGCCGGTGATAGACCTGTCGCTGCGCTTCGCCCGCGGCGAAACCGAAATCAATCGCCGCACCTGCGTCGTCATCATCGAAGTGGAGGGCGAAGAACAATTGCAGCTGATCGGCATTCTGGTGGACGCGGTGCATGAGGTGCTGGCCATCCCCGACGCCGACATCGAACCGCCGCCTCAGTTCGGCAGCAAGATACGCGTCGACTTCATCGCCGGCATGGCCAAGCTGGACGGCCATTTCATCGTGCTGCTCAACGTCAACAAAGTGCTGTCGGTCGATGAAATGGCCTTGATCTCCAGCCTGGGCCAACAGGACGCCGCCGCGGAAACCCAGACGGAAAAGGCCTGAGCGGCGATGCCGGCCCACTTCGTCCCCGCGCCCGGCCGAAGCGCCCTGTCCGTCTCCCGGCAACTGAAACTGGGCTTCGGCGCGCTGCTGATCCTGCTGCTGGCCCTGATCGCCGCCGGGCTCTACGGCCTTGAGCAATTCCATACCCAGTTGGAAGAAATCACCCAAGTCTATGGCCGCCACGCCCGGCTCAGCGACCGCATGCACGTCCAGATCCAGGAAATGCGCATCGACTACCGCTCGCTGATCATCGTCTCCAGCCGCCGCGACATCCAGGCCTGGCGGGAGCGCTATCTGGCCGCCCGCGGCCGCTATCTGGAGTTGGAGCGGAAACTGGCCGACGCCATCGAGCGGCAGCAGGCGCCTGGCAAGGACGCGCTGCAACGCTCGATGCGGCAGCTGCAAGCCCAGCGCGGCCTGGCCTTCCCCATGCTGGACCAGGGCGTGCGCCAGGCCGCCGCCAATCAGAAGTACGAAGCCCGCAAAGCGCTGGACCAGGCCGCGCCGGCGCTGCTCGCCCCGCTGCGGCAAGTCCGCGAACAAGCGCACGCCTTGCGCCAGCAAGCCGCCCTGCAAGCGGAGCGCCGCGGCCGCGAACTGAAAACGCTGCTGATGGCGCTGGCCGGCGGCAGCGCGCTGGCCGGCCTGGCGCTGGCCTGGGCCATCCACCGCAATCTGTGGCGCATTCTGGGCGCGGAGCCCGACGCGCTGGCCGAGCGCATGCGCGAGATGGCCGCCGGCCGGCTATCCCGCGGCGACAGGCCGCCCCCCGGAACGCGCCGCAGCGTGCACGCCACCCTGGGCTACTGCAGCCGCCACCTGAGCGACATCATCCTGGACGTGCGCCGCAGCGCCGACCAACTGGCCGACAGCGCCCAGGAAATCCGGGCCACCGCCGAGGCGCTGGCGCAAAACAGCTGGGCCGCCGCGCTCAGCGTCGGCGCCACCGCCCACTCCTGCGCCCAAATGCACGAAGTCAGCCAAAGCAATCTGGCGCAGGCGGAACTGACCAACGCCGCCGCGCACGACGCCGCGCGCCAGGTGGCGGACGGCAAGCAAGCGGTGCAGACCGCGGAAAGCGCGCTGGAGCAGATCGCCGGGCGCATAGAAATCGTCGAGGACATCGCCTACCAGACCAATTTGCTGGCCCTCAACGCCGCCATCGAAGCCGCCACCGCCGGCCCGCACGGCCGCGGCTTCGCCGTGGTGGCCGACGACGTGCGCAAACTGGCGGAACGCAGCCAGAACGCCGCCCGGGAAATCGGCGAACTGGCCCGGCGCAGCCGCCATGAAGCGCGTCTGGCCGCGCGCGCGCTGTCCGGCATTCTGGAGCGCAGCGCGGCCACCGCGGAGTTGGTGGGCGGCATCAGCACCGCCAGCCGGGAAGAAGCGCGCGGCATCGCCCAGGTCAACGGCTCGATGGAACACCTGGGCGGCGTGTCCCAGCGCAACACCGCCAACAGCGAAGCCCTGGCCGCCACCGCCGCCGAAGTGCACAAACAGGCTGCGCGCCTGCAACAGCAAATCGCCTATTTCCTGGTCCGGGAATCGGGCGCGGCGGCGGAGGACGCGCCGAATCCGCCCTGAAACGGCGCGGCAACTGTTCTACATTGAAACGAATGAACCGGTCGCTTGGCCGACTTTCGGCGCAAAGGCCCTGGCAATGACAAAACAAGAAGTCGATATATTCCTGCATCCCGGCGATTGGTACTTTGGCGACAAGCACCACAAGATCCGCACGCTGCTCGGCTCCTGCGTCTCGATCACGCTGTGGCACCCCAAGGCCAAGATCGGCGGCATGTGCCACTACCTGCTGGCGCGGCGCACCGACCGCAGACCGACGGCGCTGTCCGGCCGCTACGGCGACGAAGCCATGCTGCTGATGCTGCACGAGGTGCTGGCCTCCGGCCTGCCCTTGCAGGAATTCCACGCCAAGCTGGTGGGCGGCGCCGCGGTGCTGGCCGGCGTCGAGCGCGATCAGCCGCACGACGTGCCCTCGCGCAATATCGACATGGCCTACCAGTTGGTCAAGCAGCTCGGACTATCGGTGCAGGCGGAGGATTTGGGCGGCAACAGCCCGCGGTTGGTGATGTTCGACCTGGCCACGGGCGATGTGTGGGTAAAACAGACGCAGGACGCGGACATGAGCAGGATTTCCGCACACCATAAGGCAAGGACTCGGGCATGACTATCAAAGTGCTGATCGTGGACGACTCTGCAGTGGTTCGCCAGGTGCTGAGCCAGGTTTTCAGCCAGGCAACCGGCATGACGGTGATGGATGTGGCCACCGACCCCATCGCCGCGATGGAAAAAATGAAGCAGCAATGGCCGGACGTCATCGTGCTGGACATCGAGATGCCGCGCATGGACGGCATCACCTTTCTCAAGCAGCTGATGGCCAGCCGGCCCACGCCGGTGGTGATCTGCTCCTCGCTGACGCAGAAAGGCACCGACATCAGCATGCAGGCGATGGCCGCCGGCGCGGTGGAGGTGATCGCCAAGCCCATGGCCGGGGTCAAGGGCTTCCTGGAGGAAAGCGCCAATCAGCTGGTGCACGCGGTGCGAAGCGCCGCCGCCGCCCGGATGAACCGGGTGCGGGTGATGCCCTCGGCCGGCGGCTCCGCGCCCGGCGGCGCCGCGCCGGCGTCCAACCCGCTGGAGACCCGGCCCAAGCTGTCCGCCGACGCCATCCTGTCCGCGCCCACCGGCGGCAATATGTTCGCCACCACCGAACGCATCATCGCCGTGGGCACCTCCACCGGCGGCACCCAGGCGCTGGAAACCGTGCTCACCGCGCTGCCGCGCACCTGCCCCGGCCTCGCCATCGTCCAGCACATGCCGGAAAAATTCACCCGCTCCTTCGCCGAGCGGCTGGACAGCCTGTCCCAGATCGAAGTCAAGGAAGCGAGCAACGGCGACCGCATCCTGCCGGGCCGCGCGCTGATCGCCCCCGGCGGCAAGCACATGATGATCAAGCGCAGCGGCGCTTTTTATCTGGTGGAGGTGGTGGACGGCCCGCTGGTCAGCCGCCACAAGCCCTCGGTGGACGTGCTGTTCCGCTCCGCCGCCAAGTTCGCCGGCAAGAACGCGCTGGGCATCATCATGACCGGCATGGGCGACGACGGCGCCAAGGGCTTGAAGGAAATGCACGACTGCGGCGCCAAGACCATCGCCCAGGACGAGGAAAGCTGCGTGGTCTTCGGCATGCCCAAGGAGGCGATCCGCCTGGGCGCGGCCGACGAAGTGATGCCGCTGGACACCATCGCCAAGGCGATTTGCCGTTGAACGAGGAAACACCATGCAACTGGATATCCAGGACGTCCTGATCATCGACGACAGCACCTTGCAGCGTCAGCACGGCTGCGAGATCTGCCAAGGCCTGGGCGCGCAGCAGATCCGCCAAGCCGCCAACGGCGAGGAAGGCCTGGAGCGGATGCGCGAGCAGCTTCCCAGCCTGATCCTGCTGGATTTGGAAATGCCCAAGCTGGACGGCGTGCAAGTGATGCAGCACATGGCCAAAGAAGGCCTGGGCGCGCCGCTGGTGGTCACCTCCAGCAAGGATTACCTGCTGATCTCCACCGTGGAACTGATGGGGCGGGAACTGGGTCTGCCGGTGCTCGGCGGCCTAAAGAAGCCGCTGCGCCAGCCCGAGCTGCTGGACCTGCTCAAACGGGTGTGGACGCCCAAGGGCGGCGACGACCATCACGCCGAACTGTTCAGCGAGGTGGAAGTGCGCGAAGCGCTGGACAAGGGCGAGATCATTCCCTACTACCAGCCCAAGGTCACCCTCAACGGCGGCCTGCTCAAGGGCGCGGAAATGCTGGCGCGCTGGCAGCATCCGGAACTCGGCATCGTCTCCCCCGCCCGTTTCATCCCGGTGGTGGAGGCCAGCGGCTGGGCCACCGAACTGACGCTGAGCATGCTGGACCAGGGCCTGAAGCAATGGCAGGAATGGGCGCGCCGCGGCCTGCGGCTGCCGCTGTCGGTCAATCTGTCGGCGCTGTCGCTCAAGGGTGACGACCTGACCCAGCAAATCGAACAACGGCTGCTCAGCACCCATGTGCCGCCGCGCTTCATCATTTTCGAAGTGACGGAAACCGCCATCGCCGACAATCTGGCCGAAGCCATCGGCATCGCCGCCCGGCTGCGCCTGGGCGGCCTGGGCCTGTCCATCGACGACTTCGGCACCGGCTTCGCCACCTTGCAGCAACTGACCCGTTTCCCGTTCACCGAACTGAAAATCGACCAGTCGCTGGTCACCTCGGTGTCCACCAAGCCTCATCTGGAGGCGGTGCTCAACAGCGTGATCGAACTGGCCCAGCGCATGCAGCTGACCACGGTGGCCGAAGGCATAGAAACCACCACCGACCTGGACTTCATGGGCAACCGCGGCTGCTTGATGGGCCAGGGTTATTTCATCGCCAAGCCGATGGACGCACCCCACTTCGAAAGCTGGGTCAAGGAAAGAATGCAGCAAAGCAAGGAAGCCAGCACCGGCTGAACGGCACGCTCAGGCAGACCACAGCGGCGGCTCGTCCAGCAGCGCAATCTGTTCGCGCAGCGTCAGAATCTGCTCCTCCCAGTAACGCTGGCTGTTGAACCAGGGGAAGGCGGCCGGGAAGGCCGGATCGTGCCAGCGCCGCGCCAGCCAGGCGCTGTAATGGATCAAGCGCAAGGTGCGCAGCGCCTCCAGCAGATGCAGCTCGCGCAGATCGAACTCGCAGAAATCCTCGTAGCCGGCCAGCACCTCGGCCAGTTGCGCCGACTGCTCCTCGCGGCTGCCGGACAACAGCATCCACAAATCCTGCACCGCCGGCCCCATGCGGCTGTCGTCGAAGTCGACGAAATGCGGGCCGTCGTCGGTCCACAGCATATTCCCGACATGGCAATCGCCGTGCAGCCGCAGCGCGCTCACCGCGCCGGCGCGCTGGTAAGCGCGGTCGACGCCGGCCAGCGCCTGCTCCAGCACGCCGCGGAAGACTTCGCGCAGTTCCGGCGGCAAGTCCGCGTGCCGCAATAGATAGTCCGCCGGCTCGCGGCCGAAGCTGTCCGCGTCCAAAGCCGGCCGCCGCGCGTAATCCTCCACCCGGCCCAAAGCGTGGATGCGGCCCAGAAAGCGGCCTATCCATTCCAGCGTGCGCGCGTCGCCCAACTCCGGCACCCGGCCGCCGCGACGCGGAAACAAAGCAAAACGGAAACCGCCGTGATGATGCAAGGTGGCGCCCTTGAAGGCCAGCGGCGGCACCACCGGAATCTCGCGCTCCGCCAATTGCAGCGAAAACGCGTGCTCCTCCAGAATCTGCTCATCGCTCCAGCGCTCCGGCCGGTAAAACTTGGCCACCAGCGGCGCGGCGTCGTCGATGCCGATCTGGTAAACCCGGTTCTCATAGCTGTTCAGCGCCAGCAGGCTGCCGGAGCTGTAAAGGCCAAGGCTATCCACGGCGTCGAGAATGGCGTCCGGCGTCAGGCCGGCGAAGGGAGGCGTTTGATGTGTCTGCATCCAGGCATTATACGCAGCCGGCAGCGCTCGAGCGTAAGCGGGTAAAATGAAGGAATCTGACCTTGCGCCGGAAGCTTCCATGGACCTGAAGAACCTGTACACCCGCCTGCCCTCCGTTGACCGCCTGCTGGGCCACGAGCGTCTGGCCCGCCTGCTGGGCCGCCACGGCAACGCCGCGCTGGCCGAGGCCGTGCGCCAGACGCTGGAGCAGGCGCGCCGGACCATACGCGAACAACAGGCGCTGCCCGCCTGGGCCGACAGCGACGACAGCCTGGCCGCCGCCGTCGGCGACCGGGTCGCCGAACGGCAACGCATGCGGATGCGGCCGGTGTTCAATCTGTCCGGCACCGTATTGCACACCAATCTGGGCCGCGCGCCGATGGCCGAGGCCGCGGTGGAAGCCGTCGCCGCGGCGATGCGCGAAGCCGCCACGCTGGAATTTGATCTGCAAGGCGCTGGCCGCGGCCACCGCGACCAGGCGGTCAGCGAGCTGCTGCGCGAACTCACCGGCGCCGAAGCCGCCTGCGTGGTCAACAACAACGCGGCCGCGGTGCTCATCATGCTGTCCACCGTCGCCGCCGGCCGCGAGGTGATCCTGTCCCGCGGCGAGATGGTGGAGATCGGCGGCGCCTTCCGCATGCCGGACGTGATGCGTCAGGCCGGCTGCCGGCTGGTGGAAGTGGGCGCCACCAACCGCACCCATCTGAAGGACTATCGCAACGCCGTCACCGCGGAAACCGGCCTCCTGCTCAAGGTCCACACCAGCAATTACGCGATTCAGGGCTTCGCCAGCAGCGTGGCGGAGGCCGAACTGGCGGAACTGGCGCGCGAACGCGGCCTGCCGGTGGCCACCGACCTGGGCTCCGGCGCGCTGATCGACCTGGCCGCCTACGGCCTGCCGCACGAGCCTATGCCGCAACAGATGATCGCCGCCGGCGTTGACCTGGTCAGCTTCTCCGGCGACAAGCTGCTGGGCGGCCCGCAGGCCGGCCTGATCATCGGCAAGCGCGAATGGATAGACAAGATTCAACAGCACCCGCTCAAACGCGCGCTGCGCTGCGACAAGATGACGCTGGCGGCGCTGGAAGCCACGCTGCGCCTCTATCTGGAACCGGACCGGCTGGCCGACACGCTGCCGACGCTGCGCCGGCTGAGCCGCCCGCAAGCGGCGATGCGCGCCAGCGCCGAGCGCTTGCTCGCCCCGCTGAGCGCGGCGCTGGGAACGGACTACCTGGTGGAAGGCGCCACCTGCCTGTCCCAGATCGGCAGCGGCTCGCTGCCGGTGGACCGGCTGCCCAGCTGGGCGCTGGCGGTTTCGCCGGCCGACGGCCGGGGCGGCACGCTGGAACGGCTGGCCGAAGCGCTGCGCGCGCTGCCGCAGCCGGTGATCGGCCGGCTGGCCGACGGCAGGCTGTGGCTGGACCTGCGCTGTCTGGAGGACGAAGCCGGCTTCATCGCCAATCTGGCCTCATTGGCGCGTCCATAGCCAGATCAAGACGCCGGCGGCCGCGGCCCAGCACGCCGCCGCGCCCAGCAAGGCCGCGCCCAGCCGCCAGCGGTCTATCAGCCAATACAGGGCCAGCAAATAGATGAAATAAGGCAGCAGCGAAGCCATGCCGAACAGCAAGGTGGTTTTCAGCTCGGCCGCGCCGCGCTCGCTGCCGACAATATAGTGCGCGATCAACGCGAAAGTGGGGAATAGCGGCACCAGGCCGGCGATATAGTAATTCCTGGACCTGGCCAACACGCTGATCAACAGCACCGCCAGCGCGCCCAAGGCGCTTTTCAGCAATAAAGCCATTCCCCTCCCCGTCCCCGGAAAACCCCAATTGTGTCACAAGGCGTCCCCGCCGCGGCTGAGGTTCATTCTTGTTCTCATTCTCATTAATAAAAACAATCAATTTTTTAAAATTAATAGCCTTTGTGCGATAATCAGGGCATCCCACCCACTGCCGGACTGCACTGCCATGGCCCACACTCATCACGCCATCGACGGCGACAGCGTAGAGAAACGCCGCGCCGGCCGCGTCAGCACGCTGGTCAGCGTCGCGGTCAACCTGATCCTCTCCACCACCCAGATCGTGGTGGGCGCACTGGCGCACTCCTCCGCCTTGATCGCCGACGGCCTGCACTCGCTGTCCGACCTGATCGCCGACTTCGTGGTCTTGCTGGCCGGCAAACACAGCCATAAAGCGCCGGACAACGATCACCACTACGGCCATCACCGCTACGAGAACGCCGCCTCGCTGATCCTGGGCCTGCTCTTGCTGGGCGTGGGCCTGGGCATGCTGTACAGCGCCGCCGCGAAATTCCACGACCCCGCCTCCATTCCCACCGTCCACGCCGTCGCCCTGTGGGTGGCGCTGCTGGCCTTGGCGGTCAAGGAGGCACTGTTCCGCTACATGCTGGCGGTGGCCAAGCGCGTGCGCTCCAGCATGCTGGTGGCCAATGCCTGGCACGCGCGCTCCGACGCGGCCTCCTCGCTGGTGGTGGCGCTGGGCATCATCGGCAACCTGATGGGCTATCCGCTGCTGGACCCGGTGGCCGCCCTGCTGGTGGGCCTGCTGGTCGCCCGCATGGGCTGGCGCTTCGGCTGGGACGCGATGCACGACCTGATGGACCGCGCCGCCGACGACGACGCCGTCGCCGCCATCCGCCAGACCCTGCTGAGCACCCCGGGCATTCACGGCGTGCACGATCTGCGCACCCGCAAGATGGGCGACCTGATCCAGGTGGACGTGCACCTGGAAGTGGACGGCGCCATCAGCGTGGAACAGGCCCACGCCATCTCGGAAGCCGCGCGCCACCGCGTGCTGGAACGGCACCCGGTGCTGGACGTACTCGCCCACATCGACCCCGCCGGCCATTATCTGCCGGACCCCTCGCCCGTCCGCTGAGCCCAGCCCATGGCCAAGTCCGCCGTTTCTGGCGATACTTGACCTTTTACCCCTGCCGCTTCGCCCGCCATGATTATCGCCACCGCCGGACACGTAGACCACGGCAAGACCGCCCTGCTTCACGCCCTGACCGGCACCGACGCCGACCGCCTGCCGGAAGAAAAAAAGCGCGGCATGACCATAGACCTGGGCTATGCCTATCTGCCGACGCCCGAGGGCGGCGCGATCGGCTTCATCGACGTGCCCGGCCATGAGCGTTTCCTGAGCAATATGCTGGCCGGCGTCGGCGGCGTGCGCCACGCGCTGCTGGTGATCGCCGCCGACGACGGCGTGATGCCGCAAACCCGAGAACACCTGGCCATCCTGCAATTGCTGCAACTGGACAGCCTGACCGTGGCCATCAGCAAAAGCGACCTGGCCGGCCCGGAAGCGCTGGAAGGCGTCATGGACGAGGCGCGGCGGGCGCTGGCCGAACACGGCCTGCGCGCGGCTGCGCTGCTGCCGGTTTCCGCGCGCAGCGGCGCCGGCGTCGACGTCTTGCGGCGGCATCTGCTGCAACTGCGCGACCAAGCCGCCGGAACCGAACGCCGCTTCCGCCTGGCGATAGACCGCGCCTTCACCATAGGCGGCGCCGGCCTGGTGGTGACCGGCACCGCCTGGGGCGGCCGCGTGAACGTGGGCGACGCCCTATGGCTGAGCGGCAAGGACGTCACCGTCCGCGTGCGCGGCCTGCACGTGCAAAACCAGCCGGCGCGGCAAGGCCAGGCCGGCCAGCGCATTGCGCTCAACCTGGTCGGCGACATCGACAAACGACAGATTCAACGCGGCGACTGGCTGCTGGAGCAAGCGGCGCCGGCGCCGGCCGCCCGCGTCAGCGTGCGCGTGCGCCTGGCCCCGGCCGCTCACGCCACTTTGCGCCACTGGCAGGCCGTCCATCTCCATCACGCCGCCAGCCACTGCACCGGCCGGGTGGCCCTGCTGGAACGTCCGCAACTCCATCCCGGCGACGAGGGACTGGCTGAACTGAGCCTGGACCGGCCGCTGCTCCTGGCCGACGGCGACAAGCTGATCCTGCGCGATGCCGGCGCGCAGCACACCCTGGCCTGCGCCACGGTGCTGGAACGGCAGCCGCCTACGCGCGGCAAGCGCCAAGACGAACGGCTGGCCCATCTGCGCGCCCTGGCCGCGGCCGGAAGCGACAACGTCCAGAACCTGCGGCTGCGCCTGAGCCGACAGGCGCTTTCCCTGCCCGATCTCGCCTGGGACCGGCAATTGAGCGAAGCCGGGCTGGCGGAGCTGCTGCGCGCCGCCCCGCTGCTCACCGCCGGCCAGCACGCTTACGCGCCGGAACACTGGGCGGAGTTGCAAGGACAGCTGCTGGAACGGCTGGCGGCGCTGCATCTCCAGCAGCCGGACCAGCTGGGCGCCAGCCGCGGCCGCGCGCGCCGGCTGGCGCTGCCGCAGGAAAGCGAGGCCGCAGTCAATTTGATGATCGATCAATTGCTGGCGGAGGGAAGGCTGGCCAATACCCGCGGCTGGCTGCATCTGCCCGGCCACGTGCTGGCTTTCGACGCGGAAGAGACCGCGCTGTGGCGGCGTTTGGAACCGGCTTTCACCGATCAGGGACAGCCGCATTGGGTGCGGGATTTGGCCGCGGCGGCCGGCGTGGAGGAGGACACGGCGCGCGCCGTGCTGCGCAAAGCCGCGAGGCTGGGCCATGTCCACGCCGTGGTGCGGGACCGTTATTTCTCCAGCACGGCGATCCGCGGCATGGCGGCCATCGTGCACAGCCTGAATCAGGACGCCGGCTATGCCGACGCCGCCAACTTCCGCGACCAACTGGGCTGCGGCCGCAAGCTGGCGATTCAAATCCTGGAGTATTTCGACCGCTGCGGCTTCACCCGCCGCCTGGGGGACAGGCATTTGCTGCGCGAAGCGCGGCTGTTCGACTAACCTGCGTGTCCAGGGCCGGACGGCGATTCCAGCGCCCGGCCCAACACCGCGCGCAACCGGCTGATATCGAAAGGCTTCTCCAGCCGCGCGGCGAACCAGGCGGCGCGCGGATCGGCGTATTCCTCGGGGTAAGCGGTCATCGCGATGATTTTCACGCCGCGGTGGCGCACGCTGCGCTTCAGCGCCTCCGCCACCGAATAACCGCTCTCATTGCCCAGCTGCATGTCCAGCAAGACCACGTTGAAGCTGGCTTGTTGCAGCTTCTGACAGGCTTCCGCCACCGAGCTGGCGGTGGACACCGCGTAGCCGTTCATTTGCAGGCAATCGGAAAACGGCTCTCGGATATTCTTGTCGTCGTCCACCACTAGCACCGAACGTTCCGGCCCCGGCGGCTGATCCGGCACCACGATGGGCAAGCGGACGATGAACTCGGAGCCCACGCCCACCACGCTCTTCAGCTCCAGCTCCCCGCCCAGCAAGGACACCAGTTCCTTGACCACCGCCAGGCCCAGCACGCTGCTGCCCACCCGGCGCGCGTGCCCCTGGAAAAACGGCTGGAAGATGCGCGATTGAAACTCCTCCGGCACGCCGATGCCGGTGTCTATCACGCGGATATCCAGGATATTGCGACCGTCGGCGCTGTCCACGCCGGCCTCCACCGTGACCGTGCCGTGATCGGTGTAGCGGATGGCGTTGGTCAGCAGATTGCCGACGATCTGCCGCAAGCGGTCGCCGTCCAGTTTCACCGTCTCAGGCAATTCGCCCAGCCGCACATGCAGGCCCAGGCCCTTGCCGTCCAACTGCGCGCGATGCACGTCGATCACCTCGTTCAAGGTCGCCGCCACGTCCACATCGCCGATATGCAGCCGGAACTGCATATTCTTGATCGCGGAGATGTCCATGATGTCGCGCACCTGGGTCATCAGATGCGCCATGCAGGTTTTCAAGCGTCCCACCGCCTTGGCGGCCTTACCGGCCGGATCGATGTCCGGCTCGATCAACTCCACGCACACCTGCATGGTCTGCAGCGGCGAGCGGATCTCGTGGCTTAGCGTGGCGAGGAAGGTGGTGCGGTCCAGCTCCGCGTTCACCGTGGCCTTGTGCGCCGCCCGCTCCTGCTCCAGCAGCTGCTGGCGCGCGGCGGCGTCGCGACGCGCGCCCTGATAGCGGTACAGCAGCACGAAAATCACCATGCAGATGCCGCCCAGCGCAAACCACAGCGAGGCGACCAATTGCTGGTTGTGCCGCAAGTCCTTGTTGCGCGCGTCGCGCGAAGACACCTCGGCCACGCGCGCCTGGACCGCGAACTCCGCCAGCGACGGCCGGATGCTGTCGATGCGGTCTATGTTCTGCTGCGCGCTCCGGACGCTGGGATGCAGGATGTTTTCGTCCTCGAAGAAATCCTGCAACAGGCTGGCTGTGCCTTTGAAACCATCGACGCGGCTCAGCATCTCCTGCATCTTGGACGGCGTAACGAAATCCAGGAAACGGCTGTTGGCCACCGCCAGCCGGAATTGCACCTGCGACTCGGGAACTTCCCCCGCCTTCAAACGCAATAAGTCGGCGCGCGCTTTCTCCAGCTCAAGCTGCATCTGCGCCACCGACCAGTACAAATCCTCGCTGCGCCCCTCAAAGCTGCGCGCCGGCACATAACGCTCGATCGCCATGTAAACGCCGATGCCCAACAGCAAAAAGCCGAGCAAGGCCAGCGCCGGGATGCCCTTCCAGCCGGACAGCATCGACTTGTTCACCGCTCGTCCCGAGCCCTCCTGGCCGGCCGGCATCAGAACACCACCAGGCGGTTGATCTGCCACACCAGCTTGGCGTCCATCACCGGCCCTTTCTTGTCCTCCGGCATTTGATCCAGCGGATACATCAGCCATAAGGGACCGCGGTTGGTGATGTCCAAAGGCTTGTTGTTGACCGAGCGCGCCAACACCACGTCGAAGTCGTAGAACTCGCGGCGGTCTATCCAGTACACGTAATCGTTCAGGGCCCGCAGCTTGACCTTCTGGCCGCTGGCGCCCACCTTGGCCAGAATGTCCCGCATCAGCGGCCCGCTGAACACCGATTGCGGCGTCCAGGTGGTCCGGGTCACCACCGAATGCTGACGCAAGCTCTGCAAGTCCTGCTCACGGAACTCGTACACATTCTTTTCTTTATTGGTGAACTGGCTGATCTTGCCCGACACCGTCAACACCACAGGCCCCGGCGCGGCATGAAGCGCGGCCACGCAACACGCCAGCGCCACTCCGCTCAAGACCGCCTTCCCGCTCTTCCCCATGCCAAGCTCCCAACCCTGCTCATCCCGCGTCCTTGGCCCGGCGGCTTCACGCGCCGGACTCATGACATTTGAACTTTGATTTCACAAGCAAAATAATTGAATCTAATTAGAACAAAAATGCCATTAAAATATTTACGGCCAATATATCAAGCCGTCCAACAAAACGCCATCCGCCCGCATCCAGACCAGTCCCATGGGACAGTAGCCGCGACCCGCCGCCAGGGCGGCGCGCCGCGCGCAATGAAAAAGCGGCCCCTTGGGCCGCTTTTTCTGGGCTCCGCCGGCGTCGCCGGCCATGCTTTACTTGCCGCGACGCAGCCCCGGACGGCCGGCGACATGGCAAAGCTGGATAAACAGGGACAGAACGTGCTTCATGCTGATTTCCTTTATTCTCGGTAGACGGAATGCCCCGACGCTCTTGCGGCGCGTTCGGCGGGGCTCTCCATTCTAACGGCATGAGGCGAGGCCAAGACATTCATTTTATTTATCAGGCATAAAATTAACTTATCGCCGGTTCACCCTCTCGCCAGCAAGACAAGGCAGGCCGGCAGAGGCGGAGGAAGCGGATCGCACTAGCCGCTCATCCTCGTTTCAAAGCGGTGCTCAAGGCCCTTCCCCCGTATCCTTGCCGCGCGACAGATCGTGAACGGGTTCCGCGATTCCGCGATATAATGCGCGCTGGCGTCCCCGGACGCCATCGGGCCAAGAGCCCGCTCGCTCGCAGGAAGAGACGCGTCCCCGGTGGGGCGGCTGGTCTTCAAAATCAGATGGGGCCGCCAGCGGTCCCGGGCAGGTTCGACTCCTGTTCTCTTCCGCCAGTTCCAAGCCGTTGAAAACCACGGCAAGCCAAGGAAAGCCAAGCAAGCAAAGGGCTTTCAGTGTGTATCACACTAATCGCCGCCGGCCTTGAACGGCTTGCCGCGGCTTCGAAATTCGCACAACTATCGCACAAATTTTCCAGCGACCTACCATTCCTTCTATATAGGGTTTTGTGCATCACATTCGGCCATACCCTTGGCCTCTGCTGAGAGTCTCCACTCTTGCCGCGATTGCATGCATAGCACGCATGAAAACGCATGAACCAAGCCACCCCACCAGCCGGCCGGATTGCCGCGCCTGAAGCGTTTGCGGGGTATCTGTGCAGGTGCATAAATCCCGGCCTATTTAGTGCGGGGGCGAGGCGGGGCTTCGATAGCGCGCGCCGGGGTTTGGGTGGGGATCTGGCTGCCGGCCGCCAAGGCTTGGGGGCTGATAATGGGCCGTGCCGGGCCACCGTCGCACATGGCGAGGCGCTGGAGTTCTGGATGGGGCGGCAGCATGCAAAAAGGCCGCCTTACAGGCGGCCTTCTATGGGGCGGTGGCGCCCTATTGCGCTTGGCTTTTCGGGCTGTAGGGTAGGAACTCGATGATCTCCTCCCCGACCATGTCGTTGATCGCGGATATCCGCGCCTGGAGCGGGACAATCTCGCCTTCGTGGAAGGCTTCGTCCGCCTTGCCGACGTCACCGAAGCCGCCGGTATTGCTAGGAACGATGCCTAGAAGCTGAGGCGGGACACGGTGCGCGGCCAGGACATCGTCGCGGGTCACGTTCTTGATGTTGAAGAACTCGTCGCGCGCGGCCACTTCGCTGATCGGGATGATCTGCACCCCGTCTTTCTTGCCTCCCGGCGCGTACATGAACAGGTTGCGAAAATTCCCCACGCCTTTGGACTCTTTCACTTTCTGCCGTAGCTCGTCCACGTCCTTCTGGCTGTGGGCGGCGTCGGTCATGTAGAGCAGGAAGCCCGCGTGCGAACCGTTCAAATAGTATTTACGCCGGAACAGTGTCGCCGACTCATTCAGCCAGGCGCTGTTCAGCGCGGCCAGGTATTCCGGCAAGCCGTAGATTTCCTGATTGATGTCGGGTTCGATCAGGTGGCAGACCTCGCCCAGTTCCTGTTCCTGACCATGGTTCGGTACCCACCAGTATTGACCGGCCTCTTTGCCGCGGCGGGTGTGCTTGGCTAGCGCCGGCTTGTGGCGGATGGTGCCGCCCAGGACATTGCGTTCGCGCTCTAGATAGCCGTTGCCGAAAATCAGAAAGTCCTGCGCCAGAATGGTGAAATGTTCACGGGACAACAGCTTGTGCGGCTTGAACAACGCGGCCAGGCGGTTGCGCTTCACCGCCAGCGCGCTGGCGTGGTGGACGCTGGCGCGCCAGGAACGGGCCAGCCCTTCCCATGAAATCGGCGGTTCGTACCACTTGCCCGCGTCCGAACACTGTAAGTAGTCGAGGATTTCTCGCCTGTCCAAAACCGGGACCGGGTCGCCAAAGCTGAAGGCTTCCATCTTGGTAGCGCCTGCGGCTGTTTCTTGTTGGGTGGCGCGGATGCGTCGATTGCGTGGCTTGCTCATCAGGAAAACTCCATGAAGCTGGAAGACACGCCGCTGGCGCCCTCCAGCGGTTCGTTGATCAGGGTATGCATCACGGCGAACGCCAGATCCGCGTGACTGGTTTCTTCGGATCGACCGGCCTGGAAGGTCACGGCGCGGCCGCTAGCGGTGCTGGTTTTCTTGATCGACAGGAAGGATGCGGCGATATCCGTGTGGCCGGCTTCGAACTCAAGGCGGCCGTGGTGGATCACGTCCATGGCCTTGAGCACCATCTTGGTTTTCAGCTCCAGCGAATACTGCAGGCCCACCGCATCAGGCCGGAACTGCTTCACCAGCTGGAACACACCGGAGCCCAGGCCGGTGGCGTCGATGCCCAAATAGCCAACGTTGTAGCGCTCGCACTGGTCCTTGATCGCCTTGGCCTGGGCGGCGAAGTCCCAGCCCTTGAACTGCATGCGCTCCAGCACGCGGAACTTGCCGCCCGGCGTCAACGGCGGCGCCACGATCACCAGCGCGGCGCTGTCACCGCTCTCGCTTGGGTCATAACCCAGCCACACTTCGCGGTGGCCGTAGGGCCGCAGCGCGAACGGCTTGAAGTCGTCGGACCATTTCTCCCAGCTGTCCACCATGCAGCTCTGCAGCGAAGCGAAGGAAAACACGCTGGCGCCGTCGTCGATGAACTGGCAATAGAACAGCTGCAGCAGTTCCTCCGGGCTGTACTCCAGCCGCAGCCGGTCCAGATCGAACAAATCGCAACCACCGCGCAAGGCGTCTTCGATGGTGACGATCTGGCGCCACTGGCCATCGGCGCAGAGCAGGCCGCCGGCCAGCGCCGCATGACTGACGTCCAGCTTGATGTGGTCCTTCTTCGGCCGGCCTTTGTTGTAGTGCTCGCCGGTCCAGAACGGGTAAGCCTCGTGGCTCATTGCCGACGGCGTCGAAAAATAGGTCATGCGGAAGCGCTTTTGCGACGCCATCGCGCTGACCAGCTTGCGCAGCTCCTGGTAACGCGGAATCCAGAACACCTCGTCAACGTAGACATTGCCGGAACGCCCTTGCGCGGTACGGCCATTGGTCCCCAGGAAGGCCAGCTCCGCGCCGTTGGGCAGCTTGATCACCTCCCCTTTCAGCTCCACATCCGCAGCGTCGCGGGCGAAGTCGACGATATAGGCCCGGAACAGGTGGGCCTGGGCCTTGGACGCCGACAGGAAAATCTGATTGCGCCCGGTCTGCAGCGCGTCGATGAAGGCTTCGTGGGCAAAGTAATAGGTCGCGCCGATCTGGCGGCTCTTGAGGATGTTGCGGATGCGTTCGGTCTGGCCGGCGCGGTGCCAGTTCTTCTGGTAGCCGAACATCTTGTCGAGGAAGGCCGCCACCAGCTTGGCCTGCTGCTCCTCGCTGATCGCGTTCTTCTCCGGCGCCTTGCGCGGCTTGGCGTTGCGGCCGGCCACCTTCGGATTAAGGTCAGCCTCATTGCCGCCGGTGCGATAGCGCCGCACCCGCTCCAGCCGCTCCATCTGCCGACCGAGAGCGTCCAGCTCCTTGTATTCGCTGTTTCCCTTCGTCGGCATGCTGATCAGCTGAATCATGCGTGTTTCCAGCGCGCAATCCACCCGCTCCAGCGGCGTGGTGTCGTCCCACTGGTCGCGGCGCTTCCAGCTATGGATGGTCGCCGGCTTCTGTTTCAGCGTCTCCGCAATGCGCGCCACCCGCCAGCCTTGAAAGTACAAATGCTTGGCCAGGCGGCGCGGGTCCAGATCGTCGGGAATGGGAAAAGTGCTCGTCATGCCGCGAGTGTGCAGAGCGCTCCCGGCTAAATCCCGCCATGCCGGTTGTCCTGCGGCGTGGCACAACGACATGTCGATGACGGCGCGGCGGCGCGGCCGGAACATGGGCGCATCGTCACGACCGACACCTGACAGAGGACCGCAACCCATGGCAAGCAAGAGCCGGAAATTCCGCGTCGCCACCGAAGGCGCCACCACCGACGGCCGCAAAATCGAACGCGTCTGGATTGAGCAGATGGCCGCGAACTACAACCCGAAAAAATACGGCGCCCGCGTCAACCTGGAACACGTCAAAGGCATCTCGCCGGACAGCCAGTTCAAGCGCTACGGAGACGTGCTGGCGCTGAGCTCCGACAAGGTGGAAGACGGCAAGCTCGGGCTGTTCGCCGTCATCGACCCCACCGACGATTTGATCGCGCTGAACAAGGCGCGACAGAAAGTTTACACCTCCATCGAGGTGAACCCCGAGTTCTCCGATACCGGCGAGGCCTATCTGGTGGGCCTGGCCGTCACCGACGACCCCGCCAGCCTGGGCTGCGAAATGCTGCAATTCAGTGCCACAGCGAGCAGAAGCCCGCTGGCCGGCCGCAAGCTCAGCCCTAGCAATCTGTTCACCGAAGCCATCGAATTCACCCTGGAGCTGGAAGACGACCACCCCGGCGCCGTCGAGGGCTTCGCCAACAAGATCAAGGCCATGTTCAGCAGCAACCGCAAGGCGGTGGACAGCGGTTTCAGCGAGCTGCAGCAGGCCATCGAAACCATCGCCGACAGCCAACAGCAAGTGCTCAAACAGACGGAAGGCTTCAGCCAGCTGGAAGACCAGCACAAGACGCTGCAGGCCGAGCACAAGACCCTGGCCGGCGATTTCGCCGAACTGAAGCAGCAATTGAGCGCGCAGCCGGCCGGCTTCGTCCGCCAGCCCACTGCCGGCGGCAAAGACCGCATCGCGACCGATTGCTGAGCAATCGACGGCCGAACCCAAGCCCACTACCCCGGAGCCTCACACTATGCGCAAAGAAACCCGCGAGCAGTTCAAGCACTATCTGAACGACATCGCCCGCCTGAACGGCATCGAAGTCGGCGACGTCGTCAGCAAATTCAACGTCGAACCCAGCGTCCAGCAAAAGCTGGAAACCCGGGTGCAGGAATCCAGCGAGTTCCTGGGCAAGATCAACCTCTACCCGGTGCAAGAGCAATCCGGCGATACCGTAGGCCTGGGCGTGTCCGGCCCCATCGCCGGCACTCAGAACACCGACGAGGGAGAACGCGAAACTCGCGACGTGGCGCAGCTGGACGAAGACGGCTACCGCTGCGAGCAGATCAACTACGACACCCACATCAAATACAAGATGCTGGACGCCTGGGCCAAATTCCCGGACTTCGCCCCTCGACTCAGCGGCGCCATCATCCAGCGCATCGCGCTGGACCGCATCATGATGGGCTTCAACGGCGTCAAACGCGCCCGTACCAGCAACCGCGTTCAATACCCGCTGCTGCAGGATGTCGCCGTCGGCTGGCTGCAGAAAATCCGCGAGCGCGCGCCCGGCCGCTACCTGAAGGAAGGCAAGAAAGAAGCCGGCAAGATGAAGATCGGCAAGGGTGGCGACTTCAACAACCTGGACGCGATGGTGTTCGCCGCGGTCAATGAGCTGATCGACCCCTGGCACCAGAACGACACCCAGTTGGTGGCCATCAGCGGCCGCCGGCTGATGTCGGACAAGCTGTTCCCGCTGGTCAACGGCAACTACGACCCGATGAACCAGAAAGCCGCCCAGGATCTGATCGTCAGCCAGCGTCGCATCGGCAATCTGCAAGCGGTGCAAGTGCCCTACTTCCCGCCCAACGCCATGCTGATCACCCGCCTGGACAACCTGTCGGTGTACTGGCAGGAAGGCACCAACCGCCGTAGCGTCATCGACAACCCCAAGCGCGACCGCATCGAAACCTACCAGTCCAGCAATGACGACTTCGTCATCGAGGACTACGGCTGCTGCGCCTTCATCGAAAACATCGAGCTGCTGCCGGAGTCCGCCGCATGAACTTGTTCCGCGAGCACTTCCAGCGCGAAGCCGCGCGGCGGGAGTCGGGCGAGGACGACTTCGGCGGCATGGCCAACGCCAGCGGCTACCAGCTGATGCTGGCCAAGCTGGCCGACGACCGGCGCCGGCTCAAGCAAATCCAGTCCATCGAGCGCAAGGGCGAGGTCAAGCGCGAGCTGCTGCCGGATTACGCGCCCTGGGTCGACGGCGTGCTGCAGGCCGACGCCGGCGGTCGCGACGACGTCGTCGTCACGGTGATGATCTGGCGCATCGACGCCGGCGACTACCCGGGCGCGCTCGACATCGCCGACTACGCAATGCGCCATGACCTCTATGTGCCGGACCGCTTCGAACGCACGCTGGGCACCATCGTCGCCGAAGAACTCTCCGACGCCGCCAAACGTCTGCGCGACGCCAAAGAGCACGGCTTTGATGTCGGCCTGCTGGCGCGCGCCATGGCCATGACCGCCCATGCCGACATGCCGGATCAGGTGCGCGCCAAGCTGCATTGCGAGCTGGGCTTCGCGCTGGCGGACAGCAACCCGGAACAGGCGCTGGAGCAGTTGCGCCGCGCGCTGCAGTTGCACAACGGCATCGGCGTCAAGAAAGCCATCGAAGGGCTGGAACGCAAGCTGAAGAACACGTCAACGCCCCCGGGCTGAGGCACACCGAGCGACCCCGCGCGACTGACGGCAGGGGGTGGACGCCGGGCGCAAGCCCACAGCCGAAGCCCCCTCCACCGTCACACCAAGGACAGCCATGATCATCCCCTCCACCGCCGCCCCGGCCGCCGACAGCCCGCTGGCCCAGCCCATCCGCCCCGGCGCGTTCTGGCCGGAGCTAGACCCGGCCCACGCGCGCGCCGTCATGCGCCTGGACGGCACCGTCACCGATGAACGGCTGCGCCATGAACTGGTGGTCGCCATCGCCAGCGTCAACAGCGAGCTGACCGAGTGGCGCCAACGCCAACAGGCCGCCGGCGTCCAGCGGCTGGCCGACGTGGCCGGCGAGGACATCGACGGCGAGCCGGTCAACCTGACCCACTGGCGCCGCGCCATCTACGCCACCGCCGCCGCCGCGCTGAACGAACGCTATCGCAGCTTCGACAGCACCGCCGAAGGCCGGCGCCGCGCCGAAGAGCTGGACCTGGCCGCCGACGACCTGCGGCGCGACGCGCGCTGGGCCATCAGCGACATCCAGAGCAAGGGCCGCGCCACCGTGGATCTGATCTGATGCGCACCGTTCGCGCCCAGCAGCATGACAGCGTCGACGCCATCGTCTGGCGGCACTACGGCAAAACCGCCGGTGTGGTGGAGGCCATCCTGGCCAGCAATCCCGGCCTGGCCGAGCACGGCCCGACCCTGCCCATGGGCCTGGCGGTGCAACTGCCGGAGCTGGACGCCTCCGACGCCGAACCCGTCAAAACCTTAATCAACCTGTGGGACTAAATATGGCCGAACCCATCAGCACCACCACCACCGCCGGCGCGCTCGCCACCGCCGCGCTGCTGACCCTGATTCCCGGCGTCGACGCCGCCGTCGTGCTCGGCGCGTTCGCCGGCGGCGCCGTCTTCGTCATCAGCTCCAGAGACATCAGCGTCGGCAAAAAAGCAGTCTTCTTCGTGCTCAGCTTTGTGGCCGGCCTCATCGCCGCCCGCGGCGTCGCCACCTTCGTTGACTGGCTGCTGCCGGAACCGGTGGAAGTCAGCAACGGCGTGGGCGCGCTGATCGCCTCCGCCCTCGCCGTCAAAGCGCTGCTGAGCCTGATCAGCGCCGCCGACAGTCCGGAGTTTTTCCAAAAGCTGCGCCTGACCAAGGGGAAAGAGAAATGACCCTGCCCATCGCTACCGCCCTGGTTTGCCTGCTGATCGCCGCCCGCCTGCTGCTGTTCGCCCGCGGCGGCGCCGTGCACCGGCCGCGCGCCGGCCTGTTCGCCTACCTGCTGGCCGTCGCCGCCGGCAGCGTCGGCGTATTCGAGCTGTTCGGCCTGGACAGCCGCCTGCCGCAGCTGGCGCTGAACTTGGCCTTGCTGCTGGCGTTGCTGGCGGTGCGCGGCAATGTGGTGGAGCTGTTCCGCACCACCGACAACCGCCAGTCCTGGCTCGCCATCCTGTTGCGCAAAGAAAAATGGATTTGAAGGAGGAAACCGCCATGCCCAGCCGTCGCATTGAAGACCTGCACCCGGCGCTGCAGCCGCTATGCCGCCAGTTCCTGGAACACTGCCAGGCCGCCGGCCTCGACATCCTGATCACCTGCACCTGGCGCAGCGGCCAAGAGCAAGACCAGCTCTATGCCCAAGGCCGCACCGCGCCCGGCGCCAAAGTCACCAAGGCCCGCGCCGGCCAGTCCGCCCACAACGCCATGTTGGCCGGCAAGCCGGCGGCGCGCGCCTTCGACATCGTGCCCAAGGTGAACGGCAAACCGGAATGGAACGCCGCCCACCCGCATTGGCAGATCGCCGGCCGCATCGGCATGGAGCTGGGCCTCAACTGGTACGGCCGCCCCGGCGCGCCGTTCCGCGAGTTTCCCCACTTCGAGCTGCCGAAGGAACGCTGATGCTCGCCGACATCGTCAAGCGCTACGCCGCCACCCTGGCCCTGCTCGCCGCGCTGCTCGGCGGGCTCGGCCTGTGGCTGCAAGCCCGCGTTATCCAGCAGCAGCAAGCGGCGGCACGGGAGCGGATCGCCGCCTATGCCCAACTGGAAGCCGCCCACCGCCAGCAGACCGCGCAACTGCGCCAGCAAGAACAGGACGCCCGCGCCCAGGCTGCCGCCGTGCGCCAGCTGGCTGAGCGCCTGGAAGCCCTCGCCCGCAAACACGCCGCCAACGCGGCCAAACTGGAGAACGCCCTTAATGCCACCCCGGAAAATATTGCTTGGGGCGATGTGGTTATCCCTGCTGACATTGCCCGCCTGCTCGACTACGCCGCCGCCGGCGCCCACGGTGCTGAGCAGTCCGCGCTGCGCGCCGCTGACCCGCTGCCAGCTGCCGCCGACGGCACCGGCCAACAACCGCCAGCTGGCCCAGGCGCTGCAACTGCAGCGGCAGGCGCTTGAAGTCTGCGCCGCCAAAGTCAACGCCACCCTCGAATGCCAAGACCATGACTGACTTTTACGACCGCGCCCAGGCGCTGGAACAGCTGCAGCGCGACGCCGCCATCGATGCCCACTTTGCCGGCGCCCGCGCCGCCGGCGACAGCCTCAGCCACTGCGAGGATTGCGGCGAACCGATACCGGCCGCGCGCCAGCGCATCGTCCCCGGCTGCACCCGCTGCGTGCCCTGCCAGCAATGGGCGGAACGATGAACAAGCCGCACGCCCTGCGCGCGGCGCTGGAAGCCGCGCTGCCCGAACTGCGTCACAACCCGGACCGGCTGACCATGTGGACCGAGGACGGCCAGCTGGCCACCCGGCCCGGCGCGCTGCATTTCACCCTGCACTACACCCTGAAGCTGGTCGTCATCGAATACGGCCGCGGCATCGAATCCATCCTGCTGCCGCTGCTGGACTGGATCGCCGTCAACGAGCCGCCGCTGCAGCAAAACCCGGACGCGCGCGCCGACGGCCTCAGCTACCGCAGTGAAATCATCAGCCACAGCGCCGAGGACATCGAAATCACCCTCAAGCTGAGCGAGCGCGTCAAGGCGGTCAAAGACGCCGCCGGCGGCTTCGCCTTCGAATACCTGGGCGAGCCGGAAGACCCGCCGGGTATGTTCTGATGGCCGACGCCCTCGCCCAGCTGGACAGCAAGCTGTCCGGCCTGCTCGCCCAGCTCGGCCCCGCTCAGCGCCGCGCGCTGGCGCGCCAGATCGTCACCCGCCTGCGCGCCAGCCAGCAACAGCGCATCCGTCTGCAGCAAAACCCGGACGGCAGCGGCTTTGAAGCCCGCCGGCCACAGCTGCGCAAGAAAAAGGGCGCCCTCCGCCGGCAGATGTTCGCCAAGCTGCGCCTGGCGCGCTTCCTCAAGACCCAGGCCGGCCCGGCCGGCGGCGCGGTGGAATTCATCGGCCAGGTCCAGCGCATCGCCCGCGTGCACCAACTCGGCCTGCGCGACCGCGTCAGCCGCCAGCGCGGCGTGATGGCGCAATACCCGGCGCGCGAGCTGCTGGGCTTCAGCAATGCCGATATCGATGCGATACAAGGCCAGATTGTCGACCACCTGGCCGTCTAGGTTGTCGCAAGGCCCGGCACAACAGCCGCCGCGCCACAGCGGCCGGCGGCACATGCACACTGGCGCCATGGACCAAATCGACCTGCTCACCCGCCTGGAAAACCTGCTGCGCACCGGCACCGTCGCCGCCGTGCAGGCCAAGCCGCCACGCGTCCGCATCCGCTCCGGCGGCCTGCTGACCGGCTGGCTGGCCTGGCTGCACGCGCGCGCCGGCGGCACCCGCGATTGGGACCCGCCGACACCCGGCGAACAATGCCTGATCCTGAGCCCGTCCGGCGAAACCACCGCCGGCCTGGTGCTGCTGGGCCTCAATGCCGACGACGCGCCGCCGCCCAGCGCCGACACCGGCGAATGGGTTCGCGTGTTCCCGGACGGCGCCCGCCTCGCCTACCACCACGGCCGCGGCGCGCTCAGCGTGTCCGGCATCCAGACCGCCACCGTCCAGGCTGCGGTGCGCTGCGTCATCGACTGCCCGGAAACCGAAACCAGCGGCAACCTGACCGTGGGCGGCAATCTGCTGGTCAAGGGCGCCACCACCAGCGAAGGCCTGCTCAGCTATCAAGCCGGCCTGGCCGGCACCGGCGGCGGCGCCGGCACCGCCATCAGCGGCGACATCACCCACAGCGGCGGCCAGCTCAGCAGCAACGGCGTGGTGCTGGACAGCCACACCCACCCCGACGCCCACGGCGGCAACACCGGAGGCCCGCAATGAACTACCTCGGACTCAACGCCAACACCGGCCGCGCCATCATCGACGATGCGCAGCTGCGGCAATGCGTACAAAAAGTGCTGACCACGCCGCTGTATCAGCGCGTGCAGCGCCGGCTGTTCGGCAGCCAGTTGCCGGAACTGGTGGACGCGCCGCTCAACGGCAAAACCCGGATGCAATGCCTGGCCGCCACCGTGATGGCGCTGGCGCGTCATGAGCCACGCATTGAGCTGCAGCGGGTGGGCATGCGCATCGGCGCCGGCAGTCAGGCCGGCGCGCTGGCCATCGACATCGAAGCGCGGCGCCGCGATGGACCGTCCACCGGCCAGGCGCTCAATCTCTCGGTGGGCCTGCGATGATAGACCTGACCCAGCTGCCGCCGCCGGACGTGATCGAAGCGCTGGACTTCGAAACCCTGTTCCAAAGCCGCAAGGCCAGGCTGCTGGCGGCCGCGCCGGCGGAGCTGCGCGCCGGCCTCGCCGCCGCGCTGCAATTGGACAGCGAACCGCTGACCATGCTGCTGCAGGAGTTCGCCTTCACCGAGCTGCTGCTGCGCCAGCGCGTCAACGAAGCCGCGCTCGCCAGCCTGCTGGCCTACGCCGCCGGAGCCGACCTTGACAACCGCGCCGCCGACTACGGCGTACAACGGCTGCTGCTGCGGCCGGCCGATCCGGACGCCGAGCCGCCGACGCCGGCGGAATGGGAAGAAGACAGCGCGCTGCGCCGGCGCTGCCAGATGGCGCTGGAAGGCCTCAGCGTGGCCGGCCCGGCCGGCGCCTACAAATTCCACGCCCTCAGCGCCAACGGCCAGGTGCTGGACGCCAGCGTCGAAGGCCCGAACAGTCCCTTGCCTATGCCGCCGGAGCCCGGCACCGTGCGCGTGTTCGTGATGGACCGTCGCGGCGACGGCGTGCCCGACGCCGCGCTGCTGTCCGCCGTCGCCGCGGCGCTCAACGACGAAGCCGTGCGGCCGATCTGCGACACCGTCGAAGTGCGGCCAGCCGAGCCCTTGGCCTTTGCCGTGGAAGCCGCCATCGAATGGGAGCCCGGCGGCCGGGCCGCCAGCGGCGGGCTGGACGGCGCCAGACTAAGGCTGGCCCGCCTGCTGGAATCGCGCCGCCGGCTGGGCGCCGCCGTCGCGCGTTCGGCCATTGACGCCGCGCTACATGTCGCCGGCGTACGCCGCGTGCTGCTCACCGCGCCGACGGCCGACGTGCTGTGCTCGCTGCGCCAATTCCCCACGGCCGAGGAGATTGCCCTTCATGACTAGCCGCTTGCTGCCATCCAATCGCACCCCGCTGGAAGCCGCCATCGCCGATTGCTGCGCGCCGGATCTCGACCCATCGCCGATACGCGGCATCGCCGACAGCGCCCGCTGTCCGATAGCGCTGCTGCCGCTGCTGGCCTGGGAACGCAGCATCGACAACTTCGACGCCGCCGCCAGCGAGGCGCGCCAGCGCGCCGTGATCCGCTCCTCCGTCGCCGTGCATCGCCGCAAGGGCACCGTCGCCGCGGTGCGCCAGTTGTTCCGGGATCTCGGCCTGGGCGAAGTCGACATTGAGCAAGGCCGCAGCGGCTACCGGCGCAACGGCAGCCGCCGGCGCGAAGCCTACAACCGACGCGGGACGCGCGGCGCGCATTGGGCCGAATACCGCGTCATCTGTTACAGCCTGCTGACCAACCAACAAGCCAGGACCGCGCGCGCGCTGCTGGACGACATCGCCGCCGGCCGCTGCCGGCTGGTGGCGCTGGACTTCAGCCGCGCGGCGCTGACGCGCAACGGCTACGGCCGGCGCGACGGCGCGTTCTCCCGCGGCCTGGCGTGATGAGAGAGGAACACAATGGGATATCTGAACGATAAGGAAGTCTGGGACCGCGTCCCCTATTTTGCCGAAGACGCGGTGCTGACCGGCGGGCCGGACTGCCCGGACAACATCCCGATTCAAGCGCTGACAAACCGGACGGCCCTGCTTAAGAAGCGGCTGGACGACGCCGTGGCCGGCGCGCTGGCCATCGAGTACGCCAACAGGCTGAGCACGGCGCGCAAAATCGGAATGAGCGGCGACGGTAGTTGGTCTGTGCAGTTCGACGGCGGCGGCAACGTCAGCGCGGCGCTGACGCTGGCGGACTCCGGTGTGGAGGCCGGCGCGTACCCGGTGATCACGGTGGACAAGAAGGGCCGCGCCACGGCCGGCCGCGCGCTGCAGTCGGCGGACTTGCCGATCAATGCCGCGCTGCCGGGCGAGCCCACGGTAAAAACGCCTCCGGCCGGCGCCAGCGACAAGCGCATCGTCAACGCCGAATTCGTCGCCGGCGCGCTGGCGGCGCTGGTGGGATCAGCGCCGGCAGTGCTGGACACGCTGAACGAGCTGGCCGCGGCCTTGGGCAACGACCCGAACTTCGCCACCACCATGACAAGCGCGCTGGCGGGTAAAGCGCCCAAGGCAACAACGTTGGCCGGATATGGCATCGTCGATGGCGCGACCAAAACCGATGTCAATCACGCCGCCCCAGCCGGCGCTGTCGCATTCTTCGCCATGTCGGCTGAGCCGGTTGGCTGGCTGAGAGCGGACGGCGCCGTGGTCAGCCGGACTGTCTATTCGGCGTTGTTCGCTGCAATTGGAACCCGATTCGGGGCCGGCGACGGCGCGAGTACGTTCAAGCTTCCGGATCTGCGGGGCGAGTTCGTGCGTGGGTGGGACGATGGCGGCGGCGGGGTAGATAGCAGCGATGGAACGCGGGCATTGGGATCGCTTCAAAAAGCAACGGCAATCGCTAACTACACGCACTCAGATTCAACAATCGTTGGAGCGTCAACAGGAATCCAATCACCGATTGCGTTTCCGGATAGTGCGGGGCCTGTGCTGGCTACGGCTAACGCCGCCTATTACCTGACCGCTGTGAGCGCGTCGAATGGGGGGGCGGGGTATTCAGGCATGTCAAACGTTCGCCCGCGCAACATCGCGCTGCTCGCCTGCATCAAATTCTGAGGGTTCACAATGATTACGATCTACCACTATCACCCCGTCACGGGTGAATACCTGTCAACCGGCACCGCCAACGCGTCGCCGCTCGAGCCCGGTGTATGGCTACTCCCCGCCCATGCCTCCAAGGCCAAGCCGCCGGTCACCGCAGAGAGAGAAATTGCGCTGTTCCGCGACGGTGCTTGGGTCGTGGAGCAAGATTGGCGCGGAATAGAACTCTGGAGTAAAGCGACGGCGGCACGAGTTCAGGCGCAATTGGGCAACAGCCCGGACAGCCTCAATGCAACTGAACTGGAGCCGCCGCCCTTCGCTGTCTGGTCCGGCGATGGCTGGAGCGTCGACGCCAACGCCCAGCGCGCGGCCCAAGCCGCGGCCGTGGATATCGAAACCGCCAGTCGACGAGCGGCGGCGGACGCCGCCATCACCCCGCTGGAAGATGCGGTGGAGCTGGGCATGGCCACGGCGGATGAACTGGCCGCGCTCAAAGCCTGGAAGCGCTGCCGCGTGCTGTTGTCGCGGGTACCGCAACAAGCCGGCTATCCTGCGACAGTAGACTGGCCGCCGGCGCCTTGAGCGGCGCGAAACGCAAAAAGCCCGGCCAATTGCCGGGCTGTTTCATTGAGATGATGGGAATTAACGCTGGCCCAGCCTGCCGGCTTCAAACCGTAGCGCCGCCGCGCAGCTGGCAGTGAAAAAATAGATGGACGGATCGGCATGACTGGCCGCCAGCGTTTCGCCTAGCCGGCTCAGACAGGTGGTCAAGTTTTCCAGCGTGTCCTGGCAAGTGTCCCCGATCAGGGGGTTTAATTGTTGTGGAGTCGTCACTGCGCCTAGAGTCATTTTTAACCTCGCTTGCTTAATGTACTGCAACGACGATTGTGAAGACTCGACTCCCGCGCGTTAATCGGCGGAAACGCCGGTGTCCCGCATAGTCTCCGCGAAATAGACATGGCGGATGATTTTTCTAACGGTGATTTTGCCCTCGTCAGAATGGCCCACGCCTAGTTTTCTCCCAATGTTTTCAATGTGATTCCGCACGGTTCGCTCGCTAATGCCCAAAGCTTCCGCCGCTTGCCGATTGCTACAACCAGCAGCTACCGCCTCAAGAACCTGAATTTCCCTATCCGTCAATTGACCTAAAGCATGGGCTTTTTTTTGCTCCCGCGCCGCGGCCTCGCCCAGCAAGCGCCGCAAACCCGCCGCCATGCCGCCGACCAGATGGGGCGGAATCTCAAGATGAGCGACGCCGGACAGATGCCGCAACAACGTGCGAATCTCGCGGTCTCCCGCCGCCGCCAAATAATGCTGGAGCAAGCCGGCGACGTCTGGCGGCATCCTAAAACATTCTAATTCAGACCATCGGCCCGTCACTCTAAGTTGTCCGGGCCGCTGGCACAACGCAGCGCAGTCGCATCGACCCGCCGCCTGCGCCACCATGCCGGAAACCCCGCATGGAGAAGCCCGCATGGCCACTGATTACCATCACGGCGTCCGCGTCCTTGAAATCGACGAAGGCAGCCGCCCCATCCGCACCATCGCCACCGCCGTTATCGGCATGGTCTGCACCTCCGACGACGCCGACCCGGTCGCGTTCCCGGAAGACGTGCCGGTGCTGATCACCGATATTGACCGCGCCATCGGCAAGGCCGGCGTCAAGGGCACGCTGGCGCCCAGCCTGGCCGGCATCGCCGACCAGTGCAAGCCGGTGCTCATCGTCGTGCGCATCAAGCCCGGCAAGACCGCAGAAGAAACCACCACCAAGGTGATCGGCACCACCACCCCGGACGGCCGCAAGACCGGCATCAAAGCCTTGCTGAACAGCAAAGCCCGCTTTGCCCTGTCGCCACGCATTCTCGGCGCGCCCGGCCTGGACAGCCAGCCGGTGGCGGCGGCGCTGGCCGCGCTGGCACAACAGACCCGCGCCTTCGCCTACCTGTCCGCCTACGGTTGCAAAACCATGGAAGACGCGGTGGCCTACCGCAAAAACTTCGGCCAGCGCGAGGCGATGCTGATCTGGCCGGACTTCATCGCCAGGGACGGCGCCGCCAATAAAGAGGCCGCCGCCTACGCCACCGCTCGCGCGCTGGGCCTGCGAGCCTTCATCGACGAAACCGTCGGCTGGCACAAGACCTTGTCCAATGTGCCGGTGCAGGGCGTCACCGGCATCAGCGCTGACGTCTACTTCGATCTGCAAGGCACCGCCACCGACGCCGACTACCTGAACAGCAATGAAGTCACCACCCTGATCAACCAGAACGGCTACCGCTTCTGGGGCTCGCGCACCTGCAGCGCAGACCCCTTGTATGCCTTCGAAAGCTACACCCGCACCGCCCAAGTGCTGGCCGACACCTTCGCCGAGGCGCAATTCTGGGCCGTCGACAAGCCGCTGACACCGGGCCTGGCGCGCGACATCATCGAAAGCCTCAAGGCCAAGGGCCGCAGTCTGGTCAACCAAGGCTATCTGCTCGGCTTCGACTGCTGGTTCGACGCCAAGGTCAACGACAAGGACAGCCTCAAGGCCGGCAAGCTGGCCATCGACTACGACTACACCCCGGTGCCGCCGGCGGAAAACATCACCTTGCGCCAGCGCATCACCGATCACTACCTGATGGACTTCGCCAGCCAGGTCAACGCATAAGGACACGCCCCCATGTCAGGCATCGCACTGCCGCGCGCGCTGCGCAAATTCAATGTCTTCATCGACGGCGTCGGCTTCATCGGCCAGGCGCTGGAAGTCAAGCTGCCCAAGGTCTCAATGGAAACCGAAAAGTACCGCGGCGCCGGCATGATCGGCTCGGTCGCGCTGCTCAAGGGCCTGGGCGACCTGGAGATGGAGCAGACCTATAACGGACCCATCCGCGAAATCGTCGCCACCTTCGGCGCCGAAAACCACGACGCCGCCCAGATCCGCTTCATGGGCAGCTACGCCAAGGAAGACGACGCCAGCGCCCAGGCGGTGGAAGTCGTCGTCCGCGGCCGCCACAACGAACTGGACATGGGCGACGCCAAGGCCAAGGAAAACGGCTCGTTCAAGGTCAAGTCCGATCTCAGCTATTACAAGCTGATCGTCGACGGCGAGGAGTGGCTGGAAGTGGACGTCGTCAACGACGTGTTCAAAGTGTTTGGCCAAGACCGCCAGGCCCAGCACCGCGCCAACGTCGGTCTGTAAAACCCTCACCCGGCCCGCTCGGGCCGCTCAATCCTAAGGACGCATCATGCAAGACAAAGACCCCATCACCCTGGACCAGCCTATCCAGCGCGGACAGACCCAAATCGCCGCCATCCGCATCAGCAAGCCCAGCGCCGGCCAGCTGCGCGGCACCAAGCTGGTGGACCTGCTGCAAATGGACGTCGGCGCGCTGATCACCCTGCTGCCGCGCATCACCCTGCCGCCGCTGACCGAGCAGGAAGTGCAAGCCATGGACCCGGCCGACCTGACCGAATGCGGCATCGCGGTGGCCAGTTTTTTGGGGAAGAAGGAGCGGCAGCCGAGCGAAGCGGACACGGCCTCCCCGGCCGCGTAGAAGACGCCATCGCCGACGTCGCGGTCATCTTCCATTGGCCGCCGTCGGCGTTTGATCACATGAGCCTGGCCGAACTGGCCGATTGGCGCGAACACGCCCGCCTGCGCAGCGGCAACGAGGACACATGAGCGATACCCGGATGAAGCTGGAAGTGCTGCTGGCGGGCGTGGACAAACTGAGCCGCCCGCTGCGCGACGCCATGGCCGGCAGCAAGGAGCTGGCCCAGGCGGTCAAGCACTCCCGCGAACAGCTGAAGGCGCTGGAGCGCACCCAGTCCAATATCAGCGGCTACAAAAAGCAGGCCGCCGCGCTGCAGGATACCCGCGCCAAGCTGGACCAGGCGCAGCAGCGCGTGCGCACGATGCGCGACCAGATGCGCGCCGGTGAGGAACAAACCGCCAAATTCCGCAAAGCCTTCACCAAGGTCAACGAAAGCGTGCACAGCCTCACCACCCAGGTACAGCGCCAAACCCGCGACCTAGCCCCGCTGCGCGCCAAGCTGAGCGAGGCCGGCGTCAAGGTCGCGCAGCTGGGCAACGCGGAAACCGCGCTCAAGGGCAAGATCGACGGCACCAGCGAAGCGCTGAAGCGGCAGCGCGAACAACTGGAAAAAGTCAGCCGCCACCAGCAGCGCCTGAACGACATTCGCGGCCGCTACGGCCGGGCCAAGGAAGTGCGCGACAAGGTGGCCGGCGTTGGCGTGGCCTCCATGGCCGGCGGCGTGGCCACCGGCGCGGCGGTGCTGAAGCCGGTAGCGGCCTATGCGGAAGCGGAAGATTCGGCAACCCAGTTGAAGGGCGCCATGATGCGCGCCGGCGGCGTCGTGCCCCCCGAATACGAGCAAGTCAACCGGCTGGCCGAAAAGCTGGGCGACCGTCTGCCAGGCACAACGGCGGACTTTCAGGACATGATGACGATGCTGCAGCGCCAGGGCATGAGCGCCAAGTCCGTGTTGGGCGGCTTGGGCGAGGCCACCGCCTACCTGGGCGTGCAACTGAAGATGGCGCCGACGGAAGCCGCGGAATTCACCGCCAAGCTGCAAGACGCCACCCGCACCAGCGAAAAAGACATGATGGGGCTGGTGGACATGATCCAGCGCGGTTTCTACGCCGGCGTCGACTCCGGCAACATGCTGGAAGCCTACAAGGGTTTGGGCGCGGCCATGGACATGATCAAGGTCAAGGGCCTGGAGGGCGCCAAGGCCTTCGCGCCCTTCGTCGTGATGATGGACCAAGCCGGCATGCGTGGAGAGTCCGCCGGCAACGCCATCCGCAAAGTCATCGCGGCGGGGCTGAACGTCGACAAGATCAAAAAAGTGGAGAAGTCACTGCTCAAGAAGAAAAAGATAAGCCTGGGGCTGGACTTCACCAATGGCAAGGGCGAGTTCGGCGGCCTGGACAATCTGATGAAGCAGCTGGGCAAGCTGCAGAAGCTGGACACCGTCAACCGCCTGGCGGTGCTGAAAGACATTTTTGGCGACGACAAGGAAACCAATGAAGTTCTTTCCAAGATCATCGAGAAGGGCCAAGGCGGCTACGACGATGTGGTAAAGAACTTGGCGGAACAGGCCAGCCTGCAGGAGCGCGTCAACCAACAGCTCGGCACCCTCAAGAACCTGTGGGACGCCGCCAGCGGCACCTTCACCAACGCCATGGTGAAGTTTGGCGAATCCATCTCGCCGGAGTTGAAAGCCGCCGCGGAATGGATCGCCGACTTATCCGAAAAAACCGGCGCCTGGGCGCGGGAAAACCCGCAACTGGCGGCCACCCTGATGAAAATCGCCGCCGTCGTCGCCGTGGCGCTCACCGCGCTGGGCGGGCTGCTGATCGCCGCGGCGGCCATCGCCGGCCCCTTCATGCTGGCGCGCTTCGGCCTGTCCATGTTCATGGCCACCCTCAGCAGCGGCCTGGGCGTCCTCGGCCGGGTAGGCCCGGCGCTGATGACGGTGCTGAAAGTCGTCGGTTTCGTCGGCCGCATGATGATGTTCACTCCGATTGGCCTCGCCATCACCGCCATCGCCGCCGCCGCCACGCTGATCTACCTCTACTGGGAGCCGATCAAGGCCTTCTTCGCCGACATCTGGGCGGAAATCGTTATGGCGTTCAGCGGCGGCGTCGCCGGCATTGCCGCGCTGATCCTCAACTGGTCACCGCTGGGGCTGTTCTATCGCGCCTTCGCCGCGGTGATGGGCTGGTTCGGCGTGGAGCTGCCAAACCGCTTTACCGGCTTCGGCAGCATGATCATGCAAGGCCTGGTCAGCGGCATCAAAAGCGGGCTGGGCTGGGTCAAAGACGCCATCCTCGGCGTCGGCGACATGCTGCCGGAGTGGCTGCGCAACAAGCTGGACATCCACTCGCCGTCCCGCGTGTTCGCCGGCATCGGCGGCTACACCATGGCCGGACTTGAACAGGGCATCACCCAGGGTCAAGACGGCCCGCTGGCCGCGCTGCGCAGCGCCACCGGCAAACTGACCGCGCTCGGCGCTGGCGTCATGCTCGGAGCCGGCCCGGCGCTGGCCGGCCAGCTGGACACCCGCCCGCCGCTGGCGCGGCCGGCCGCGGTGGCCACCGCTCCGGTGATGATCAACGCCCCGATCACCATCCACGCCGCGCCCGGCATGGACGAACGCGCGCTGGCGCGGCTAGTGCGCCAAGAACTGGAAAAAGCCCAGCGCGACGCCCAGGCCAGACAGCGCAGCAAATTTGGAGACATCGACTAATGCTAGGCCTGCCGATGATGGCGCTCGGGCTGTTCGTGTTCACCCGCAGCACCCTGCCCTATCAAGAAATGAAACAGCAATACGGCTGGCGCTGGCCGGGCAATCCCCGCGTCGGCGCCGCGCCCGGCCGCCAATACACCGGCCCGGAGGAAGAGCCCATCACCCTGTCCGGCAAGCTGCTGCCGGAACTGACCGGCGGCGACACTTCGCTGGCCCTGCTCAAGCTGATGGCCGATCAGGCGCTGGCCTGGCCGCTGATCGAGGGCACCGGCATGATTTACGGCTTCTACGTCATCGAAAAGCTGGACCTGACCCGCCGCGAATTCTTCAGCGACGGCAAGGCGCGCGAGATCGACTTCACCCTGACCCTGCAGCGCGTCGACGGCAGCATGCTGGACCTGCTCGGCAACCTCAGCCGCGCGGTGATGGAGTTGGCGTTTTGAGCCTGGACAGCCTGATGGCCGCCGGCCAGGGCATCGCCCAGCAAGGCCTGGACAACCTCGCCGACTTCGCCGGCCTCAACGGCGCGCCGACGCCGGCCTGGCGGCTCAGCCTCAACGGCAAGCCGCTGGACAGCGCGCTGCGCCACCGGCTGGTGGCGCTGACGCTGACCGACAACCGCGGCTTAGAGGCCGACCAGCTCGACATCGTGCTGGACGACAGCGACGGCATGCTGGAGCTGCCCGGCCGCGGCGCCGTCATCGCCGTGGCGCTGGGCTGGCGGCATAGCGGCCTGATCGACAAGGGCAGCTACACCGTCGACGAAGTCGAGCACAGCGGCACGCCGGACATTCTGACCCTGCGCGCTCGCTCCAGCGACTTGCGCGAAGGCATCGCCGCGAAGCGCGAAAAGAGCTGGAGCAAAACCACGCTCGGCGCCATCGTCCACGCCATCGCCGCCGCCAACCAGCTGCAGCCGGCGATACCGGACTGGCTGGCCAAGCGCCGCGTGGAGCAGCTGGATCAGCGCAATGAAAGCGACGCCCAGCTGCTGCACCGGCTGGCGCGCGAACACGACGCCGTGGCCACGGTGAAAAACGGCCGCTTGGTGTTCTGCAAGGCCGGCGACGCCGAAACCGTCAGCGGTAAGCCCTTCCCGGTCTGCACCCTCACCCGCGCCAACGGCGACAGCCACCGCTTCAACATCGCCGACCGCAACGCCTACACCGCCGTCAAAGCGCAATGGCAGGATCTGAACCGCGCCAAGCGCGGCGAAGTCGTCGTCGACAAAAACACCCGCTTCGAACGCCGCGCCACCGTCACCAAGCTGGGCCGCACAAGCAAGCGCAAAAAGCTCACCGCCATCCAGCAAAAAGGCGTGGAGCCGCGCGCCGGCAACGTCAAGGTGCTGCGCCACATCTACGCCAGCGAAGCCACCGCGCTGCAGGGCGCGAAAGCGGCGTGGGAGAAGCTGCAGCGCGGCGCCGCCGAGTTCAGCATCAACCTGGCCTACGGCCGACCGGAACTGTTCGCCGAACTGCCGGCCAGGGTGCAGGGCTTCAAGCCGGCCATCGACGCCACCGACTGGGTGATCAACAAAATCACCCACACCCTGAACGACGGCGGCTATACCTGCCAGCTGGAGCTGGAAATGAAGCTGGAGGCGATGGAAGACCCCGCGCCCTCCGGATCAACACCGCGCTAGGCGACGTTGCCGCCACTCACACAGCGTCCATTCATATCGGGTTTTCCGATCAAAACCATCTTCTCTCCATCTATAAAACCAATATAATCGCCTCACCTGTGATACACATTCCACCGCGGAAACCCGAGTAGGCTTATTAGACGGGCACGCGGTGAATAGGAGAAAACATGCAAGTACAAGCACCCAAATCCTGGCAAGAACGCGTCTTCTACGCAGTCGTTTATGAAGTGTGCGCCATCATCCTGCTGATGCTGCTGGGGACCTGGCTGCTCAACCAAGACACCACCAAAATGGGCGTATTGGCCGTCATGCTGACCACCATGGCCATGCTGTGGAACATGGTGTTCAACGCGCTGTTCGAGAGACTGGAACGGAGACAAGGCTGGACGCGCACCCCCGCGCTGCGCGTATTGCACGCATTGCTGTTTGAAGGCGGCTTGGTGATCCTGCTGGTGCCGCCGACCGCCTGGTGGATGGGTCTCAGCTACTGGCACGCCTTTCTGCTGGACATCGGCTTCTTCTTGTTTTTCCTGCCCTACACCTTTGTCTTCGGCTGGGTGTACGACAAGCTCCGCGCCCGCCTGCGGAGCCGCCAACACGGCTTCTAAACAGCCAGCCGTACCGCAGTGTTGGAAGAAACGCCCGGCGCCGTGCCGGGCGTTTTTTATTTAACGCTTCCCAGCCTCTGCCTGCCGGCAACGTCAAAGTGCTGTAGCGCGGCGCCGCCGAGTTCAGCATCAATCTGGCCTACGGCCGGTCGGAGCGGCTCGCCAAACTCCCCGCCAAGGTGCAGGGCTTCAAGCCCGTCATCGACGCCACCGGCTGGGTGCTAAAGAAGGTGATGCATCAGCTGAGCGACGGTGGCTGCACCGCAGCGCTGGAGCGGGAAGCACGGCGAGAGAATGCGGCGGGGTAAGAGCGGGTCGCAATTCTTTTTCATTGGTATACTATTCAAAATACGGCATTGCCGTATAATGCGCGCATGCACACCGTGATCGAAACCCATGTCTTCAAGCGCTGCGCGGACGAAATCTGGCCAGCGGACGAGCGTTTGGCCTTCATCGAATGGTTGGCCAACAATGCGCTGGCCGGCGATGTCATCCCTGGATCGGGCGGGCTGCGCAAGGTGCGCTGGAGCCGGCCGGGCATGGGTAAGCGCGGTGGTGCACGGGTGATTTACTACAACCTGCTGGAGGGTGGCCGCATCTATCTGCTGATTGCGTACACCAAGGCCAAGTTCGATAACTTGCCCCCAGCTTTCCTCAACCAGTTGCGTGAAGAGGTGGAAAATGGATAAGGAAATGGAGCAATTCCAGGCCGACTTGCTGCAGTCGGTCAAGGAAATGAAGGCCGGCGAAGCGGCGCGCGTAACGAAAGTGGCCGTGTCCTCGGTCGCAGCTACCCGCGCCAAGGTTGGACTGTCGCAAGCAGCATTCGCCGATCTGCTGGGCGTCAGCGCGCGCACGTTACAGGATTGGGAGCAGAATAGACGCCAACCGACTGGCGCCGCCAAAACACTGCTGAAGGTAGCGGACCAGCACCCTGAAGTGCTGCGGGAGCTTAACCCCGCGTAATGCGGCTACCCTGTTGAACTGCAAAGCACCCCGCCTGGGGTAATGCCAGTCAGTTAAGACTTGCAGATGCAAATCCAGTAAAAGGGGACATGTTCATCATGTTCCCTTTTTTGCTGCATGAGCCTGCTACAACGCGCCTTAGATGACACGCTACCACACGCCCCTTCTCGGCTGGAGACATTGGCCGCATTGATTGACCCTGCCTGGATCGAGCAAGCACTCGCCGTTACCGGCAAAGCTTCCATTCGGCGCCGCAAACTTCCTGCCGAGCATGCCGTCTGGTTGGTCATTGGCTTGGCCCTCTTTCACAACTTGCCGCTATGGCAGGTCGTGCAGCAATTGGCTCTGAGCCTCGATCAACACGCCTTGCTCGCCCTCAGTGCCAGCGTGCAGGCTCGTCAGCGGCTTGGCGATGAACCGATGGCGCAACTGTTCCGGATGCTTACGCAAGCCTGGTGCCGAGCCCCCGCCAATGACGCCCTGCGCGTACTGGCCGTTGCTGGCTAAGAGCTGCCCTAGATATGCTGGACTCGTTCGTGCTCATAACTCACCAGAATATCCATCAGCACAGAAGCCAAACCTGGGGTTAAAATTGTAAGTTGCTTCGAGGTGTAGGCTTCACTTATAGCATAGAATATTGCTCTACTATCACCTGCCAAGTCCCTCAAATCATTTACAGTAAACAGTCGAATGTCGTAGCGCCCACCCATCAACAACCAGAAGCTAGCTAGCAACGCACTATCGCGACTTCCATTCATCGCTTCGATTCGTTCCAAAATCTCACTTTCAGTCATCGAGCGCCTCTCATTCCAAGTATTACCGTTGTCTGCAACCGAATTTTGAGAAGTTCCACATCTTCTAACAAAAAGCCGGCCAATAGCTCTACTTTTGTTTACTTCTTTGCATCTGTTTGTGTCTGCCAGTGGCAACATTCAGGGCTAATCATTGAAACGACTTAACGGAACAACAGGTTTGCGACATTAGACAAGGTGACTTCGTCACTGATGTCCTGTTGTAGTCGTCTGGAGAAGTTCAGCACGAAATCAGCCGCAGCAGTAGCACTGGCCGCTCCCGCATCATGGCAGGGGCCAGGGGTGACGAACAAGGCTTTTGGGTCGGCTACAATGGCTTTGAGTAGCGCCGCCAGCGCTAGTACGTCGGCATTTGTTTTGTGCATAAAATTTTTCCAAATAATTTATTTCAGTCTTGTGCGTTGTAGAGAGGGGCGAGCAGACGGATACACCGGGCTTGCAAACCATTCACGCCGATAGCCTTTATGTAGCTGACACGTTGCCCTGGAGGTAAATTCTCCGGAATATCCATCATTACTTGCGACACCTCCAGATACAGATTATCTCCAGTAAAGTCTGGCTGGATGATGCCGACACCTTTGGCCGGATCAAAAAATTTGATAATACCTGTTGCCATAATGGCAATCTCCTTATTCATTAGTATCAATACATTCTAGAAGATGTGTGGGATATACCTGACCTTGATGCTTTTTTATTTAATGGAGATATATATGCCCAAGCCGTGCCTTCCGTTGCAAAATCGATTACTTACAGCTTTGCCTCCCGAAGTACAACAACGTCTTCTACCACATTTGGAGTACGTTTCGTTAGCCTTGGGGGAGATGCTAAGTGATGCTAGCCGCCCCATGTCCCGTGTTTACTTCCCTGCTGATTCAATCGTGTCGATTTTGTATGTAATGGAGAATGGCGCGTCTGCAGAAATCGCCGTGATCGGCAATGAAGGGCTGGTGGGCGTGTCAGCTTTCATGGGTGGGGCGCCCTCCACCGGTCAAGCCATTGTTCAAAGCGCTGGTCATGCTTACGCTTTACCCGCTACACATTTTTTGCACGAGTTCAGTCGCCATGGCGAGATGTTGCTGTTGATGCTGCGCTACACCCAAGCGTTAATGGCTCAAATGGTACAGACCGCCGCATGCAACCGGCATCACTCCATCGACCAACAACTCTGCCGCTGGCTGCTGCTATCCTTAGATTGTTTATCAGGCAACCAACTGTGTATGACTCAGGAACTGATTGCTAATATGTTAGGAGTGAGGCGTGCTGGGGTCACCCATGCCGCAGGCAAACTGCAAAAACTGAAAATAATCGAATATCGGCGCGGTCATATTACCGTACTAGATAGAGTAAAACTGGAGCAACTTAGTTGCGAGTGTTATGCGGTAGTGAGAGCTGAAATGGACCGCTTGTTGCCAGCACCGGGTAAAAGCTAATCCAGAATGCTTGCCGTTCCACTTGGGGATCTGGAACGGCAAGGTTTTTGCTTTTTCAAAAATTGCAAATTCTTGTTACAAGTCTGAACTCAGATCAACAAAGCCTGGTGGCTATTATTTGACTTTGCGAAAAATTGAGTTCGAGCTCGATGCTTTTTTAGGTGGGGTTGGAGTGATGGGCTCCTTCGGAGAGGTTCCTGGGGTGCCCGGTTTGGCCGAGGTATCTGCTGGCTGTGACGGCTTGACGACATCAGCGGGATTGCTGTGATCACCGGTAGTTTGTTGAGCGGGCTTATTCATAAAGATTACCTTAAGATTGGTATGCGCCTCACTTGCAAGGTTGCAGGTGTCGGTAAGCCTATAATGTCCGCTTGTTTCTTCCGTGTCTGTGCGGTAGCGCACATAATCTATATGTTCTTAATTGCATTGGGATACCCGGTTCATTTTGTTTGCTATCTTTACTAGCAACTCTCTTGTTTTTCCTCTTGGTGTCAAAGCAATTGCCGAAGCTAATCTCACTGTTATAGAAAATTAACGCTGCTGGGCTTCCCAGCCATTCTCGCGACTGAAGTGGTATGTTCCACATGGAGAGTGGATTGCAGCAAAACAGTACATGGGAGGCACCTTTGCGTCTAAAGCCTTATCAATAGATTCGAACCTGGCGCACGCCTCATGTTTGGAGCGATGAATCTGGCTATTTCTGGATGTGATATCGCCAGCAAATAAGTGTTTGTTGCTGTAGTAAAAGACAAGTACAAAATGGTTTGATTTGATCATTATTATTTCCTTAATTTCGCTCCAAAAAACATTATAGAATTTTTTAGACACGATTTTGATAATTAGGTTCAGCTTTTTTCCAATTAATTTTAATATTTAATTACCAAGAACATTAAAGTTCATTACAAAAATAAGACGGCAAGTGTTGATACTGGCCCCTCGACCCTAGCTAGACCTCCCACGTAAAAAAATTACATTTAATGTACGGTAGCAGACAGACAATCATTGAGGCCTCGCTGAGGATGGAAATCCAATAAGCAAGGAGCTCAAGTCATGATCAAGACAGATAGCCAGTTACAAGCCGATGTAATAGCCGAGCTAATGTGGGACCCAGCGATCAATTCCACCCATATTGGGGTACAGGTAAATGATGGGGTTGTTACACTTTGTGGACATGTTGCCAACTATGCACAGAAATGGTCAGCAGAACGCGCGGCGTTGCGTGTGAGTGGTGTAACAGCCATTGCGGAGGGAATAACGGTGGAACTCCCTGGCCAAGAAAATCCTAATGATTCAGATATCTCACGTACTGCAGCCCGTGTTCTTCAAATGATGGGATATCTCAAGGAGAACTCTATCAAAGTCTTGGTAGAGCATGGCTGGGTCACCCTTTCCGGCGAAGTTGAGTGGGACTACCAGAGAAAGGATGCCTGCAAGCTAGTGTGCCACCTTTCGGGGGTCACCGGGATTAGCAGCGACATTGGCATTCGCCCTAAAGTAATCAGCCGGGCGGTCAAAGAAGAGGTGGAAGCAGCGCTGAAGCGTCGGGCTATCCGTGATATTGCAAGCATCACCGTCAGTATTGACGGTTCCGATGTCATTCTGGGGGGCACTGTACACAGTTGGTCGGAACGTGCACTGGCCCAACATGCTGCCGCGGGGATGCCTGGTGTCCGTAATGTCATTGACAAAATCAAAGTCACTATCTGACGCCCCAAATCAATCTACAGGAGAAAATACCATGCTCAAACGTATCGGTATGATATTGCTACTCGGTGGCTCGCTGATCAGCTGCACGACGACATCGCCTAATTATCAAGCAAGTGACATGACGAGGAATCTGGCCATTGATGCCAATGTAGATCAAACACTAAGCGAGCTTTATCAGCAGGCAAAAGGATCTCGCGAACTGATGGGCCGCGCCAAAGGGGTTCTGGTTTTTCCCTCAGTGCTAACCGCCGGCTTAGTCGTTGGAGCCGCTTATGGAGAGGGCCAATTACGTATTGGAAACCAGTATGCAGGTTATTACAAGACAATGACGGGCTCTGTCGGCTTCCAGGCAGGGGCACAGTCTAAGGCCATTATATTTTTGTTCATGACACAGGAGTCATTGGATCATTTCCGCAAAGGGAATGGCTGGACCGCCGGGGTTGATGCCAATGTGGTTCTGTTGAAAATTGGCGCGGATGGATCGGTTGATACTGAAACAGCCAAAGCTCCAGTCATTGGTTTTGTGCTGACCAATGGTGGCCTAATGTTCAATGTCTCTTTACAAGGCACCAAGGTATCCAAGCTTAAACCGTGATTTAGTCCGGCCCAGTCTCATTTCCATATGGCTGTTAGCGTACAGACCGCTGTGCACACAAGCCATATAGTAATGATGCTGAATGTTGATTCTACGTAATTTTACGTGGAGCAACCTAATCAGAGGTGAACAAAATGACCAATATCCAAGAAAAGCATGAAACCGCAAAAACTGGCGAAACTGACAAAAACAAAACCAGTACCGGCCAAGCATTCGAAAATAAGGCAAAACCTACCAACGACCCCCAAAAAGACCATAACAAGGAATCCGATAAAAAAAAAGATGGTGGAACATTTGGGAATAAACAAGATGGGGTTCTGACCCATAAGGCCAAACCGTAACTGCGGGTTAGTTCTGAAACCCTGTCAATTAGAAGACTAGGCCTTTAATTGGCTTGATGGATGCCCATTAATTCTACATGTGAATTGATGGGCACCGTTCTTTTCACTTTCAATGTATGGCACAAGCAAAGTAGCCCTACTAGCTGGCACCGGCGGTAGCGTCGGACAGATTGCCATCGGCGGCGAGTTGATCACGCAGCGGGAGTTAAGCGCGCAGACGAACAATAGAGTTTTCCAGTTTAATTTTTCCATTCTTCATTCCGGGATAGCGCCTGCCCTACCATATCAATCCTGAGAACCCGATACATTCCACATGTGTATGGCAGCGAACAGACCAGATGTAGCTGATGAACTATGGTGCGATTGTGTGGCCGTCGCCATGCGTCGACATCGAGTCGACTGAATTTTTAGGAGCACATCATGGACATCAACAAAGATCAAATCAAAGGACGTGTAGAAGAAGCGAAGGGCAAAGTGAAGGAAGTCGTCGGCAAAGCCGTGGGTAACAAGGACCTAGAAGCGAAAGGCAATATCCAGAAAAACGTTGGGGCTGTTCAGGCATCAGTAGGCGATATGAAAGATGATCTCGCGAAGAAACTGAAAACGCCTTAATTACAACACAGAACCGGCGTGTGAATTCACTCGACGCCCGTTCGGTTGAAACAAATCAAATGGAGAAATCATGGACATCAAACTCACCGGCGCCTTGCTTTTGTTGGGTGCCTTGCTCGCTCCAGTAGGCGTATACGCCGAAGACTTAACGAGCGAAACACCTGGGCAGCACCTGGATGACTCCGTCATCACCACCAAGGTCAAGGCCGTATTCGCCAAAGACAAGGGGGTCAAAGGACTTGGTATCAATGTCCGCACCGACCATGGCGTTGTCGATCTAAATGGCACCGTAAACACCCAAAATCAATCTGATCGCGCCACGAAGCTGGCGGCACAGGTCAAGTCGGTTATCGCTGTTAACAACAAACTGACCGTTCTGCCTCGCTAGTGATGAATCGTGGTTATTAGCACTAGCATGGTGGAAAATCTGTGTGCATCAATGTTGACGGTCGAAGTTTCGCTTCTTACTTAGGAGAGAAAACATGGACTTACTCATTATTGCGATTTTGCTCTTGCTGCTGTTTGGCAGCGGCTTGTATTGGGGTCTGGGCATGGGCTGGGGAATGGGCCCTATCGGACTGATTGTTGTAGCTCTGATCGTTTCTTTTGCACTGCTTGGTTGTCGCGGGCGAAGGGGCAGCTGAAATGGAGCGCGCTCCGACCCATGGGACATGGATTGCCCATAGAAGCCGGGCAGTTCAGCGAGGCTCACAAGGTATCTGGGAACGTAGGGGCGATTCAAGATTCATGCGTCGACTCAAGCAAAAAGCCCCGCTAATGCGGGGCTATTGTTTTAGAGGATCGCGCAGCGGTCCAGCGTGGGGCTGCCAATGATTCGGGTGCTGCCTTGGCAGGACACGGTCACGGTTTGCCCTTTCTTGAGCACTTTGGCCTTGGGGGCTTCCTCGTCACTCAGCTTGGCCATGACACGGTTGAAATCGTCCTTGGCACGCAGCCAGACTATCGTGTTGTCGAAAGCGTCTTTGTCGATGGAGGCAATGCGGCCTTCCACCTCCAACAGCTTGCCTTTGTATTCATCATCCGCCGCGGCCTCGTTATCGTCATAGGCTTGAAATAGCTTCTTGGCGCTAACCTTGATGGCCGCCTCTTGGACCGGCGCAGCGGCAGGTGACTCCTGCTGCGCCGTCTGTTGGGCGCCGCTGGCATCATGGCTGGCCGTGACCGGCGCCTTGCCCTTGTTCTCTCCAAAGATAATGCCGATAGCGATCAAAGCCACTAGGGCAATCCCAATCCATTTCAGGGCTTTTTTCATAGCGTGCATCCTAAGCGATATTTGTCATTATCAAATCAAACTTGCCAAACCTTTATCATATCACGTGGGCATAATGCAAATCACAAGCACAACGCCCGGCACATGGCCGGGCGTTGTCTTGAAGCAAACAAACCTGAATTACTTGCTGGCGGAAGCCTCAGCAGCCTTGCCCGCCGGGCTAGCCTTATCGGCTGTGGCTTTGGCGTCTGACTTGCTGCTCTGCCCGGCCTGGAAGGCGGACAATGTGGTTTGAACAATACTGAGATTGGAAGACTGCGTAGCGAAGTAAGCGCCGACAGCAATCCCCAGAATGGAAACGATGGTGGTGAGGGACGTGACCCACATCGTCGACTTCAGGCCCGCGGCGCGGTTAGCGGACGCTTCCGCGCTGGCGGCCAAATCGGTTAGCCGCTTATCCCGTTCATTGAGCTGATTGGTCAGCCCCTCGAAAGTAGCTTTTAGCGTCTTTTCGCGTTCCTGTGCCACCCCCTCAAACCGTTTCTCCTGATCGACGACTTTCGCCTCCAAACGCTCGGACATTGCTTGCAGGCTGGCCGTCAAGGCACGATCACGCCCTTCCATGCTGGCCAGCATGGTGTTGATCTTGCCTTCCACCGACGCCACCCGGGCATCCATGCGCGCTTCCATGGCTTCCAGCCGGGCGTCGAAGACTTCTTGAGATTGGCTCATATCATTATCTTGGGGGCGAGCATCCTCAAGGTCAAGCCTAGACTGGAGTGCCCCCGTCACCACTACTACCTCAGATCGCTGTCTAGCCTTTTCTTTCTCCAATTCGTCATAAACTTGCTGAGCGCTAGCGACAAGGCGCTCAATCACGTCTTCTTTCATGCTTCGCCTCCATCACTGGCTAACCCTAGCGCCTTAGTTTTCTCAACAGACTTCGTGTTGTTTTCTGTCAGGATCAAACCGATCTCAACCAGTTTTTCCGACGTAGCGTCACCAAGCTTGAAATTGTATTTTCCAGGGTTCTGGAGCATTTCGACCACGATATCAACCGCTTCTTGCTTCGCTTGCATCTGCTCCCATGAAAGCGACTCCCATGCACGAAGCAACTCTTTGAGTTTCATTTTTCTTACCCGCTAACACGTAATCTCAGAAAGCATAATGTAAATCACTCGACATGCCAAAGTCGTATCAACCCATTTAAATAAAACGCCCGGCACATGGCCGGGCGTTGTGTTTGGTCTCGGGTCCGCGCTACTCGGACAGGTTTTGATGGATCTGCTGCATCACCCCGAGGGCCAGGCGCTGGCCACGCGGGTCCAGTTGCTGGAACTGATTCAAGAGGACGTGAGCTTCCGGCGTGAGCTTCGAATCATCGCGCTTGCCGGTGATGATGTAGGTGACATCGAAGCCGGCAGCATAGAGCTTTGCTAGCACTTCAGCGTTAGGGAAGCTGGTCCCTTTTTCATAGCCGAGGTAAGTCGCATAGCTAACATCGGCGGCCTTGTGCGCTTCCATCTGGATCAAGCCAAGACGGCCTCTTTCCTCTTTTAGACGTTCCCCGATGCTCACATTACACCCCGTTCGCCTGTGGCGAATATGAATCACACCTCTAGTTTTCTCGAGTATGTGGTTTGCAATATCAAATTTTCTAGAGTACGATTCACATCAACTCTACTTTTCCATAGATAGTAACTCACATGCAAAACGCCGAACAGACAGCACGCCCGCGCCGCGCTTACGGTCCGCGCGGCACCTCCAAGGTCAAGCCGGTGCAGATGCGCTTGCTGCAAGCCGAACGCAGCGAGTTCGATCAGGCCATCGCCGACACCGGTTACTCCGAAAGCAAGCTGGCCCGCGATATCTATCTGCTGGGCCTGGCCGCCTGGAAAGCCAGCCGCGCCGACAATGCTTGAACTGTAGCCAAGCCGCCGCGGCCTGGAAACCACAAGACCTCTAGATTTTTGGTGATACCCGATGGACAACTTCAGAAATTGCTACCAACAGATGTGCAAGGGCATGCCCGGCGGATGGCCGGCGATGGCCGCCGCGCTGGGGATCACCAAGGACGCGCTGGAAAACCGCGTCTACGAGCGCAAAGGTCAGGCGGTGAGCCTGCATGAGGCGATGCAGATGCAGGCCTTTCACGGCTCCACGCTGTTTGCCGAGGCGGTGGCGATGGACAGCGGCGGCGTGTTTGTGCGCATGCCGGACGCCGAGCGGGTGGACAACGAGGAAATCCAGACCCTGTACATGGAGCTGGTGGAAGACGTGGCGCGGCTGGCGCGCGAGTGGCGCGAGGCCACCCGCGACGGCGAGGTGGACAGCCGCGAGCGCCGCCGCCTGGAGCGCATCCAGCACGATATCTGCGCCAAGACGGTGCAGATGAACGAGCTGACCTTTCAGTTGTTTTGCCGGAGCTGAGGCATGGCGTACCCGTGCAAATACTGCGGCTTTGTCTCCTACGCGCGCACCAGCCGGATGCTGACGGAAACGGTGAGGGAAACCTACTACCAGTGCGGCGATTACGAGAACTGCGGCAAGCCGTTCAAAACCTATAGCGAGTCCTGCGCCATCGAGCATAAGCGCACGCGCCTGGGCTTGAGAACGCCGATTGACGATAGGCAGCTGGAGCTGCCCGGCCTCGCCTGACGAGCTGATTTAACCCCGTTCCCCCTTGCAAAAAATCGCACCCGCGCGGCGCGAGGGGGCTTTTTACGCCCAAAAACTGGAGAACCCCATGAAAAAGCTGCGTTACGTCCGCTTCCAAAACGGCACCGGCTGCTACACCGCGCCGCTGCGCCAGCCGGCCGGCAACGGCCAGGCCATCGCCGCCGGCCTGGTGCTGGCGCTGTTGGTGGTGCTCCAGTTCACCCTGCCCGTCTGAGGAAACCGTCATGTCCTACGCAAACTTTCAGGCCGCCCGTCAGCAGCTGGCCGCCCAGGTAGACGAACGCCGCGCGGTACGGCACTTGCAATCGGTCCGAGCGCTTCAGTCCAAAGTGCTGACGCTGGCGCAGCTGGAAGCCATCGCCGATATGCAGGACGGGCTGAAAGTGATGGCCGGGGTGCGCGAGCAGATCGTCCGCCTGTCCGCCTTGCACCGCCTGCCGCTTGCCGGCCTGGGCATGGCGGAGATGGGGCAGCTTTGGTATCAGCTGGAAACCCTGTTGGCGGAAAGCGAACACGCCGCGGCGCGGCTGGCCGCCGGTGCGGTAGACGTGGAAGCGCCGGCAGCTCAGCGGCACAGCCAGGACGCAGCCGCATGACACCCAAGATGCCGGAGTTGAGCCACCTGCCGGACAGCTGGGCGCTGGCCAAGATTGGCCACTTTCCGCGCCACTTGCAGCGGGCGGTGCGCCGCAACTGGCTGCGTCGGCGCAACCGCAACCTCACCTGCCGCAAGGGCGTGCTGGACGATGGCCGCGAGGCGGAGGCGAACAACTACCTGCGCGAGCTGGTGGGCCGTTTCCCGGCCAAGGCGCTGGAGCTGGGCGCCAGCGAAAGCCAACTGGTGGAATACGCCAAGGCCAAGGCCAGCCAGGCGGAGGCGCTGCACCGCGACGGCGCGAGCATGGAGGATCTGGAGCGCTTCTGCAGCGAGCACGGCATTGCGCTGCCCAACGCGGACACCGACGGCGGCATCAAGCTGCGCCTGGCTTGCAGCCTGTGGTGGCGCCGGAACCTGCGCCGTGTAAACGCGCGCAAGGCGGAGGCGCTGTCCATCGCCTTGGGCCTGGTCCATAAGCGCCACGCGCTGTACGCCAGTCATGATGCGGTCACTCGCCGGCGCGAGCAAAAGCGCCGCAACCGTGCGTTGCTGGAGGCGCTGACCGCCATCAATGAGTTGGGCGAGGCGTTCAACCTGGCCGACGTGGCCGACGCCGACATGAGCAATCCGCGCATCCGCCGCGCCGAGCTGATGTGCCGCATCGCCGGTTTCGAGCATATCGCCATCGGCCTGGAGCTGGCCGGCGAGTTCATCACCCTTACCGCCCCTAGCCGTTTCCACCCCCGCGTGGCGGCCAGCGGTCAACGCAATCCGCATTACGACGGCGTCAGCACGCCCACCGATACCCGGGATTACCTGGGCGGGGTGTGGTCACGCATTGGCGCCAGCCTTGCGCGCGCCGACATCAAGATTTTCGGCTTCCGGGTGGCGGAGCCGCACCACGACGGCACGCCCCACTACCACGGCTTGTTCTTTATGGCGCCTGAGCATGTGCGCGAGTTTCGCCGCATCGTGGCGCGCCATGCGGTGCGCGAGGACCGCCACGAGCTGGGTCTGCGCTACGCGCTGACGAAGGCCGACGCCATGGCCATGGCGCGGAAGCGCAAGGCCGCCGGCGCCAAGGAGCCGCTGGCCGCGCTGGCGGAGGCCATCGGCTGGGAAAAAGCGTTCTGGGCCGGCAAGGCCACGCGCTGGGTGTGGAAGGGTATCAAGGCCCGCGTCGACTTCAAGCGCATCGACTGGAGTCGCGGCACCGCCGCCGGCTACATCGCTAAATACATTGCCAAGAACGTGGACGGCACCCGCCAAGACGGGTTTTCCATCGGTCAAGACTATGAAGCCGTCGGCGGCCGGCCGGATGGCGACGACGGCCTGACGCTGGCAGAGGATTACGCAACCGATGCCACCGTCACCGCCCAGCGCGTGGACGCCTGGGCCAGCACTTGGGGCATTCGTCAGTTTCAGCAAGTGGGCGGCCCGCCGGTGGGCGTGTGGCGCGAGCTGCGTCGCATTGACTACGCGGACGCCGAGGATGTGCTGATGCGCGCCGCCGCCGCGGCGGACGCCGGCAACTGGGGGCGTTTCGTGGAGGTGATGGGCGGCCATGAGGCCAGCCGCAAGAACATGCCGCTGCGGCTGGCCAAGGATAGCGCGCCGGCCACCAACCGCTACGGCGAGCCGGGGCAGAAGCGCCTGTTTGGTGTTGTTGAAGTGGACGGCGGGCAGCTGGCGGTGACTCGGATGCACACATGGGAAATCAGGCGCGGGGTTGGGGTTTCAGGGCGCGAAAGCGCCCCTTGGACTCGTGTCAATAACTCTACGGAAACGAAATCCACCCCGATTCCGGCCCAGCCGGGCGACGCCCAGCGCATCGCGGCCGAGGCGGCGGAGATGGACATCTACATGAGCACACGGCCGGAAGACGACGCTTTTCTGCCGGTGGCCGAAAACCGCGCCCGCCAGCGACGAAGCCGCGCCGCTCAGCGGCAGTTCCAGCAGCAGATCAGCAACTTAATGAAGTTCGCGGACGGCTGGGTGCAGCAAGCCCAGCAGCAGGCGGAACAGAAACGCGCCGACACCGTGCTGCGCCTGACCAGTCAGCGCCTGACCAAGCGCTTCAAGCGCATGGCGCCGGCGGCCGGCCTGGAACACGTCAACGAAATCCGCATGGCCGCCCTGCTCCAAAGCCAGGACGCACCACGGCCAGGCGCCCGCTGGCGCGCCGAGGGCGGCAGCAGCAAGCCCATCGCCAGACAGCTGAACAACGCAATCGACCGCGCGCGGAAGTTCACCGCTCGGGTCCAGTGAGGAGGAAGGGAACATGCAACAGCAAGTGTATGGGCCGGACAGGCACGCAATGGCGAGCTTGATTGCCGAGCAAGCCAAGGACGTGGAATCGCGTCGCAACGTGTTTGCGTGTGTTGTGTGCCTCCAGCTTATTGGCGGTGGTGGATACAAAAAAACGTTGCAGCTGTTTCGGCAAGCGGAAGCGGACTGTTCGGAGAAGTGGGGACGGTTTAAACAACTTATCGAAAGGAATGAAAAATGATCTCTCTGAAACTAGATTCGGCCGCCGTGATGTCGCTTTTCCCTGAGGGAAGCGAAGCACGATTGGAGCTGCAAAACGCTGTCATCAAAAATGTTGCCGCCAAAGTAGGTAAGGCAAATGCGGTCGACAAAGAATTGGTAGAGGTGGCGGAGAGAGCGGCACGCGATGCCGGCAAAGAAGCCATGAAAGAGTATTTGGTTCGAGATGGTGGTTGGTGGGCTGATGAGCTGAATAAGACGACCCTGGCTGCCGGAGTGAGTGAACGAGTCTCTAAGTTGATCAAGCTGCGGATCGAGAGTGAGTTTCAGAGCGCCACCAATGCCAACTACGACGAGCTTTACTCCAAAACGGTAGAAACTCTGCGGGGTAAGCTGGAATTTTTTGTGAATAGCCAGGTGGAAAAGCTGACAAATAAGCTCATTCAAAGCGCTGTGGAAGAACGCTTTAACGCAGCCTTGCGGGCAGTTGAATCGCCATCCGGCAAAGATGGGGAGAGGTAGAAATGAACGTGCAAACCAATCTCTACACCCGCCTGGTGCAAGCGGCCACCGGTAAATTCAAGGCTGAACTGGATGCTGTAAATGGGCAGCTCCACAACATCGACCGCGCAGAACGCATTGCGCGGCGCCTGCGTGACATCGAGCTGGACGCCACCGCCGAGGCCGGCCCGGGTGCTGTCCCGTTCATCGTGTTGCGCTGGCCGATTGAGCTGTTGCAGCTGCAAGGCAACGTCATCGCCCTGGTGCGCAACACCCTGGAGCGCCAGCTCGTGCAGAACGGCCGCGACAACCAAGGCCGCGACTGCTTCCAGATCCTGGACGACGAGCGTGCAAGCCTCGCTTTGGTGGTGGAGCCCATCTGATATCCCGGCCGCAACCGCGGCCATAGGCGAGCGGCCGCCCAATCAACTAGGGTGCGCCGTTCTCTGATAAGCCGGCAAGGCCGCTCGCCTATGGCCGCCAGTGCAAGGAAGCAAGACATGATAGAAATCGGCGATAATGTAAAAATCCATCTGGAATGGCTACCGCAGGCGCGCTACTGCGAAATCATGGGCGATACGCCTGATGGGGTACGCGCCAAACGGCGCGGCGGCGTCTGGCGCGAGAATGTGGAGTGGCGGATTGCCGGCGACGGCAAAGTCTGGGTCAACATCAAGGCGGTTCAAGAATGGGCAGCGAGCAGCAGAGCACCAAAAGCACGCCACGCGGCGTAAACATCAGGGGGAAAAGCCTGCAAGTGGCTTTTTCCTTCCGGGGGGTCGAGTGCCGGGAGACGCTGAAACTCGACCCCACCGCGGCAAATATTCGATACGCCGAGCGCCTTCGCGCCGAAATCCTGAACGCTATCGAGCGTCAAACCTTCCGCTACTCCGACTACTTCCCCAATTCGAAACGCGCAGCCCTGTTTGGCCATGCGGTGTCTTCTGTCACCGTTGGCCAGCTGCTGGACAAGCTGATTGCACAGACGGAAAAGACGCTGGAGTTCGGTACGTGGAATGAATACCGCAAGTCGGTTGAGTTCAAGCTGAAGCCCAAGTTTGGAGCCAAGCGGATTACCGACTTGATCGGCGCCGATATCCGCGACTGGGTGGTGGAGCGCAATGTCACAATCAAGACCATCAGCAACGACCTGATACCGCTGCGCCATGTGGTCGAGCAGGCGCTGTCGGATGGGCTTATTGAGCGCAACCCATTCGCCGGCGTCATACTGAAAAAGCTGGTCAACAAGGAAACCGCCAGCACCGATTATGAGGTGGACCCGCTCAACCGCCGGGAGATTGCCGCGGTGGTGGCCACTGCCGAGGGTCAGCTTAGAAACCAGTTCCAGTTCGCCATCTATAGCGGGTTGCGCACCGGCGAGTTGATGGCGCTGCGCTGGGAGGATATCGACTTTGTGAATGGCGTTATCAAGGTCCGCCGTGCCATCAGCCGCAAGCGCGAGAAGGGAACCAAGACCAATGCCGGCAAGCGCGACGTGCTGATGCTGCCGCCGGCGCGCGCGGCGCTGCTGGAGCAAAAGCGATTTACGCTGACGGATCGTGAGCGGTTCGCCGGCCACGGTCGCGTTTTCATCAATCCGTACACAAAAGCCCCCTGGACGCTGCCGGACCAAATCAACCAGCAATGGGGAACGGTGCTCAAGCGTGCGGGTGTCCGCGCGCGCAATGCCTACCAGACCCGCCATACCTATGCGTCGATGTTGTTGTCCGCCGGCGAAAATATCATGTGGGTATCTAATCAGCTGGGGCACGTAGACACCGAAATGGTCATCAGGACTTACGGCCGGTGGATACCGGACCCGGATAAGCAGGGTGGGTATCAGCTGGTCAATGACTGGCAGCTGCCAGTTGAGAAAAAAGCATGAGGCTCTTGGCATCGCCAAATAATTTGTTTAGCACAGCGAAAGAGGTGACATATGGAATACCAGCAACAAGTGATAATAACGCTCGTAAGCGCTCCGGATGATCTCCCAAGATTTAGTCAGGAATTTCGTCAAGAACTGCAGGGGTACACAAAAGAAATAAAGGAGATTGCTGGGAATAAGTGCCATCAAAGATTTTTTGTACAAGATGGTATTGGCGCTGCCGGTGGGCCTTTGGGGGAATACATTATTGAAGTTGTGAAACTGGCAGTGCCGGTAGTTACTGCAGTCGGTGGGGCTTGGATTCAGTCGCGGTATGGAAGAAAGGTTCGTGTGGAAACTAAGGATTTTAAGATTGAGGCAAATACACAAAAAGAGGTGGAAGCTCTCATAGACAAGGTGAGCGAGATGCTTGGAAAAGAAGAGGATGAATAATGCGATTGGAGTCATTGGAAAGGTACGGGAGCCCATCGATAACGGTGGGCTCCTTTGTTTTTGGCCGCGTCACCGAATGCGTCACTTTTCGCACATTCGTCGCACAATCTAATGTGCGAAAAGATAAAAGCCACGCCAGTTCTGGGTTATAGAGGAGGGAGTAGCAGGTTCGACTCCTGTTCTCTTCCGCCATTCGCTTCGGCCACGCCCAGCCCCAGGCACAGCGAGCAATGGCATTGGATCGCATGCTGTTTCACCAGCGCGCGCAGACGCTCCAGCCGCTGCGCCTCCGCCACCATCACCGACACCGGCGCGGGTTTGGCTTCGGTTTTTCTCGACGCCGGCCAAGCCGTCGTCGTCGCTCCCGCCGCCGCGCCAACGCCCAACATCGCGCCGCCCACACCGATATGCCGCCATTTCACCCGCATCGCGCTCTCCTCGCCCAGGGCAAACCGCCCAGACATCCGACTCCGCGGCCGGCGGGAAGTGCCGCCGACGCCCATAAAAAAACGGCCCCGTTCGGGACCGTTCCTTGCTCGTTCGCCCAATCAGCGAATGATTTCCACCTTGTAGCGCGGCGGCAGCAACAGCGCCGGCACTTCCCGCTTCGCCTTGCGGCTGCGGCGGCCGTTCAAGGGCTTCTTCACGCCCTCGGAGGAGCCGGCCAGAACCGAAGCCTCCGGCTTGGGCGGCGCAGACGGGCGCTCGCGTTCGCGTTCGCGCTCGTTGGGGCGCGCCAGCCAGGAGGGACGGAAGCCGTCCACGATCTGCGGCGTCAGCGTCTGCTTGGTCAGCTTCTCGATGGAGTCGTGCTGGCGGGTTTCTTCCGGAGACATCAAAGAGATCGCCACGCCCTTGGCGCCGGCGCGGCCGGTGCGGCCAATCCGGTGCACATAGTCTTCCGGGGCGTTCGGCAGCTCGAAGTTGACTACATAGGGCAGCTCCGTCACGTCCAGACCGCGGGCGGCGACATCGGTGGCCACCAGCACGCGCAGCTTGCCTTCCTTGAACGAGGCCAGCGTTTCCAGACGCGCGCCCTGCGCCTTGTCGCCGTGAATGGCTTCGGCTTGCAGACCGTCGCGCTGCAACTCGCGCGCCAGACGATCGGCGCTGAGCTTGGTCTTACAGAACACGATGACCTGGCTCATGTCGCGGGACTTGATCAGATGCGTCAGCAGATGACGCTTCTTGAAGGCGTCCACCGAGTAAACGATCTGCTCGACCTGATCGTTGGTGGCGTTCTGACGCGCCACCTCCACCGTTTGCGGCGACTTCATGAAATCGGCGGCCAGCCGCTTGATCTCCGGCGCGAAAGTGGCGGAGAACAGCAGGGTCTGACGCTCTTTGGGCAGCATGCCCATGATCTTGCGGATGTCCTGGATGAAGCCCATGTCCAGCATGCGGTCGCCTTCGTCCAGCACCAGCACTTCCACCTTGTTCAATTGAACGGTTTTTTGCTGGATGTGGTCGAGCAGGCGGCCCGGCGTGGCGATCAGGATTTCAACGCCGCGGCGCAGTTCCTGAGTTTGCGGGTCCATATTGACCCCGCCGAACACCGTGGTGGCGCGCAGCGGCAGGTATTTGGTGTAGCTCTTGACGTTGACGCCGATCTGATCCGCCAACTCGCGGGTTGGCGACAACACCAAGGCGCGCAGCGGATGCATCGCCGGCGATACGCTGGTATTGGCGTATTTCTTCAGGCGCTCCAGAATGGGCAGCATGAAGGCCGCGGTCTTGCCGGTGCCGGTTTGAGCGGCGGCCAGCAAATCACGGCTGGACAAGACCAGAGGAATCGCCTTTTCCTGAATCGGGGTGGGCTGGGAATAGCCCTGTTCTTCGATGGCGCGCAGAATCTCGGGAGACAACCCGAGTTCGGAAAACAGCATGGACAACACTCCTGCAAAACTCGCGGGGCCTGTTGCGCGCATGCGCCAACACGCCCCCGTATTCAAATGACACGAACGGACAAGGCAACGCCGCCCGAACGGCGGCGTTGGGTCGTCAGCCCATGTGGCTTGCGACGCTGAGCAGCAGGATTACGGCCAACCATAGCAAGGCGGAACGCCAGACCAGACCAACCGCGCTTTTCAGGTAGTTGGGGTCCGCTTCGTCGCCCAAGCCCAGTTCGGGCCGGAAGCGTATGGAGTAATCCTGTCTGAGCGGATCGCCCAATTTCACGCCGATCGCACCCGCGGCCGAAGCCAACAAAATGCCATTAGCGTAGTTCCCCCATGTTTTGGCCTGGGAGCGCCAGCAATACACCGCATCCTCGAAATCGCCCATGATGGCGAAGCTGGCGGCGGTCAAACGCACCGGAATCCAGTCCAGCCAAGCGGCGGCGCTGGCCGAGAAACGGCCGAACGGGTCCTCGTTCGCGTCGCGGTTGCCCCATTTCTGATTCAGCATAGAACAGAGACGATACAACAGCGCGCCGGCCGGACCCGGCAACAGCACGAACCAGAACATGGTGCCGAACACGTGGCGGTAACTGTCCACCACCCCCTGCTCGATCGCCAGCCGGGAAATCTCCTCAACCGACAACTCCGCGGTGCCCTGTCCGGTCCAGTTCGCCAAGGAGGCGCGCGCGTCCAGATCCCGCCCTTCGGCCAAGGCCTGGGAGATTTCGGAGAACGCACTGGAGAAATGGCGGAAACCCATGGTCAGATACAAGACCAGGACATTCCACAACATCGCCAGAATCGGACTCAAGGCGTGCAGCGCGTAATAGATCAGCAAGCTGAGCAAGACCGCAGGCACGATCGCCAAGGACCACGCCAACACGCCATGACGGTTGGAGCCGGCATTCAGATTGCGTTCCAAATGATTGGCGTAGCGGGTGAACAGCAGCCAGACGCGATTGCGATTGCCCAAGGGCCGCAACTGCTCCAGTGCCAGAGCGATAATCAAGGAAATCAGGGTCATTGGTTCCGGATAGTGGTTTTCTCAGGCCCGGAGAGGAAGATACCATAAAGGCCAGGGCATTCCCACTGCTCCTTGAGAATAGACTCTAAAACCGTCGGACGGAAACGCCAAGAGCGCCGCAACGGCGCTCTTGCATGCCCCCTCGGGAGCGGCTTCAAACGCTCAGGCGGAGCCGAGAAAGCGTCGCCCGGCGGCCAGTTCCGGCAATTGGCCGGCCTTGTCGTAGCCCACGGTGGACGCGGCGGCGTCCTTCAAGGTGTTCAGCGCGCCCTCCACCAGCGACAAGCGCTGATCGATGAAGCTGCCGTTGAGCTGATTGATGCTCTGCGCCCGCTGGATCGCCTCTTCCAGCCCGGTCCAGGCCAGGCTGGCCTCCGGCTTGTCCGCCAGCCAGATGTAAACCGTCTCGCTGTCCTGCACGCCGATCCGCCGCATCAATTCGCCGCGCTGGGCGGCGCTGACGGCCAATAGGTCCAAGACGCCGCTCTTGCTCTCGGCCAGGGCGTCCAGCTGAACGTCAAAGCCCTGCACCAGCACCTTCTGTTCCTGCTCCAGCAACGCGATCAGCCGGGCGACGAGAGCGCTCTCGGCCCGGCACAGCTGGCAGAATTCTTCAACAACGTTCATGCCTGACTCTCACCTGCGCGCGCTCAGCGCGCCAACAATTCCTTGGTGGAGGCGATCAAGCCGTCGGCGATCTTCTCCGGATTGACGTTGAAGGTGCCCGCGGCTATCGCCGACTTGATCGCGGCCACTTTGCCTGCGTCGAAGCCGGAATCGCCGCTGACCTTGCTTTCCACCGCGCTCAGACGGCTGGCCAAAGGGTTGATCGTCACGCTGTCGGATCCACTGGCGGCAGGGTTGGCGTTGGCGGCCGCGTCGCGCGGCGCCGCCTTGTTCTGGGTGCTGTAGCTTGCTGACAGCTTGCCCGAGTTATCTACTTTCATGGCATGGCCTTCCCAAAGGGAACCTGGATTACCTCTATTATCGGACGGAAAAACAATATCTTGAAGACTTTCGCCCAATTATCCGCCGCTGCGCGCCGAGACCTGCCGGCGAACCGTCTCTAATATATCACCATCACGCTGCCGTCCGCTTGAACTTGCCCGCGTATCACCCGCCCGGAAGCCATGCGCACCGACACTTGCTCGCCCTCGGCGGCATTGCCTATCGCCAAACCGTCGGCCGTCGCGGCGAAGCCCTCCCCCGAGGCCACCACTTTGACCCGCTGGTTGCTGTTCACCAGATAAGGCGCGCGCACCATGAAGCTGCGCAGCCAGGCGCCGGCCGGCGCGCCGGAGCGCATGGTCTTGCCTATCGCCTGCTGCAGATCGTCCAGCACATTGCGCGCCAGGCTGGGGTTGGCCACCTCGACCAGGCGCAGGTCGGCGGCGCTCAGCACCTCGCCGGCCGCCACCGCGCGGCTCAAAGCCACGCCCATTTTCTTTTCATTGATCCGCACCGGAATCCGCAGCGCCCACCCCAGTTCCGGGCAGGACACCGCGACGAAGGTGGAACCGGTGGTCACCCCCGGCGTCGCCCAATCCGCCTTGGGCTGCGCGCAGGCCGGCACCGCCAGCTTGCGGTCCAGCTGCCCCAGCGTCCAGGTGGCCGGCCGCATCGACAACTCGTGCTTGAGAAAGTCGCCGGCCAAAGCCTCCAGCCGCCCCAGATCCTGCATGGCGGCCGACGCCGCCACGCTCCAGGCGCAGCACATCATCCACAGTAGTAAACGTCGCATTCCCGCATTCTAGCGCAAGCGGGCCCAGGGCTGCAGCCTGGGGCCGCTATTGACAATGCGATGCATACATTCAAATAATCGTTCGAATAGAGCTTAGACTCTTAAATCTAAATTAAATAAAACCAAAGTTTTATCCGGAAGGGGACATTCCAAATGCGCAAGCGCCTGAACACGCTGGCCGTGGCCACTCTGCTGGCCCTGCCGGCCGCCGCCAACGCCTATAGCAATTTCTATTTTTTCGGGGACAGTCTGACCGACACCGGCGCCTTCGGCGGCCTGGGCGGCCTGCCGTCCAACGCCCGCTGGACCTTGGGCTACGGCACCGGCTGGGCCGAAGTCCTGGCCAAGCACTATGGCCAGAACGTATCGCCCAACAACAGCCTAAACAGCCACATCGCCAATACTGCGGGCAATAATTACGCTCAGGGCGATGCGCGCGCGCAGCCGGCCAGCCCGCCCAACACCAATCCGGACACCCCCAGCCAGACCCCTGCAGCCGATGCGATCGCGGTCACAGACCTGCCGGGCCAGATCAACGCTTATCTGGGCCAGAAAGGCCAAAAAGCCGACCCCAACGCGGCCTACGCCATCTGGATAGGCGGCAACGACGTCATTGCCGCCGGCAGCCAAAGCGATCCGACCGCCTATCTGGGCGCCTCCGCCGGCTACACTGTACAAGCCGTGGCCGCGCTCAAAGCCGCCGGGGCCAATACCATCATCTTGCCCAATCTGCCTGATATCTCGGCGGCTCCACTCTCTGTGCTCGCCGCCATTCAGACCGCTCTGCCCGGCGCCGGCAACGCCGGCAAAGTCGTCGCCGCCTGGGGCGCCGCATGGCAGATACTGAGCTCCGGTCAAACCAGCAATTCCCCCGCCCTGATCAATCAGGCGCTAAGCCAGGCGGAGGCCGCCGCCGGTCTGAGCGCCGGCACGCTGAGCAGCGTTTACGCCGCGGTGCAGCCCAATCTTCAGAAAGGCGCCAGCGGCTACAACCAGTTGGTAGACATGGCGCTTAGCGCCGGCAATCTGCAACACGGGATCGTCAGGGCCAATATATCGGGCCTGTTCACGGAGCTTCTGGCCAATCCGCAAGCCTATGGCTTCAGCAATACCTCCGGCGCGGCCTGCCCTCAGTCCGCGCTGTACTGCCTGGCCGCCGTCATACCTGGGCAAAGCTATCTGTTCACCGATGCCTTGCACCCCACTCCGGCCGCCTATCAGCTGATTGGCGACTATATATACGGCCTGCTGCAAGCGCCCTATTTCGCCGGCGCGCTGCCGGAATCCGCGCTGAACAACGCCCGCCAGTTGGGCGGGACGCTGGATAGCCGCTACCAGGCCATCCGCGCGCAGAAGCGCGAAGTCGGCGCGGTCAGCGCCTTCGTCAGCGGCGCCTTCAACGACGACAAGGTCGGCTACGACGACGTATCCGCCAAGCCGCAAGGCCGGCTGTACACCGTGGGTCTGGACTTCCAGACCAGTCCGGCGCTGAGCCTGGGACTGGCGATGTCCCGCCAGAACGGCAAGACCGACATCAACGGCATCGCCACGCCGGGCAGCGTCGACAACCGCAGCACGCTGATGAGCGCGCTGTTCAGCTACAGCCAGGAACGGTTCTGGGTGGACGGCGACGCCCATATCGGCGCCGGCGACATCGACACCAGCCGCCAAGTCTCGCTGGGCGCGGCCCGGATCACGCTGAACGGCACGGCGCGCCAGAGCCAATACGGCCTGCGCATCGGCGGCGGCTACCGTTTCCCGCTGGGCGCCTACCGCACCGGCCCCATCGCCGGCCTGGACTACGCCCACGTCAAGGTGAACGGCTTCACCGAGCAAGGAGGCAACAGCAGCAGCATGGCCTTCAACGCGCAAAACGGCACGTCCCTGGTGGCGCGCGTCGGCTGGCAGCTGGAAGCCGACATCGGCCGTTTCAGCCCCTACGCCAAGGTCAGCTACGCGCACGAGTTCAAGCGCGACGACCGTGTGGTCACCGCCGGCCTGGCCACCACCCTGGGCGATTACAGCGTCAAGCTGGGCAAGCCCAAGGCGGACTGGCTGGAATGGACCGCCGGTCTCAGCGCCCAATTGAGCAAGAGCGTGTCGATGCTCGGCCAGCTCAGCGCCGCCAGCGGCCGCAGCGGCAGCAATCAGACCGCCGGCAATATCGGCGTGGCGCTGACGTTTTAAGAGCCTGTTCAATGTCTGTCGCGCGTCGGCGAGAGGGATGGAACGGGGCCTTGAACAGGCTCTAACGCCGCGGCGGACGCAAAAAAAACGGCCCCTGGGGGCCGTTTTTTCGTCCGACGCGCGTCAGCCCAAACTGCGCTCGATAAAGGCTTTGACCTCGCCGGCGTCCGCCGGGAACACCGACACTTTTTGCGGCAAGTCCTCCAGGCCGTCGAAACCGGCCGGTCGCGGCGGATCGCGGTCCAGCGCTTCGCGTATGGCGGCGGCGAACTTGGCCGGCAAAGCGGTTTCCAGGCAAACCACGGTTTCGCCGGGGCGGCGCAGCTCGCGCGCCACCTTGACGCCGTCGGCGGTATGGGTGTCCACCACCACGCCGTCTTCGCGGTCCAGCTGGCGAATGGTGGCCAACCGGTCCGCATGCGCGCTCTTGCCGGAAGCGAATCCGAACACCTCGGCCGCGGCAGCCGTTTGCGCGGCGGACAGCGTGAAGCCGGTGCCGGCGTCTACCTGGCGCCACAGCGCTTTCAGCGCCTCGGGGTCCCGTCCCAGCAGATCGAACACAAAGCGCTCGAAGTTGGACGCCTTGGAGATGTCCATCGACGGGCTGGAGGTGACATAGGTGTTGGCCGTGCCGCGCGGACGGTAGGCGCCGGAGCGGAAGAACTCGTCCAGCACGTCGTTCTCGTTGGTGGCCACCAGCAGGCGCTCGATCGGCAAGCCCATCTGCCGCGCGATGTGGCCGGCGCAGACATTGCCGAAGTTGCCGGACGGCACGCAGAAGCTGACCTGCTCCTCATTGCCGGCGGTGGCGTTGAAATAGCCCTTGAAGTAATACACCACCTGAGCCACCACTCGCGCCCAGTTGATGGAGTTGACGGTGCCGATCTTGTGGCGCGCCTTGAAAGCATGGTCGTTCTGCACCGCCTTCACGATGTCCTGGCAGTCGTCGAACATGCCCTTGATCGCGATATTGTGGATGTTGGCGTCCTGCAGGCTGTACATTTGCGCGCGCTGGAACGGGCTCATCAACCCGTCCGGACTCAGCATGAACACCTGGATGCCCGCCTTGCCGCGCATCGCGTACTCGGCGGCGCTGCCGGTGTCGCCCGAGGTGGCGCCCAGGATGTTCAGGCGCTCGCCCTTCCTGGCCAGCACGTATTCGAACAGATTGCCCAGCAGCTGCATCGCCATGTCCTTGAAGGCCAACGTCGGACCGTTGGACAGTTCCAGGACGGCCAGGCCGTCGTGCAGCCGCTTGAGCGGCGTGATCGCCTCGCTGCCGAAGGCCGCGCGGGTATAGGTGCGCTCGACGATGGACTTGAGATCGTCTTCCGGGATATCGGTGGCGAACAAGCGAATGATTTCAAAAGCTAATTCGGCGTAGGACAGGCCGCGCCAGGCGTCCAGCTGCTCGCGGCCGATCTGCGGATAGCTTTCCGGCAACACCAGGCCGCCGTCGGGCGCCAGGCCCATCAGCAGGATGTCGCTGAACGATTGCGGGGCCATGCCGCCGCGGGTGCTGATATAACGCATCAGGGGGTTTCCAGATATTGGGCGCAGGCGGCGGAGGCGTCCTTCATCCGCTGTTTGCCGCGCGGGTCGTCTTTCTTGATCTGGCCGGTCAGCACGCCCATCACTTCTTCCGAGGAGAAGCGGCCGGCCAGATGCTGGCTGGCGCATTGGCAGTATTTCTGCACTTGCTCCGAAGAGCGCTGGCCGACGCCGTCCGAGGCCGGCGTGCGCTTGACGCAGCCTCGCATCAAAAAGCCCTGCAACAGGCTGTGCTGGCCGGGGGACAAGGGCGTCGCCCCGGCGCTCGCCAGGATCAGACCGGCGCCGAGGCCGGTCAGCCAGCGTTTAATCATTCAGCTCTTCCATACGCAGGCGCACCACCTTGCCGGTAATGCTTTCCAGCGCCTCGATGCCGGTGATGGCGCGGTCTATCGCCTGTTCCTGAACGCGATGGGTCAGGATCACCACCTCGGCGGTGCCGTCGGACACCGAGCCTTTCTGGATCACCGCCTCGATCGAGATGCCGTTCTCCGCCAGCAAGCGGGTGATGTTGGCCAGCACGCCGGCGCGGTCGGCGGCGCCGATGCGCAGATAGTAGGAGCTGACCACGTCGGAGATCGGCAGGATGGGCAGGTTCTGCAGCTGGTCCGGCTGGAAAGCCAGATGCGGCACGCGGTGCTCCGGGTCCGCCGTCAGCAAGCGAGTCACGTCGACGATGTCGGCCACCACCGCGGAGGCGGTGGGCAGCGCGCCGGCGCCGGCGCCGTAGTACAAGGTCGGCCCCACCGCGTCGCCCTTGGCCAGCACCGCGTTCATCACGCCGTTGACGTTGGCGATCAGCTGGCGCGCCGGGATCAGCGTCGGGTGCACGCGCAACTCGACGCCGGCGGCGGTGCGCCGGGTCAGGCCCAGCAGCTTGACGCGGTAGCCCAGTTCCTCGGCGTACTTGATGTCGCGCCCTTCCAGCTTGCTGATGCCTTCCAGGTAACAGCGGTCGAACTGCATCGGGATGCCGAAGGCCAGCGCCGCCATGATGGTGAGCTTGTGGCCGGCGTCATGGCCTTCGATGTCGAAGGTGGGATCGGCTTCGGCGTAGCCCAGCTGCTGCGCCTCGGCCAGCACTTCGGCGAAGCTCGCGCCCTTGTCGCGCATCTCGGTCAGGATGAAGTTGGAGGTGCCATTGATGATGCCGGCTATCCACTCGATGCGGTTGGCGGACAGGCCTTCGCGCAGCGCCTTGATGATGGGGATGCCGCCGGCCACCGCGGCCTCGAAGGCCACCATCACGCCCTGTTCTTGGGCGCGGGCGAAGATTTCGGTGCCGTGCAGCGCCAGCAGCTTCTTGTTGGCGGTGACCACGTGTTTGCCGTTGGCGATGGCCTTGAGCACCAGTTCCTTGGCCACGGTGTCGCCGCCTATCAGTTCCACCACGATGTCGACGTCGGGGTTGTTCACCACCTGCATCGCATCGGCCACCACGTCCACGTCCGGACCCAGCAGCGATTGCGCGCGCGCCTGATTGCGGTTGGCCGCCTGCAGCAGGCGGATTTGACGGCCGGCACGGCGGCTGATTTCCTCGGCGTTGCGTTTGAGAACGGTGGCGGTGCCGCCACCGACAGTCCCCACGCCCAATAGGCCGATATTGATCGGTTTCATTCTTGCTCCCTGTCTCTAGTATTCTGTCCCTGCCCGCGGCGGCCAGGCGCAAGATCCTTGCGCGCGGCCCGCGCCGGCGGCCGGCCCTGATCAAGAGCCGCGCCGCCAGGCCGCTGCTGGCGCAGCGGGCGCGTGTCCCAAGTTTTCCTTGGCAGCGGACGCTATCCGCTGTCAAGGAAAGCCTGATGGCCAAACGGGGGCCGCAGCCCCCGTCCGCCGGCTCAAGCCGCCATGATTTCAGGCTTCGCCGCCGTGGCGCTTGCGATAGTTTTCCAGGAAGCGCGCGATGCGGCCGATGGCCTCCACCAAATCGTCCGAGTTGGGAAGGAATACCACGCGGAAGTGATCGGGCGCAATCCAGTTAAACCCTGAACCCTGCACCAGCAGCACCTTTTCCTCCTGCAGCAGTTCCAAGATGAACTGCTGATCGTCGCCGACCGGATAGATCTTGGGATCCAGCTTGGGGAACAGGTAGAGCGCGCCCTGCGGCTTGACGCAGCTGACGCCGGGAATGTCGGTCAGCAGTTTGTGCGCCAGGTCGCGCTGGCGCGCGAGGCGGCCGCCCGGCGCCACCAGATCGTCAATGCTCTGGTAGCCGCCCAAGGCGGTCTGGATCGCGAACTGCGCCGGCACGTTGGCGCACAAGCGCATCGAGGCCAGCATGTTCAGGCCTTCGATATAGTCCTTGGCGTGTTTCTTCTCGCCGGACAGAATCATCCAGCCGGCGCGGTAGCCGCAGGCGCGGTAATTCTTGGACAGGCCGTTGAAGGTGACCACGAACAGATCCGGCGCCAAGGAAGCGATGGAGGTGTGCTTGACCTCGTCGTACAGCACTTTGTCGTAGATTTCGTCGGCGTAGATGATCAGCTGGTGCTGGCGCGCCACTTCCACGATCTGCTTGAGCAGCGCCGGCGGGTAGACCGCGCCGGTGGGATTGTTGGGGTTGATCACCACGATGGCGCGGGTGGCCGGCGTGATCTTGGCGCGGATGTCGTCGATGCTGGGGAACCAGCCCTGCTCTTCGTCGCACAGATAATGCACCGCCTTGCCGCCGGCCAGGCTGACGCCGGCGGTCCACAGCGGGTAATCCGGCGCCGGCACCAGCACTTCGTCGCCGTTGTCCAGCAGCGCCTGCATCGACATCACGATCAGCTCGGACACGCCGTTGCCGACGATGATGTCGTCCATGCCCACATTGGGCAGCTGCTTTTGCTGGGCGTAATGCATGATCGCCTTGCGCGCGGCGAACAGGCCCTTGGAATCGGAATAGCCGGAGGCGGACGGCAGGTTGACGATCACGTCCTCGATGATTTCGTCCGGCGCGAAGAAGCCGAACGGCGCCGGGTTGCCGATGTTCAGCTTGATGATGCGATGGCCTTCGTCTTCCATCTTCTTGGCGTGCTCAAGCACCGGACCGCGGATGTCGTAACAAACGTTGGCGAGTTTTTGCGATTTATGGACTGGCTGCATGACGACAATGGTTTCCGTGGCTTGCCGCCCGCCGGAGACGGCGGTCTTGCCCTGGCGGCGCGGTTTGTGTTCTTTCATCTGATCTCTTTGGATGTCCCCGCTGAAGCGATGACCACGTTGACGTTGTGGCGGCAATCAGCGGCGGGGTCGAGTTATAATCCTATCCCAATCTCTGATGCACTGCAGCAGGTATTCGCGCCCGGAAAGGGCCGTCCGCCGCAGCGCTCGCAATCGGGAATCCGCTCACATGAAAATGCAGCAATCGCTGGGGCAAGGCCGCAACTTGTTCACCGGCTATGGCGACGGCCATGTTCTAATCAACGCCCAGCGCCACGAGGGCAATCTGATCGTCACCGCGGACAGCGTGGCGCCCTGGCCGGTGGACGCTTTCGAGGATTTGCAGGAAAGCCATTTCAGCGCGCTGCTGGCGCTGCAGCCGGAAGTGGTGCTCTTCGGCACCGGCAAAAGCCTGCGCTTTTGCCATCCGCGCCTGTCCGCCGCGCTGGCCAACGCCGGCATAGGCGTGGAAACCATGGACACCCAGGCCGCCTGTCGCACCTTCAACATCCTGCTGGCGGAAGACCGCCGCGTCGTCGCCGCATTGCTGGCGATCTGACTCAGACGGCGGCCGGCCGCGCCGCCTGCGGGCACATCCACACCAGCCAGGCCGCCAGCAAGGCCGGCGTCGCCGCCAGCATGAACAGGCTGGCCAGGCTCCAGTCCTGGCGCAGCAGCTCGCCGCCCAGCCACGGTCCCAACACCGAGCCCACCCGGCCCACGCCCAGACTCCAGCCCACGCCGGTGGCGCGCAAGGACGTGGGATAGGCGTTGGCCGCCAGGGCGTTGATCGCCGGCTGGCCGCCCACCACGCAAAAACCGGCGGCGAACAATAAGCCGAACAAGCCGGCCTGCTGCGTCCCCCACTGCCCCAGCATGGCCACGGCGGCGGCGGCCAGCGCGAAACTGGGCAGCATCACCCGCAAGAAACCCAGTCTGTCTATCCAGACCCCCAACAGCAAGGTGCCGGCCACGCCGCCCAGTTGCAGCGCGGCGCCGGCGAGGATGGCGTTTTGCGTGTTCAGACCGGCGTCCCGCGCCAAGGCCGGCATCCAGTTGGACAGGAAATAGAGCAAGAGCAGGTTCAGAAAGCTGAGCGCCCACAAGGTCAGCGTCAATCGCGCGCGGCCGGCCCGAAACAAATGCGGCAACGACGCCGCGGCGACGGGTTCGCGCAGCGCCAGGCTGGACGCCGCCGCCCCGCTCATCGCCGGGTCCAGACGACGCAGCCAGGCCAGCGCCTGTTCCCGCCTTTGCCGCGACAACAGAAACTGCAGCGACTCCGGTAATTGCCGCCACATCCACAGCGCCAGCAGCAGCGGCGCGACGCCGCCGGCCAGGAACACCGCGCGCCAGCCGTGCGCGGGCACCAGCCAGGCCGCCAACAAGCCGCCCAGCAGCGCGCCGACGGTAAAGCCGCAGGAAATCAGCATCATCATGCTGACTCTGCGCCGGCTCGGGCTGTACTCGCCGGCCAGTGCCATCGCGTTCGGCATGATGCCTCCCAGGCCCAGACCGGTCAGGAAGCGCAGCCACAGCAGCTGCTCCAGCGTGGCGGCGAAGCCGGTGGCCAACATGCCCAGGCCGAACCACACGGTGCACAGCAGCAGCAAGGCGCGGCGGCCGAAGCGATCCGCCAGCGGGCTGAACAGCAAGGCGCCCAGCAGCAGACCCAGCAAGCCGGCGCTGAACACCGGCCCCAAGGCCGGCTTGGCCAAGCCCCAGTCCGCCAATAGCGCCGGCGCGACGTAGGCCATGGCCTGCACGTCGAATCCGTCCAGAATCATCAGCAAGCCGCAGATCAGCAGCAGCCGGCGCTGAAACCCGCCCAGCGGCCGCTGATCCAGCCAGGCGTCTATCTCCAGGCGAGAAGCTTGCGTCATCCCCATCCCCATTTATGCAAATGGCAATAAAGATGTTCGCAAACCGCCGCCCGGTCAAGCCGCGCCAACGAAAAGCCCACCTCGAAGGTGGGCTTGGCATTGGACGGGGCGGCTCAGTGCAGCTTCAAGGACGGCCGCGCGGCGCGGCGCAGCTTGTCGCCGACATAGAGCAGAGTGGCCAGCACCCAGCCATGCACCGCCGCCTGATGCATGCGGTACAGCGAGCTGTAGATCAGTTTGGCGCCGAGGCCTTCCACATAGTAATCGCGTTTGGGGCCGACCACCGCCGCCAGGCTGCCCACCGCGCTGTGCTTGCCCAGCGACACCAGCATGCCCTGCGGTTTGAAGACGAAGGGCTTGCCCTGGCGACCAGCCACGCGCCGGCTCAATTCGTCCGCCAGATAACGCGCCTGCTGGTGCGCCACCTGGGCGGTGGCCGGCAGATTGCGGCCGCTGTCGCCGTCCGGCGCCTCGGCGCAATCGCCCAAGGCGTAGACGCAGGCGGCGCCCTGGCAACGCAGCCACTTATCCACCTGCAGTTGATTGATGCGGTTGGTCTGCAAGCCGGCGAGGCCGGCCAGCCAGGTCGGCGCCTTGACGCCGGCGGCCCAGACGGTGATGTCGGCCGCCACCTTGTCGCCGCCCTGCAATTCCACGCCGTCGGCGCGCACCGCCGCCACCCGGCTGCCGGTCAGCACCTTGATGTTGCGCGCGGCCAATTGCTCCTGGGCGTAAGCGGACAAGGACGGCGGCGCGGCGGCGAGGATGCGGTCCGCGCCTTCGATCACGCTGATTTCCACGCGCTCCGGCTGCAGGCGCGCGCCGTAATGATGCAGTTCGCACAGGGTGTGGTTCAGCTCCGCCGCCAGTTCCACCCCGGTGGCGCCGCCGCCGACAATGGCGATGCCCAGCTTGGACAGCGGTTGCTGGCCGCTGCTGCAGCGGAAGGCCAGTTCCAGCACCCGGTGACGCAGCTTCTCCGCATCGTCCGGGGTGTTCAGAAACATCGCGTGCTCGCCGACGCCGGGCGTGCCGAAGTCGTTCGCTTCCGCGCCCACCGCCAGCACCAGCCAGTCGTAGGGCACCTCGCGCGGCGGGCTCAGCTGCTCCCCGCCGGCGTCGCGCACTTCGGCGAGCTGAATGCAGCGCCGCTCGGTGTCCAGCGACTGCATATAGCCGAATTCGAACTCGTAGCCGTTGCGATAGCCATGGGCGAAGTAATTGACCTCATCCTCGCCGGTGTTGAGCGCGCCGGTGGCCACCTCGTGCAGCAGCGGTTTCCAGATATGGGTGGGCGAACCGTCGACCAGCACAACGCGGGCCTTGTGTTGCGCGCCCAAGCTGCGTCCCAGACGAGTGGCCAGCTCCAGGCCGCCGGCGCCGCCGCCGACGACGACGATGCTGGGCAATGCGGAATTGCGACTTAACATGACAGATCCTTACAAGGTAGAAATCACTAAACAAGCGTTCTGGCGGCAGCACGCTTGTTTAGTGAGTTCTTGCTTCAGATCAAAACGGAAGTATGCACAGACTGGCAGGGCAAGCCAATCTTTCCGTGCCACAAAATGCCAAAGACATTATAAAAAGCCGCCTCCGGGCAAGGCGCCGCCGCGCTGTGGACGGTACAAGGGGGAAGATCAGGGCGAGACGCGGCCGTCAAGAATGGCCGCGCAAGAGGAGAGGAACGGCGGCGCTGCCAGGCCGCGCGCTGACTGCCGACTTAGAATGGCGCTTTGGCGTCGAAGCTCATCTCTTCGCGAGTGATGGGATGGCGCAGCGTCAGGCGATCCGCATGCAGCAGCAGGCGATCGGCCTTGGCCAGCACCGCTTCCGGCGCGTAGATGTCGTCGCCCAGGATGGGGTGGCCCAGATGCAGCATATGCATGCGCAGCTGATGGGCGCGGCCGGTCAAGGGCTCCAGCTCCACCCGACTGGTCTGGCGCAAACCGTCGCGCAGCACCACACGGAAATGGGTGATCGCCTGCTTGCCATGTTCGAAATCCACCTTCTGACGCGGACGGTTCGGCCAGTCTATGATCAGCGGCAGATCCACGGTGCCGCTGTTCTGTTCCACGATGCCGTCCACCACCGCCACATAGCGCTTGTCCACCTTGCGGTCCATGAAGGCGATGGACAGTTCTCGCTGCATGCTGGCGCCGCGTCCCATCACCACCAGGCCGGACGTCGCCATATCCAGCCGGTGCACGGTCAGCGCGTCCGGATAGACCCGCTGCGCGCGGCTGATCAAGCAGTCCGCCTTGTCTTCGCCGCGCCCCGGCACCGACAGCAAGCCGGAAGGCTTGTTCAGCACCAGCAAGGCCTCGTCGGCGTAAATCACGTCTAGGCCCGCGTCCGGCGGCGGATTGTAATGTTCCAGATTATGGCGAATGGTCATGAGAGCAATGGGCAGGAAGGCGGAAAAAGTCGGCGATTATCTGCGCTAAACGCTGTTGCGACAAGCTGTTGCCATGATTTTTCGCCAGCGCTGTCTCTTGAAATACACAGCCGGCGGCAGCATTCTCAAAATTATCGGGACCGGCGGCGACAAGCGACGCCGGTCTTCCCAGCATAGTCTGAAAAGGAATCACCGCATGGCAGAGCGCTTTTACATCGATCCCTACCAAACCCGCCTGGAAACCCGCGTGGCGCGGCATGACGACGCCGGCCTGGTGCTGGAGGACACGCTGTGCTATCCGCTGGGCGGCGGCCAGCCCGGCGACAGCGCCGCGCTGAGCTGGGACGGCGGCGGCTGTGCGATCAGCGATACCCGCCGCGACCGCGAAACGCGCGCCATCGTCCACCTGCTGCCCGCCGATGCGCCCCGGCTCGCCGCCGGCACGCCGGTCGTCCTGGAACTGGATTGGGCGCGCCGCCACCGCCACATGCGCATTCACACCTGTCTGCACTTATTGTCCGTGGTGATCAAGGCCGGCGTCACCGGCGGCAATCTGAGCGCGGAATCCGGCCGTCTGGACTTCGATCTGCCGGAAGGCATGGAGTTGGACCGCGAGCACATCGAGCGCGAGCTGAACCGGCTGGTGGCGGAGGACCGCGCGGTGCGCATCGAAATGAGCAGCGGCGAGGCGCTGCGGCGTCAGCCGGAGCTGATCAAGACCATGTCGGTGACGCCGCCGCTGCACCTGCCGGAAATCCGCTTGATCAATATCGACGGCATCGATCTGCAGCCTTGCGGCGGCACCCATGTACGCAGCACCGGCGAGATCGGCCCGGTCGTGGTCAAGAAGATTGAAAGTAAGGGCGCGCGCAATAAGCGGGTGGTGGTGGCGCTGCGCGACTAAGAACCGGCTCAAAGCCTGCGCACAGACTAGCTCGCGAGACTTTGCACTGCCGCTAAGCCCCCGTCGGCGCGGCCAGCCTCCGGCTGACCGCGGCCAGCTCGGCCTTCAGACTGTCGACCAAGCGCTCCAGCAGCGGCGAGGCGGGCCGGTGCAGCGGCCGCACCAGATTGACCGCGAACGGAATCGACACGCTGAAGCGCCTTGCGGCCAGGCCTGAGCCGGCATAATCCAGCGCCGTCAGCGGATTGACGACGGCCACGCCTATGCCCTGCCGCGCCATCGCGCATACCGAGGCGGCGCTATGCGTCTCCACCACCATGCGCCGCTTGACCCCCCGCTCGGCGAACACCTGATCCAGCTGTTGCCTATAGCTGTCGGTCGCCGCCAGGCTGATGAAGGCCTCGCCTTCGAAATCCTCCGGCGCCAACACCGTCTTGCTCAGCAGCCTATGCCCCTCCGGCAACACGCACAGCTCGTCCGCCAGCAGCAAGGGCTCCATCCGCGTCCCCGCCGGCGCGTGCGCGCTCTCGCTCAAACCCAGGTCATGACGCTGCGCCGCCAGCCACTCTTCCAGCAAAGGCGACTCCTGCGGCGCGATGTTCAGGCTGATGCCCGGCGCTTGCGACAGAAATCGCCGGCACGCCGCCGGCAACAGCGATTGCGCGAATACCGGCAAACAGGCAATCGATAACTGCCCCTGCTCGAACTGGCGAATCGCCGCCGCGCTGCTGACGATGCGTTCCAGACCTTGATAGCTGCGCTGCACTTCCTCGAACAACTGCAGCCCCTGCGCGCTTGGCCGCAAGCGGCCGCGGCTGCGCTCGAACAAGACCATGCCCAGCAATTGTTCGCAACGCGCCAGTTCTCGGCTGACCGTGGGCTGCGAGGTGCGCAGCAGGACGGCCGCCTCGGTGACGCTGCCGGTGGTCATCACCGCGCGAAACACTTCAATGTGGCGCAGACTGATTTCCATCCCCTACCCCTTGCGCATAGGCGGCGCCAAGCCCGCCTTTCCCCTTGGCAATCCATATCATAAATGAAAGAAGCAGCGATAATTTGATATTTTATTTTTGCCGCGGCGCACGCCATGATGCAGTTGTCTATCACCTACGCCATCGCCACGCCATGAAATGCTTCGACGCCCGCCAACTGGCCGAACTCGCCCGCCAATACGGCAGCCCGCTCTGGGTGTACCACGCCGACACCATTCGCCGGCGCATTGCCGAGCTGAAAGGCTTCGACGTGATCCGCTATGCGCAAAAAGCCAACTCCAACACCCATATCCTCAGCCTGATGCGGGAACAGGGCGTCAAGGTGGACGCGGTGTCGCTGGGCGAAATCGAACGCGCGCTGGCCGCCGGCTATCGGGCGGACTCCGCCGAGCCTTCCGACATCGTCTTCACCGCCGACGTGCTGGACCGGGCCACGCTGGCGCGAGTGGCCGCCGAGGGCATCGCCGTCAACGCCGGTTCCATCGACATGCTGCGTCAGCTGGGCGCGGCTTCGCCCGGCCATAGGGTCTGGCTGCGCGTCAACCCCGGCTTCGGCCATGGCCATAGCCAGAAAACCAACACCGGCGGCGAGAACAGCAAGCACGGCATCTGGCATGAACAGGTGGCCGACGCGCTGGCGGCGATCCGCCAGTTCGGCCTGCACTTGGTGGGCTTGCACATGCATATCGGCTCAGGCGTCGATTACGGCCACCTGCAACAGGTCTGCGGCGCCATGGTCAGGCTGGCGACCCAGTTGGGCCACGACATCGAGGCGATCTCCGCCGGCGGCGGTCTGTCCATCCCTTACCGCGACGGCGATGCCCGCATCGACACCACGCATTATTTCGAGCTGTGGGACGAGGCGCGGCGGCGGATCGCCGCTCACCTGGGCCACCCGGTGCGGCTGGAGATCGAGCCCGGTCGTTTCCTAGTGGCGGAATCCGGCGCCCTGATCTCCGAGGTGAGGGCGGTCAAAACCATGGGCAGCCGGCGCTTCGTGCTGGTGGACGCGGGCTTCAACGACTTGATGCGCCCCGCCATGTACGGCAGCCACCACGATATTTCCGTCCTCAGCGCGGACGGCGAGGAAAAATCAGGCGAGCGCGCCCCCTGCGTGGTGGCGGGCCCCCTGTGCGAATCGGGGGATGTCTTTACCCAACAGGAGGGCGGCGTGGTGGAAAGCCGCCTGCTGCCGGAGGCTCAGGTAGGGGATTTGCTGGTGTTTCACGACGCCGGCGCTTACGGCGCCACCATGTCGTCTAACTACAATAGCCGGCCGCTGCTGGCCGAGGCCATGATAGACGGCGCCTCCAGCCGGCTGATCCGCCGCCGTCAAACCATGGCGGAGTTGCTGGAGCTGGAACGCGTCTAAGTGCTCAGCTGAGCTTCAGGTCGGCCAGCGTCTGCTGGAAGGCCTGATAGATGTCCTGATAACTGGCGTAGCCGTCGAACACGCCCACCACCTGGGGCGATTGCAAACCGCGCGCCAGCAATTGCTGGCCGCGGCGCGAACGCGGACTCAGCGCGCGCAGCCGCTGGCTGCGTTCGTCCCAATACACCAGCTTGGCTTCGTCCGCGCCCTCCAGCCGTGAAATCAGTTTGTCCACCTGCTCCGCCGGTTGCAGCATCATGCGGTGGGAAACCCTCTTGCCAAGTGCGGATGCATATTCCATGAGTCGTGTCCGGTGCTTCGCAGTGGGCCGCGAGCGATCCATACTGCTGATTGGAAAAACCTTGCCGGCTCCAGCCTCCGGAAAGGCCGTCAGCCGGCAACACCACATATTTTTCGCAATAAGAGAAGGCACCACAATCGGATTAATCTTAAATTCCCGACGAAAAACTGGATGAATAAAATGACAAAAGGGCGCCGAAGCGCCCTTTGCTGCCGCCGGACAAGCCGCCGGAGCAAACCTTTTTAGTTTTTCAGCACCATATTGTTGATGACGAACTTCACGCCCGGCACTTTTTCGGCAATCTGCCCCGCTTTGAACATCTGCTGGTCGTCGGTCATGCCGCCTTCAATCGTCACCTCGCTCTTCTTGCTGCTCACCTTCAGGCTCAGCGGCTGCAGTTCGGCATCGCCGTTCAAGGCCTGTTGCACGCTGGCGGCCAACTCTTCATCGGTCGGCGGGGTCTGCTCGGCGTAAGCCGGCAGGCCGGCGGACAGCAAGGTGGTCAACAACAAGGCGCGGATGCAAAAACGTTTCATCAGATTCTCCAGTGATATGGCCTGCATGCGCTCAAGCCCAAGCTTCAGCGCGAATGTTTTACCGCATACTAGCGAGGAAACTTTTCAATTTTGTTGCCGGTCCATGACAACGCGGCGCGACGGTCTCGCCTGTTGGCGCCGCCGCAACAATCGCCGCGGCCGTCATCGCCCCGTCATGCGCGTCCCAGCGTAGAATCAGACCGGTTCGCAGCGCGTCGCTGCCCTAGCCCCGTTTCAGAGAACTTAGCGCATGTTAAAAAAATGGCTGTTGTTACTGCTTGTCGTCGGCCTGGCCGCCTGCTCCACTTCCAGTCCGCCCGGCAAGACGGGCGGGGCGGCGCGGGAAAGCGGCGCGCCGACCGCCTTGCCGGCCTGGGGCCAGCAGGACTTGGGCGATACCCTCCTCGCGCTGAAGCAAAGCTGTAAGGCCATCGCCAGAAAACCAGGCTGGACCGAAGTGTGCCGGCAAGCCGACGGCATCGCCGCCGACAACGCGCAGGCGGTGCGCCAGTTCTTCGAAAACCGCTTCGCCGCCTGGAAGGTCAACGACGGCAGCCGCGACAGCGGCTTGATCACCGGTTATTACGAACCGCTGCTCAGCGGCAGCCGGACGCGCAGCGAACGCACCCCCTGGCCGGTATACGGCATCCCTGCCGATTTTTACAGCGTGGACGTTCCGCCCTCGGTTCGCGGCAAGTCCAGCCTGACGGCGCGCCGCAGCGGGCCCAACCGGCTGGCGCTGAGCGCGGCCGGTGATATTGAAATCCGCCCCGGCGACTTTCCCGCCGACAACCGCGGCACGCGGCTGAAGGGCCGCCTGGAAGGCAAACGTCTACTGCCGTATTACACCCGCGCGGAAATCAACCAGGGCAAGGGCGTGGCCAACGCGCCCATCCTCGCCTGGGTCGAAGATCCGGTGGAGCTGTTCTTCCTGCAAGTGCAGGGCTCGGGCCGCATCCAGCTGGACGACGGCAGCTTCATCCATATCGGCTACGCCGAGCAAAACGGCTACGGCTATCAGTCGATCGGCAAATGGCTGGTGGACAAGGGCGAGCTGACCATGGGCGACGCGTCCATGCAGGGCATCAAGGACTGGCTGGCGCGCAATCCGCAACGCCGGCAAGAGCTGTTCGCGGTGAATCCCAGCTATGTGTTCTTCAAAACCTTGCCGGGCGACAACGGCGGCCCCATGGGCGCGCTGGGCGTGCCGCTGACCGGCGGCTACAGCATCGCGGTTGACCCGCGCTACATCCCGCTGGGCGCGCCGGTCTACCTGCTCACCACCTGGCCTCATTCCACCCAGCCGCTGGCGCGGCTGGTGCACGCCCAGGATACCGGCAGCGCGATCAAGGGCGCGGTGCGCGCGGACTTCTTCTGGGGCTTCGGCACCGAGGCCGGCATGTACGCCGGCAGAATGAAGCAGCAAGGCAATCTGTGGATGCTGCTACCCAAAGGCATGAACCCGTCCCAGGCCCTGTAAACCTTTAGCCTCCTCCGGCGGCGCATGCCTGCTTGCGCCGCCGCTTCCGCGCCCCGCGGTCCTCCTCCAGCACACCCATCCCGTCTTCTCGCCGTCCCGCGACGTCAGCGCCGCCTCACACTCTGCTGCGCCTGGCGTGACGCAAAGCGCTGAGCGCCGCCCGAAGCCCTCATCCGCCACGCGTGGGTTCCGTTTCTCAGCCGCAAGGCCTTGTCTCTCTCGCTTGCGAGAACGTAAACAGGCGGCCAAAACCGCCGCCGCGCCAGCGCCAAGCCAAATTCATCCTCAATAGCCTGATCCGCCCCAAGACCAATCAAAGCCTTGCCTGGCAAGGCTTTGCCGGCCTACTCCAATTATTCCATAAGAATTATCGTTTATCGAATTTTCCTAATATTGACTTTCATCAAACGCTGAACATGGCGAAATAAATAATATTTTCGAAATTTTATGTTTGAACGTTTTTATTTATTTGTTCGATGGAGATGAAAATGACGACAATCGATAAGGCGCCTCCCAAGATCAGCGTCTTCGCCTTCGTCATGATCACCGCCGCCGTGGTCGTCAGCGTCCGTACGCTGCCGATGACGGCGCAGCCGGGGATGATGACGATTTTCCTGACCTTGGCGGCCGCGCTGCTGTTCCTGGTGCCCACCGCGCTGGTGTCCGCGGAGCTGGCCACCGCCTGGCCGCAGGACGGCGGCCTGTTCATCTGGGTGCGCGAGGCCTTCGGCGAGCGCATGGGCTTTGTCGCGGTGTGGATGCAGTGGATACAGATGGTGTTCGGCATGACCTCCATCATCATGATCATCGCCGCCACCTTCGCCTATGTGTTCGACCCTGCTCTCGCCAGCAACAAGCTCTACATGCTGGCGATGATTCTGGGCATCTGGTGGGCCTGCACCCTGGTCAACATGCGCGGCGTGAAAACCCTGGGTTGGGTCTCCACCATCTGCGTGAGCCTGGGCGTGTTCCTGCCCGGCGTGGTGCTGATCGGCTGCGGCATCGCCTATCTTGCCGGCGGCCACCCCATCATGACCGACGTGTCCTGGAGCTGGAACAATCTGGTGCCCAGCTTTAGCGACAGCGGCACCCTCGGCCTGTTCATCGGCTTCATCTTCGTGGTGATGGGCATGGAGGTGTCGGCGTCCAATGTGTCCTCCATCAAGGATGCCCGCCGCAATTATCCGATCGCCATCATCCTGGTGTCGGTGATCATGGTGCTGCTGTCCGTGATCGGCTCCGCCGCGATCTTCATCGCCATCCCCAAAGAGAAGATCTCGATGACCGCCGGTCTGATGCAGGCCTTCGAGCTCTACTTCAATCAATGGGGCATGGGCTGGCTGGCCCCGGTCATGGGCCTGTGCATCGGCCTGGGCCTGGTGGGTCAGGTGAACTCCTGGGTGCTGGGCCCGGTGCGCGGCCTGCAAGCCACCGCCGACTCCGGCGCGCTGCCGAAATTCCTGCAGACGACCAATCGCCACGGCGTGCCGGTGACCCTGGTGCTGATCCAGGCGGCGGCCATCACCATCGTCGGCGTGCTGATCACCGTGATGCCCAATGTGGACAACTTCTACTTCATGCTGATGGGCCTGACCGGGCTCGTCTATCTGGTGGCCTATCTGTTCATGTTCTCCGCCGCCATCTATCTGCGCTACAAGCGCCCGGACGTGGAACGCAGCTTCCGCGTTCCCGGCGGCAAGGCGGGCATGTGGATCTGCTCCGGCCTGGGCATCGCCATCTCCCTGCTGGCCGGCTACCTGGGCTTCATCCCGCCGGGCAGCTTCCATGGCTCCGCGCATGAATACCTGCAGTTCCAGCTCATCGGCCTCGCCGTCATGCTGGTGATTCCCTTCCTGGTGTACGCCTACGGCCAAAAAGCCAAGCACGCCCGTTCCGCCGGCGTCGCCCCGCGCACCTCGCCCGCCAGCAAGGCTCGTCCCGCCGAAGGCAAATGAGCCGGCTCACGCCTCTCTTAAATAACAAGGTTACTCAGTCATGACCAATCCGACTTTCTCCCCGCTTAACGTCGATGCCCTGTTCATCGGCCCCAAATCCGAAAACCGCGTGTTCTTCAAGGAAATGATGGAATACGCCGTGTCCGAACACCTGCACTGGCGCGCGGACTTTCACCCGGAAGACCCGGCGCTGGTCACCCCGGTGGAACAGCACGCCGGCGATTTCCGCCAGACCCTGTATCGCACCGAAGGCATCTTGCGCCAGCTGTCCTCCAAGCTGAAGAACACCTCGGTGCCCTGGTTCTCGCCGCGTTATCTGGGCCATATGAATGCGGACACGCTGATGGTGTCCAATCTGGCCTACGTAATGACCATGATGTACAACCCGAACAACTGCGCGCACGAAGCCTCGCCCACCACCACCGAACTGGAAGTGGAAGCCGGCCTCGATCTGTGCCGGATGTTCGGCTACGACCCCAAGCGCAGCTGGGGCCACATCACCTCCGGCGGCACCGTGGCCAACTACGAAGGCATGTGGGTGGCGCGCAATCTGAAGACCATGCCGCTGGCCATCGCCCAGCATGAAAAAGCCCGCGATCTGGTCGCCGGCAAGAGCGAGCGCGAACTGCTGAACCTGTCGCCCAGCGCGGTGCTGGACCTGACCGACGAATTGAAAAAACGCGGCCTGTTCGAAGAAGTGCGCGCGATGTCCTGCCGCGGCGTCGGCATCAAGCAAGGTTCGCTGGGCAAGATCCTGGTGCCGCAATCCAAGCACTACTCGTGGATGAAGGCGATGGACGTGCTGGGCATCGGCCAGGAACACATCGTGCCGCTGCCGGTGGACGAGAACTACCGCACCGACGTGGCCAAGATGCGCGAGATCACCTTCCGCCTGATCGAGGAAGGCCACCCCATCCTGGCCATGGTCTCCGTGGTGGGCACCACCGAGGAAGGCTCGATCGACCATGTCGACGAAGTGATCAAGCTGCGCGCCGAGTGCGAACAGAAATACGGCGCCTCCTTCTACGTGCACGTGGACGCGGCCTACGGCGGCTATGTCCGCGCGATGTTCCTCGATGACAACAATCAGTTCATGGACTACGACGCGCTGCTGGCCCGCTACCGCGCCGAAGACATCATCCCGGCCGGCGTGACCTGGCCCAAGCGCGACGTCTACGAAGGCTTCAAGGCGATGGCGGAAGCGGACTCCATCACCGTGGACCCGCACAAGGTGGGCTACATCCAGTACGCGGCCGGCGCCGTCTGCATGAAGGACAAGCGCATCGTCGACCTGATCTCCTACCACGCGGCCTATGTGTTCGAAGAAGTGGACGAGGCCGAAGGCGCGGACACCAAGGTGGTGCTGGGCTCCTCCATCATGGAAGGCTCCAAGGCCGGCGCCACCGCCGCCGCGGTATGGGCGGCCCACCGTCTGGTGCCGCTGAACATCGGCGGCTACGGCAAGGTGATCGGCCGCGGCATCGTCACCGCCGACTGGTTCGCCCAGCGTCTGGCCGCCGCCAAGCCGCTGACCGTCGGCCGCCGCCAGTTCGAAGTGCGTCCCATCATGCACCCGGACTTCCACATGGTGAACTTCACCTTCAAGGAAATCGGCAACGACAGCCTGGAAGACCACAACCGGCTGAACAAGAAGATGTACGAGATCTGCTCCTACGCTTCCGGCCGCACCTACACCAACGACTTCCTGACCTCCTCGACTTCGCTGTCGGTGGAAGAGTACGGCGACACCCCATGGCACTACGTGGCCAGCCGCGGCTTCAGCCGCGCCGAATGGGACAAGGTGGAAAGCGTCTACATCCTGCGCGCCGCGGTGATGACCCACTTCCTGCGCAAGGCCGAGGACTTCGACGCCTACTGGGAACAGCTGCGCGAAGTCTTCGCCGCCAAGCTGGCCCAGATCGTGGACATGGAAGACAAGGCCGGCGCCGACGCCCTGATCGCCGCCTGATCCCCCTCCGCTCCCGGCCTGGCCGGGAGCGTTTTTTTCACTACCAGACCCAATACCGACTATGAGTTTGTCCGGTTTTTACGAACGCATCCTTCTCTTCATCAAGGATGGTTGAGGATTCCACATGCAAGTCAATTTCAAGGCCATCGGGGCCACCTTGCTGATTTCCGGCACCATGCTGGGCGCCGGCATGCTGGCGCTGCCGCTGGTGTCCGCCGGCATGGGCTTCGGCTACGCCTGCCTGACCCTGTTTCTGATCTGGGCGCTGATGACCTATACCGGCCTGATGCTGCTGGAGGTCTGTCTGTCCTTTCCCGAAGGCTACGGCTTCGACGCCATCGCCCGCTCGCTGTTCAACGCCAAGGGCAGCTATCTGATCAACGCCAGCCTGTTGCTCCTGCTCTACGCGCTCTCCTCCGCCTATATCTCCGGCGGCGGCTCCACCTATCAATCCGGCCTGCACCAATACCTGGGCCTGACCCTGTCGCCCGGCCAGGTCTCGCTGGCCTTCACCGCGCTGATCGGCGGCATCGTCTTCGCCAGCACCACCGCGGTGGACAAGGTCAACCGGTTGCTGTTCAGCCTCAACATCCTGATCTTTCTCTCGCTCAGCGCGGTCATTCAGCCCTATGTCGACACCGGCAACCTGTCGGAAAACACGGACTCGGCCAAATACATGCTGGCCGCCATCCCCATGTTTCTGACCGCCTTCGGCTTTCACGGCAGCGTGCCCAGCATGGTCAAATACCTGGGCCGCGATCAGCCCCGCACGCTGCGCAATGTCTTCATCGCCGGCAGCCTGATTCCCATGGGCGTCTACCTGCTGTGGGTGTTCAACACGCTGGGCGCGCTGCCGCGCTACGGCAGCCACAGCTTTCAAGCCATCTCCGCCCATAACGGTTCGGTGGGCATGTTCCTGGACGAATTCCACGCGCTGGTGCCCACGCCGCAAGTGCCCTCCCTGCTGTCCGCCTTCTCGTCCATCGCGCTGTTCACTTCTTATCTGTGCGTTTCGCTCGGCCTGTTCGACGCCATGGCCAGCACGCTGAAACGCGGCGACAGCCTGCGGCAGCGGCTGCAGACCGCGCTGATCACCTATCTGCCGCCGCTGGGCTTCGCCCTGTTTTTCCCCAGCGGCTTCATCGCCGCGCTGGGCGCCGCCGCCATCTTCCTGGTGATTCTCGCCATCCTGTTCCCGGCGCTGGCCCTGATCAAGCTGCGCCGCCAGGACAACTACCGGCCCGGCTACCAGGTCAGCGGCGGCGGCACCCTGCATTGGGCGATAGGCGGTTCCGGCCTCGCCATCATCCTGTTCCAGATCCTGGTGATGCAAGGACTGCTGCCCGTGTTCTGACGGCGCAAGCGCGCCGTCGTCCGGACGCGCGGCCAATACGGCCGCGCGCCGCAATCATGGAGGTAAACGAAATGAAGCAATCGACCCTGATCCGGGATCTGCAGCAACGCGGCCTGATCTCGCAGGCCACCGACGCGGACGCGCTCGACGCGCTGCTGTCCCGGGAAACGGTCACCCTGTACTGCGGTTTCGACCCCACCGCCGACAGCCTGCACCTCGGCCACCTGGTGCCGCTGCTGTTGCTCAAGCGCTTCCAGATGGCCGGGCACCGCCCTATCGCCCTGGTCGGCGGCGCCACCGGCATGATAGGCGACCCCAGCTTCAAGGCCAGCGAGCGCAAACTCAACACCTCGGACGTGGTGGCCGGCTGGGTGGACAAGATCCGCCGCCAGGTGGAGCCCTTCCTCAGTTTCGAAGGCGACAACGCCGCCCTGATGGCCAACAACCACGATTGGTTCGCCCAGATGAGCGCGCTGGACTTCCTGCGCGACGTCGGCAAGCATTTCTCGGTCAACGCCATGATCAAGAAGGAGTCGGTGCAGCAGCGGATCAACCGCGACGATGTCGGCATCTCCTTCACCGAGTTTGCCTACAGCCTGCTCCAGAGCCACGACTTCGTGGAGCTGAACCGCCGCTTCGGCTGCAAACTGCAGATCGGCGGTTCCGATCAATGGGGCAATATCACCGCCGGCGTCGACCTGGTCAGACGGGTGACCCAGCAACAGGCCTTCGGCCTGACCATGCCCTTGATCACCAATAGCGACGGCACCAAATTCGGCAAAAGCGAAGGCAACGCGGTGTGGCTGGACCCGAGCAAGTGCTCACCCTACGCCTTCTACCAGTTCTGGCTGGGCGCGGCCGATGCCGACGTCTACCGCTTCCTGCGCTACTTCACCTTTTTGTCCAACGAGGAGATCGAGGTCATCGAGGCCGAGGACCGCGCGTCCGGTGGCAAGCCGCGGGCGCAACGCATCCTGGCCGAACAAGTGACCGAGCTGGTTCACGGTCCGGCCGCGCTCGCCGCCGCCCAGCGCATCACCCTCAGCCTGTTCGACAACGATGTGGAGCGGCTCGGCGCCGCGGACTTCGCCCAACTGGCGCAAGACGGCATGCCCCGGCTGGCCTTGCCGCGGCAGTCCACGCCCTTGGTCGACGCCTTGGCGGCCAGCGGCCTGGCCGCGTCCAAAAGCGAGGCCCGCACGCTGCTGCAAAGCGGCGCCGTCAGCGTCAACGGCGCCAGGGCGGACGCGTTGGACGCGCGCCTGGAGCAGGCCGACCACCTTCATCAGCGCTACACGCTGTTGCGACGCGGCAAGAAACAGTACTGTCTGTTGATTTGGGAGTAAGCGCGTGAAACGGCCCGGGCGCTGAAGCGCCGGGCTCGCCCCGTCCGGCCGCCCAAGCGCGCATGGGCGGGGCAGCCGGCTGGATAGGCTAGCGGGGCAGAAAAGCCTCTGTGCTCAGGCCTTCCACCACCTGCATCACGTGGGAATAATGCTGATCCAGCAATTGCAGCGTCCGGTCCGCGTCTCTGGCCAGCACCGCCTGCATGATGGCCTGATGCTCGCCCTCGTCGCTATAGCGCTTGGAGGTCGGCAAGGCCGGGTCGAACCAGATGTGCCGATAGCGCTCCAAACGGTTGTACAAGGACTCCATCACCTCCACAATCACCGGCGAGTGGCTGCCGCTGATGATGGCCAGGTGAAACGCCATGTGGCGGTCTGCCCAGTCCTGCAAATCCACATTCACGTCGTTCAGATCTATCCGGCTCAAGCGGTGATAGCTGGCCAACACCTCCAGCTCCCACGCCTCGTCGCCCTGCGCCAGAGAACGGCGCACCGCCTCCTCCGCCAGCACTCGGCGCACCAGCAGGATGTCGTAAAGTTCATGGTGGGAAATCGGCGCCACCCAAAAGCCGCGCTGCGGCTCCATCACCACGTATTTGCACCAGCTCAGGCGCAGCAGCGCCTCGCGGATCGGCGAGCCGCCGGCGTCGTAGCGCGCCTTGAGATCATGCAATAGCAGCTTCTGCGACGGGCGGTACACGCCCAGCAGAATGTCCCGCCGCAACTCCTGGAATACCTTGTCGGCCAATGTGGCGTTGCTGCTTGCCGCCTTTTTTTCCTTCTGGGGCATTCGGTCTTTTCCACATGAGAGCGCGCAATGATGCGCGAAACGCTAGATAGTAACTTAAAATAGCGCAGCATATTGATTTTCCCCATCGGCATAGCAGGGAAATAGCTAAAAGCTACGTCTCTCCGGCATGGAGATCGGGCGGGGAAACCCCAAAGAAAAGGCGGATAGGGAGGCCGCGGCGGCGCGGCCGCCGCAACAAAAAAGCCGACTTGAGCGTCGGCTTCCGATATCAATGCGCCAAGCGCCGCCGCATGCTGCGCGGAAGTCTTGGTGGGCCCCCGGGGAGTCGAACCCCGCACCAACGGATTATGAGTCCGCTGCTCTAACCAAGCATGAGCTAGAGGCCCAGAGCAGCGCATTATAACAGCCAAAAAGCAAAACCCCAAGCGTCGAATTCCGACGGCTTGGGGTTTTCATCCGGCTCAGGCCATCGGCCTAGACCCGGTCTCGCGATCCGATCACTGACCGCCCGGCTCGTTGTCCAGGAAACTGCGCAGGCGTTCCGAACGGGTCGGATGACGCAGCTTGCGCAAGGCCTTGGCTTCGATCTGGCGGATGCGCTCGCGGGTCACGTCGAACTGCTTGCCCACTTCTTCCAGCGTGTGGTCAGTGTTCATATCGATGCCGAAGCGCATGCGCAGCACCTTGGCTTCGCGCGGCGTCAGCGTGTCCAGCACTTCCTTGGTGGCGTCCTTCAGGCTGGAATACATCGCAGCGTCGGACGGCGCCAGGTTGTTCTGGTCCTCGATGAAATCGCCAAGATGGGAATCGTCGTCGTCGCCGATCGGGGTTTCCATGGAGATGGGCTCCTTGGAAATCTTCATGATCTTGCGAATCTTCTCTTCCGGCATCTCCATCTTTTCCGCCAACTCGGCCGGATCCGGCTCGTGGCCGGTTTCCTGCAGAATCTGACGGCTGATGCGGTTCATCTTGTTGATGGTCTCGATCATGTGCACCGGAATGCGGATGGTGCGCGCCTGGTCCGCGATGGAGCGGGTGATCGCCTGGCGAATCCACCAGGTGGCGTAGGTCGAGAACTTGTAGCCGCGGCGGTATTCGAACTTGTCCACGGCCTTCATCAAACCGATATTGCCTTCCTGGATCAGATCGAGGAATTGCAAACCGCGGTTGGTGTACTTCTTGGCGATGGAGATCACCAGGCGCAAGTTGGCCTCGATCATCTCTTTCTTGGCGCGGCGCGCCTTGGACTCGCCCGCCGACATCTGGCGGTTGATTTCCTTCAGCGCCTTGATCGGCAGCATCGCGCGATCCTGCAGCTCGGACAGCTTGGTCTGCTTCTCGATGATCGCGTATTTGAAGCGGGTCAAGGCTTCCGCCCAGGCCTTGCCGGAATGGATTTCGTCTTCCACCCAGTCAAGATTGGTCTCGTTGCCCGGGAACACCTTGATGAAGTGGGCGCGCTCCATGCGCACGCGGCTGACACAGATATCCTGGATGTCGCGTTCGTAAGTGCGGATTTCGTTGACGCGGCTGCGCAGCGAGTCGCACAGGCTTTCCACCTGGCGGGTGGAGAAGCGCACCAGCATGAACTCGGTGGTGATCGCGTCCTGCAGCTCCAGGTATTCCTTGCTCTGCGCGCCCTTGACGGACAGCACCTTGACCATCTTGTCGAACAACATGCGCACGCCGGTGAAGTGCTCCAGCGCCTGCTGCTTCAGCTCTTCCAGGTTGACGCCGGCGGCGTCGGCGGCGTCGCCGTCCTCGTCCTCGCTCTCGTCTTCCTCTTCGGCCTCGGCTTCGAGCAACTCGTCTTCGTCCGCCGGCTCGGCGAACGCGGCGTCCTCTTCGGACGGCGCGTTCAGATCGATAAAGCCGTCAACCACTTCGTCCACGCGCACTTCGTCGCGGCCGACGCGCTCAACCAGCTCCAGCACTTCGGCGATGGTGCCCGGACAAGCCGAAATCGCCTGGATCATGTACTTCAGGCCGTCTTCGATCCGCTTGGCGATTTCGATCTCGCCTTCGCGGGTCAGCAGCTCCACCGAGCCCATTTCGCGCATATACATGCGCACCGGGTCCGTGGTGCGGCCAAATTCGGAATCCACCGAGGACAGCGCCGCTTCGGCTTCTTCCACGGCGTCTTCGTCGGCCACCGGCGGGGTGGCGTCGGACATCAGCAGCGTGTCCGCATCCGGCGCCTCGTCGTAAACCTGGATGCCCAGACCGGAAATCATCGTGACGATGTTTTCGATCTGTTCTGCGTCGGACACGTCTTCCGGCAGGTGGTCGTTGATTTCCGCGTAGGTCAGATACCCACGCTCCTTGCCCAAGGCGATCAGCTGGCGCAGGCGTTTACGCTGCTCTTCCAGGCTCATCACTTCGGTTTCGTTTTCCTGCACGTCTTTTTGATTTTCGGGAGAGGCCGCCATTTCGCTTCCTGCTTGAAATAAGCCGAAAAAAACAGTTGATAATAACACAAGCAAATAACGCTGTTTGTGTAGCCCTGCGGGGCGCTTTCTACCGCCGCGGCATCGCTTTCGGCAGTCCGGCGCGTACGCCAGACCGCTCTGCGATCTGCCGGGGCGGCGACGTCGTCAAGCGTTTGGCGTCAGCAAATCCCGCAGCAATTCCCCTAGCAATCTGACTTCTTCCGGAGTCAGGCCTTCGTTCCGGTCCTTTTGTTTTAGCCGCTCCACCTGAGTTTGATGCAGCATTTTCAGGAGCTTGGCCGCGCCGTCCTGAAACTGCTGCCTATCTTCCTCGCTGGGATCGGCGAACTCATCCGGATCCTGCATGGCCTGCTGCAGAACACTATCCACCAGCCCTTCATATGGAGTGCCACGCAGGCTTTCCATCAATTGCGCCGTATTCGGCGGCTGGTCGTGCCCTTGCACGCATTCGGCCAACATGGCAAAACAGGCAAGCTCGTCGGACAGCGCCATGCTGTCCGGCAAGCGCACATCGCCAGCCCAACCAGGATTCAACAGCAGCCATTTGATCAGGCGCGTCACCATGGAGGACTGTTGCGGACGATGCGATACCTCCGGCAAACGGTGCTCCCGCTTGCCTTTGCGCTCCGACTTCCTTTGGCCCGTCGTCAACATGTCGAATTCGTCGACATCCACACCGGCAAGTTCTGCCAGTCTTTTCTTGATGATGAAGCCCAGTGCCGGAGCGGCAATCTGCGCCAGAAGGGGGGCGGCCTGACGGATCAGATCGGCCTTGCCTTCCGGCGTGGTCAGGTTCACCTCGCGACACAGCTCGCGGGTGAAGTAAACGGACAGAGGCAGGCTCTGCTCTTCCAATACTTTTTCAAAGGCCTCGGCGCCGAACTCGCGGATATAGCTGTCCGGATCATGCTCCTGCGGCAGGAACAGAAAGTTCAGCGCCTTGCCGTCCTGCAATTGCGGCAGGCTGTTTTCCAGCGCGCGCCAAGCCGCCTTTTGACCGGCCTTGTCGCCGTCGAAGCAGAAGTACACCTGGTCCGCGTGGCGCATCAGCTTGCGCGCGTGCTCGCCGGTGGTGGCGGTGCCCAGCGTGGCCACCGCGTAAGCGACGCCGAACTGAGCCAGCGCCACCACGTCCATATAGCCTTCGACCACCAGCACGCGGTTTTTATCCCGTATCGCCTGCCGCGCCTCGTAGAGGCCGTACAACTCCCGGCCCTTCTCGAACAAGGGCGTTTCCGGCGAATTCAGATACTTGGGCTCGCCCTTGCCCATCACCCTGCCGCCAAAGCCGATGATGGCGCCGCGCTGGTTGCGGATGGGGAACATCACCCGATCGCGAAAGCGGTCGTAACGCTGGCCCTTCTCTTCATTGACGATGACCAGGCCGGTATCGACCAGCTTGTCGTCCTGGTAGTCCGGAAACACCGCTTCCAGGTTCTGCCAGCCGTCCGGCGCGAAGCCAAGACCAAAGCGGCCGGCCACTTCGCCGCTCAAACCCCGGCCTTTCAGATAGGAAATGGCGTTGGGCGCGGACTTCAGCTGCTGTTTGTAGTAGCCTGCCGCCATCTGCATCATTTGTTCCAGCGACAGCTTGCGCTCGCGCGCGGCACGGCTGGCTTCCGGGTTGGCGTGGGCGCGGCTGTCCGGCACCTGCATGCCGATGCCTTCGGCCAGCAGCTTCACCGCGTCGACGAAGCCCAGCCCCTGGTATTCCATCACGAAGCCGATGGCCGAGCCGTGAGCGCCGCAGCCAAAGCAGTGATAGAACTGCTTGGACGGGCTCACCGTGAACGACGGCGACTTTTCCTTATGAAACGGGCAGCAGGCCAGATAGTTCTGGCCGCCCTTTTTCAAGGGGACGTAACGGTCCACCACGTCGACGATATCGACGCGGGACAATAACTGATCGACAAAATCCTGAGGGATCAAACAAGGTCACCGATGGCGCGGGCCGCACACGCGGCCCGAAGCCGGCTAGCCGGCCAGCTTGGCCTTGATGGAGGCGGAAACCTGCGCCATATCGGCGCGGCCGGCCAATTGCGGCCGCAACAGCCCCATCACCTTGCCCATGTCCTGCATGCCGGCGGCGCCGCTGTCGGCGACAGCCTTGGCCACCAGCGCGTCAATCTCTCCGGCGGACAATTGCTGCGGCATATAGGCCATCAGCACGTCCATCTCGAATTTTTCCTTGTCGGCCAAATCCTGGCGCTGAGCCGCCTCGTACTGGCTGACCGAATCGCGGCGCTGCTTGAGCATCTTGTCGATGACGGCGACCACGCCGGCGTCGTCCAGCTCCACGCGCTCGTCCACTTCCTTCTGCTTGATGGCCGCCAGCAACAGGCGGATAGCCGCCAGCTTGTCGCTTTCCCGCGCTTTCATTGCAGATTTCATGTCGTCGCTGATTCGCTGCTTGAGGCTCATTGCTTGCTTTCCGAAAGATGACCGCCACTCGTCGCCGGCGGCGAGCGCGCACTTTAGAGAGAGTCAAACCCTGATGACATTGGTTTTGAATCGTTCAAAACCCATGCCGTCAGAGTCTGCAAACGGGGAACTACAAATGGCAAAACCGCAGGCTAAGCCTGCGGTCCTGCTTACTGACCAGACGAACTCTTAGTAGAGTTTCGGCGGCAGCATTTGGCTGCGGATGCGCTTGTAGTGGCGCTTAACGGCAGCTGCGTGCTTGCGCTTGCGCTCGGCAGTCGGTTTTTCGTAGAACTCGCGGGCGCGCAGTTCGGTCAGCAGACCGGTTTTTTCCACCGCGCGCTTGAAGCGACGCATTGCAACTTCAAACGGCTCGTTCTCTTTAACGCGAATGTTCGGCATTGAATCTAGTATCCTTAGTTCCTAGCGTCCAGACGTGGCTGGAGCTATAAAAAACAGCATTTTAACAATCTTACGCGGTTTGGAAAAGTCTGAAGCGTTCCGACCAAGCAATCTGTGGCGCTTTACGCATCACGGCTTGACGGAAGAAATCACCCCCTCACTAGGAGAACTAGGTACTGCACTATAAAAACGTTTCGGCATCCGGCCGGCAAGATATGCCGATCGGCCTGCTTCTACAGCCTGTTTCATAGCGTGGGCCATCAACACCGGTTGTTGCGCGGCGGCAATCGCAGTGTTCATCAGCACGCCATCGCAGCCCAGTTCCATCGCAATCGCCGCGTCGGACGCGGTGCCGACGCCGGCGTCAACCAGCACGGGAACCTTGGACTGCTCGATAATCAACTTCAAATTCCACGGATTCAGAATCCCCATCCCGGAGCCGATTAGGCTGGCCAGCGGCATGATGGCGCAGCAGCCCATTTGCTCCAGCTCCCGGGCGATGATGGGATCGTCCGAGGTGTACACCATCACGTCGAAACCTTCGGCCACCAGCACTTCGGCCGCTTTCAGGGTTTCCTTGACGTTGGGGAACAAGGTATTCGGATCGCCCAGCACTTCCAGTTTGACCAGACGATGGTCGTCCAGAAGCTCTCTGGCCAGGCGCAAAGTGCGAATGGCGTCGTCGGCGGAATAACACCCCGCCGTATTGGGGAGAAGGTTATACCGGTTTTTCGGCAAAAAGTCCAGCAAATTGGGTTCGCCGGCATTCTGACCCAGGTTGACGCGACGAATGGCGACGGTGACGATTTCCGTTCCCGACGCGTCCAGCGCCCGGGCCGTTTCCTCAAAATCCCGATACTTGCCGGTTCCCACCAGCAAACGCGAATTGTAAGCCTTGCCTGCGATGATCAGTTGATCCGCCACTCCTGCACCTCTATCAGCTTTGCCGCTCAGCCTCCGCCGACGGCCACCACGATTTCGAGTTCGTCGCCATCGGCCAGCCCGGTGGCCGGATACTGGCTGCGCGGCACGATCTCGCCATTCTTTTCCAGCGCCACGCGCTTGCCGACAAGGCCCAGCGCCGCCACCAGCTCGGCCACATTGGCGACGCCGCCCAGTTCGCGGCCCTCGCCGTTGATCTTGAGTTTCAGCATCTCATCTCCTTTGCACGCGCTGCACCACCGGCAGCACGCGGATGGCGCTCAGCACGCGCTCCAGATGCTCGACGCCCTCCACCTGCAAGCGGAAGTGGATGTTGAACAGGCCGTCGCCGTCGCGGCTGCTGTCCTGGGTGTCGGCGCTTTCGATATTGGCCGAGGCCTGGGAAATCGCGGTGGCGATATCGGCCAGCGCGCCGCGCTCGTTGCGGGACAGCACGCCGACGGTGACGCCGAACATGCGGTCGCGCTGCGCTTCCCAATTGACGTCCAGCAGCTTGTCGTGATCCGCCCGCCGCGCGTTCGGGCAGCCCTTGCGGTGGATGACCAGGCCCTGGCCCTTGGTGATGACACCCAAAATGTCGTCGCCCGGCAGCGGGTTGCAGCACGGCGACAGCTGCACCATGCCGCCCTCGTTGCCGCGTATGGTCACCGGCCCCACTTTCACTTCCTCGCCCAAGCGCTCGCCGGCCAGCTCCAGCAGCCTGCGCGCCACCACGATGGGCATCAGCTTGCCGGCGCCGATGTCGGCCAGCACGTCCTGCTGCGAGGCGAGTTTCTCGCCGAAAGCGGCCAGATACTCCACCCACAGCTCCTCGCTCAAGGCCAGCGGCGTCACCGCCAGCGCGCCTATCGCTTGCTTGAGCAGCTTCTCGCCCAGGCCGACCGCTTCTTCCTGCTGCAAACTCTTCAGGTAATTGCGGATGCCGGAACGCGCGCGGCCGCTCTGCACGAAGGTCAGCCAGGACGGATTGGGCTTGGCCTGGGTGGAGGTGATGATTTCCACGGTGTCGCCGTTGCGCAGCACGGTGCGCAGCGGCACCAGCGCGTGATTGACGCGCGCGGCGATGCAGCGGTGCCCGATGTCGGTGTGCACCGCGTAGGCGAAGTCCACCGGGGTCGCGCCCTGCGGCATCACCATGATCTTGCCCTTGGGCGTGAACACGTAGACTTCGTCCGGGAACAGGTCGATCTTGATGTGCTCGAGGAATTCGACCGGATCGTCGCTCTCCTCCTGCATGTCCATGATTTTTTGCAGCCACTGGTGGGTGCGCTGCTGCGCGGTGTTGACGCCGTCGCCGCTCTTGTACATCCAGTGCGAGGCCACGCCGGCCTCGGCCACGCTGTTCATTTCGCGAGTGCGGATCTGCATCTCCACCGGCGTGCCGTAGGGGCCGAACAAGGTGGTGTGCAGACTCTGATAGCCATTGCCCTTGGGAATGGCGATGTAATCCTTGAATTTGCCGGGAATCGGCTTGTACAGGCTGTGCAGCGCGCCCAGGGCCAGGTAACAGCCGGGAATGTCGTTGACGACGACGCGGAAGCCGTAGATGTCCAGCACCTCGGAAAACGACAGGTGTTTTTCCTGCATTTTCTTGTAGATGCTGTAGAGGTTTTTCTCTCGCCCCTTGATGGTGGCTTCGATATTGCTCTGCACCAGCTTCTGGCTGACGGATTGCAGGATCTTGGTGACCACTTCGCGGCGATTGCCGCGCGCGGCGCGCACCGCCTTGGACAACACGCCGTAGCGATGCGGGTGCAGGTGCTTGAACGCCAGGTCCTGGAGTTCGCGGTAAACCTTGTTCAGGCCGATGCGGTTGGCGATCGGCGCGTAGATTTCCAAGGTTTCCAGCGCGATGCGGCGGCGCTTGTCCTCGCGCATCGAATCCAGCGTGCGCATATTGTGCAGCCGGTCCGCCAGCTTGACGATGATGACGCGGATGTCGCGCGCCATCGCCAGCACCATTTTGCGGAAGCTTTCCGCCTGCGCGGTTTCCTTGGTCTGGTATTCCAGCCGCTCCAGCTTGGAGAGGCCGTCCACCAGATCGGCGATGATCTTGCCGAACTTTTCGATCAGCGTCGGCTTGGTGACGCCGGTGTCTTCCAGCACATCGTGCAGCAAGGCGGCGGCGAGGCCCTGCACGTCCAACCGCCACTCGGCCAACATGCAGGCCACCGCCAGCGGGTGGGTGATGTAGGGTTCGCCGCTCTTGCGGGTTTGCCCTTCGTGCGCCGCGCGGCTGACTTCGAAAGCCTGCCGCAACAGCTGGACGTCCTCCGGCTTGAGATAACGCGCGACAGACTCGAAAAACGCTTGCGCTTCGCTGTCGATCAGGGCGTTATAGTCGATTTCATCCTCGATGCCGGTTGCCATAACCCACCACCCACTTGCAATCAGGCTTTGCCGCGGCTCAGAACTTCCTTGCCGACGTGGCCGGCGGCGATTTCGCGCAGCGCGACGACGGTGGGCTTATGGCGGCCGGCTTCAACGAAGGGGCTGGCGCCGGAAGCCACTTGGCGCGCGCGGTAGGCGGCGGCCAGGGTCAGGTCGAAACGGTTCTGGATGCGGTCCAGGCAATCGTCAACAGTAATACGGGCCATGTGCTTTCTTTCTTCCAAAGTTGCCAAGGGCGTTGTCGGTCGCCGTTCTTGCGGCCGCGGCAACGCCCAGAGGGATCACTATATCTAAATTTTAGTCGACTCACCAACAAACGGTCGGATCAGCCGGTCTGTCCCATCCGCGCCAGCATCGTCGCCAGCTTGCGGCATTGGATGGCGCTGCGCAGCCGATTGGCGCGCACGACGCTGATCAGGTCGAGGCGGGCGCGCTCGAAATCGTCGTTGACCACGATGTAGTCGTATTCGGCGATCTTGTCGATCTCGGCGCGGGCGGAAGCCAGCCGGCGGCGGATCACTTCCTCGCTGTCGGTGGCGCGTCCGCGCAGGCGGCGCTCCAGCTCTTCTATCGACGGCGGCGCGATGAAAATGCCTATCGCCTCGGGGAAGACCTTGCGCACTTGCTCGGCGCCCTGCCAGTCTATCTCCAGCAGAATGTCCTGCCCCACGGCCAGGCGGCTGCGTATCCACGGCGCGCTGGTGCCGTAGTAGTTGCCGTAGACTTCCGCGTACTCGAGGAAATCGCCGCGTTCGATCATGGACTTGAACGTGGCCTGATCGACGAAGTGGTAATGCTTGCCGTCCTCTTCGCCCTTGCGCGGCGCGCGCGTGCTATAAGAAATGGACAGTTCCACAGACGGCTCCGCCTGGAGCAAGGCCGCCACTAGCGAGGTTTTCCCCGCGCCGGAAGGAGCGACCACGATAAAAATATTACCGGTTGGCTGGCTCATGAAAGGTACTTCCTGCCAAATGAGTAATTCTCCAGAATACCATAAGCGCGTACCGGCTGTTAATCGCCAAGTTATTTTCACGTCAAGATTTAGGTAAATCTCTTCAGGCTGAATAAAATGGCTGGTTTTTTTCCTACCTACCTCCTTTGGAGCGCGTTTCGCCATGCAATTCCTTGACAGCTTCTTCAAGCTGAAAGAAAACGGCACCACGGTGAAGACCGAGGTCATCGCCGGCTTTACCACCTTCTTGACCATGGCTTACATCATCCTGGTCAACCCGCTGATCCTGTCGAGCACCGGCATGGACCTGAACGCCGTCTTCGTCGCCACCTGTCTGGCCGCGGCGCTGGGCACCGCCATCATGGGCCTGGTGGCCAATTACCCGATCGCGCTGGCGCCGGGCATGGGCCTGAACGCCTACTTCACCTTCAGCGTGGTCAAGGGCATGGGGCTGTCCTGGGAAACCGCGCTGGGCGCGGTGTTCATCTCCGGCATCGTGTTCCTGGCGGTCAGCCTGTTCCGCGTGCGCGAGGCCATCGTCAACGCCATCCCGCAGTCGCTGAAATTCGCCATTTCCGCCGGCGTCGGCATGTTCCTCGCCATCATCGCGCTGAAGAACGCCGGCGTGATCGCGCCGCACCCGGAAACTTATCTGACCCTGGGCGACATCCACAAGCCCACCACCCTGCTGGCCATTCTGGGCTTCTTCCTAATCGTGGCGCTGGAATACCGCAAGGTGCCGGGCTCCATCATCATCGGCATCCTGGTGGTGACGGTGCTGTCCATCGCCATGGGCCTGTCTCCGTTCAAGGGCGTGGTGGCGCCGGTGCCGAGCATGGCGCCCACCTTCATGCAGATGGATATCGCCGGCGCCTTGCAAGCCGGCCTGATCGGCGTGATCTTCGTCTTCTTCTTCGTCGATCTGTTCGATACCACCGGCACTCTGGTGGGCGTGTCTCACCGCGCCGGCCTGCTGGACAAGGACGGCAAGCTGCCGCGCCTGAAGCGCGCGCTGCTGGCCGACTCGGTGGCGATCACCGCCGGCGCGGTAATGGGCACTTCGTCCACCACCGCCTATGTCGAGTCCGCCGCCGGCACCGCCGTGGGCGGCCGCACCGGCCTGACCGCCATGGTGGTGGCGCTGCTGTTCCTGGCCTCGCTGTGGCTGTCGCCGCTGGCCGCCACCGTGCCCGCCTACGCCACCGCGCCCGCGCTGTGCTATGTGGCGGTGCTGATGGCGCGCGGCCTGGCCGAGATCGACTGGAGCGATCTGACCGAATCCGCGCCGGCGGTGATGACCGCGCTGGCGATGCCCTTCACCTTCTCCATCGCCGACGGCATCGCCTTCGGCTTCATCAGCTACGCGGTGATCAAGATTCTGGCCGGCCGTTTCTCCGATCTGAAGCCGCCGGTGCTGGTGATCGCCGCGCTGTGGATCTTCAAACTGGCTTTCTTCCACTGAAACGTCAATAATTGATACGGACTCCTAGCCTGCCGCGCTGCGCGGCGGGCTTTTTCTTGTGGGGCGCGCGGCGACTCTCCTTATTTCGAAGTACAATAAGGCCATGGAAAACCTTAGCAATCTCGACTACTCCAGCTATCTGAAAGGCTGGATCCGCACTGTGCCCAACTGGCCGCAACAAGGCGTGATGTTCCGCGACATCACCCCGCTGCTGCAGAACCCCAAAACCTTCCGCATGCTGATCGACATCTATGTGCATCGCTACATGATGGAGAAAGTGGACCTGGTGGCGGGCCTGGACGCGCGCGGCTTCATCATCGGTTCGGTGCTGGCTTACGAGTTGAACGTAGGCTTCGTGCCCATCCGAAAACGCGGCAAGCTGCCCTTCACCACGGTGGAGGAGGAGTACGAGCTGGAATACGGCAACGCCGCGGTGGAAATGCACACCGACGCCTGCAAGCCGGGCGACCGCGTCATCCTGATTGACGATCTGGTCGCCACCGGCGGCACCATGATGGCCGGCTACAAACTGCTGAAGCGCATGGGCGCCGACGTGCTGGAAGCCGCCGCCATCATCGAACTGCCCGAACTGGGCGGCGGCAAGCTGGTGCGCGACGGCGGCCTGGAGTTGTTCACCGTCTGCGCTTACTGAGCCGGATTCGTCGGCCAAGCGAACGGAGCCCTCGGGCTCCGTTTTTGTTTGGCCGCGTCTTAATCCGCCTCCACCGCCACTTTCAACGCCTGGCCGCGCGCGCTCAGCTTCAGCGGCGCGCCAGCGGTGCTGGGCAGCTTGCTGTCCACCGAGGCCGCCGTGCCCCGCACCTCGTATTGCAGCGTTGCGGACTTGGGCAGCGTCAGCGACAACTTGCCGGTGGTGGCGTCCAGCGACAAGGAGCCGCTGGGCTTGGCGTCGGTCAGCTTCACCTTCGCCTTCACCGCCTGGCCGTCAAAAACCATGTCGCGGCTGCTGCCTTCGAAACCCAAGGTCAGCGCCTGCCCCTTGAGCGCCAGCTTGTCGTAAGCGCCCTTGGCCTGCGCCCTGATCGCGTCGGCGGACATGGACAGGCTGGCGGCTTTGCCGTCCAGCGTTAGATCCACCGCCCGGCTGTCCACCCGGATCGCCGAATACGCGCCGCGGATCGACCCCTTGACCGCAGCCAGCCCCAATTCCACCTGTTTGCCCGGCTTCAGATTGCCGGCGATCTCCAACCCGCAACTGCTGCCCAACAGCTTGTCGTTGAGCTTGACTGTGATCGTGACCACGCCGCCTGCGCGCCGCACCAGGGCGCTGCACTGCTTGGCGTCCCAATTGCTTTTGTTCAGGTCCAGCTGATACGGCCGCTTGTCGTCCGCGCTCAGCTTGAGCACGGCCGCGTCGCCGTTGATCACCAGCTTTTCAATCGGCGCTTCCGCCGCGTAAGCCACCCCGCCGCCCATCAGCCCCGTCAATGCCAGCAAGCGCACTATCCCACGCCTCATCACGCACCCCTTTCCCAAGTAGAAGCCGCCGCCTTGGCCGGCGGCGGTGGTTTTCCTCACTGCATGAACAACCAGTACATCGCGATCACGCCGCAAGCGGCCGCCATTCCGCCCACCGCGTGGCGGGCCAACCGCGCCCACTGAGCGCTCAGCGAGCCTTTGCGCGCAAGAATCGAAACGGTCCGTCGCGAATCCGCCCACGCGGCGATCAGGCGGCTCTCATTGCGCTGATCGGCCACCGCCTCGCGAATGTATTCGCGATAGTCGCTGAGAATCTTGCGCAGCTCGGCTTCGGGCAAGCGCTCCATGGTCAGCTGCAATTGTTGAATGCATGCATCGTGTTTCATGTTTCTCTCCCAAGTCCGGTCAAAAACACCACTCCTCACACCGCGTTGCCGCCCAAGCCCCTGCCCGCCACCAAATCGATCTGATAACGGACGTAACGCACCAGCCCGCGCCAGGTCAGCCGCGTCAGCCATACGCAGAACACCAGCCCCAATCCGCCAACCAATAACAACACCAGGCCGCTGACCGCCGCCGAGCCCTGCAGCGACAAGCCCGGAATGCCGTCGATCTCGATATGGTCCTTGCCGTCCTTCAGCGACAGCCGGTTATCCTTGATCACCAGCGAGCTCTCGCCGTCGTTCAACACCAGATCGCCGGCTTCTCCGGCTTCGCCGACAGCGGCGGAGGCCTGCGCCGAGATCATCCGCCAACGCAGCGAACGGCCATCCCCATCCTGCGCCAGCACCATGCTGTCGCCGCCGTCCGAAACCAGCGTCAGCGCGCTCAGCTGGCCGCGCTCCAGGCTGACGGAGCGTTCGCTCTCGCGTTTGATCGTTTGCCGCGCCGCCGGATTGCTGGCGTCGACTTTCAACTCGCCGCCGTCGTAACTGACCCTGACCGGCTCTCCGCTACGCAACTTCAGGCTGGCGGTTTCATCCTCCTCCAGCGTCAGCAACAGCCTCCCCTGCTTCAGGCTCACGCCGTGGACCGGCTCCCCGTCGGCTTGAAGCTTGAACTCGATCTTGCCCTTCTCGGGCGACAGGCTGGGCTCCAGCTCCGGCCAGCCGAACAGGCTGTTGCCGCCCCAGGCCGCCACCAGCGCCACGCCGGCGATCAACAGGCTGCCGGACACCATATAGCCTATGGACAGACATAGCAGGTAGATCATGAAGGGCAGCGCCAGGAAGAAGTTCAGCACGCCCAGGCCGGCGACCGAAGCCACCACCCTCATCAAATTGCCGAAGGAACGATGGCTTTCCCATTGGCGGTAATGCGCCTGCGCCTTCAGTTCCTTGGCCAGCTTCTGCGGACTGCCCAGGGCGGCGACCACCTCGTCCTCGTCGCGGCCGGCTTCTTGCGCGTCGCTGAAGTACTCTTGGTAGTCGGCGACGATTTCACGGATTTCCTCGGCCGGCATCCCCGCCAGGGCCTGTTCCAATTGCGCCAAAAACGCTTTGCGGTTCATGCTTGTTGTTCTCCCGGCTGACCGGCCGCCGGCAGGCGGCTCAGCACGCTGTCCACTTCGCTGACGAATTCCTGCCACTCGCGCCGCATCAATTCCAACTCCCGTTTGCCCGCCTCGGTCAGCGTGTAATATTTACGCGACGGCCCGGACGCCGACTCCACCAGATAGGTGCTGACCCAGGATTCATTCTGCAGCCTGCGCATCAACGGATAGATCGTCCCTTCGCTGATTTCCATCGTGCGCGACAAAGTGCTGACCAATTCGTAGGCATAGCTGTCGGACTGGGCCAATACCGCCAATACGCACATGTCCAGGGTCCCCTTCTTCAACTGGGTTTTCATCTTGCCTTCCTTGAAACCGCCCGGTTCTTTCCACCCAACTACCTTGCATTGCAAGATAGCTAGACGGACCAAGGCATCGATCTGCTTGTGATTGCACTATACAAACCACTACCTTGTACCGCAAGGTATCTTTCATTACCCAATGACAAATCACTGCCACTGCTGCTTTCTCGCAACAAATCAGAATGTCATTACTGACACCATATTGCGTTGCAAAATACGCCTTGGCATCCATAATTCAACAGCAACAATGACATTGAACTAAATCATAATCCCAACCGGTTGCAACAACCGGCCACTCTCTCGACGAGGACTCCGATGGCAAAAGCAAACAGGCCCAGCATCGCGCTGGTCTTGGGCGGCGGCGCGCCCAACGCAACCTTGATGGCCGGCGCGCTGGTCGCGCTGATGGAGGCCGGCGTCGAATTCGACATCATCTCCACCTCCGGCGCCGGCGCCATAGTCGGCCTCTTGTACGCGGCGCCGCGCAAGGGCTCGCCGCTGGACAATTTGCGCCGGCTGGCCGATCTCGGCGTATCCGATCCGATCTACCGGCTGCTGCCGATCAACTACAAGGTGTTCAACAAACCCGGCCCGGCCGCCGACCTGTGGCGCAGCTGGCAAAGCCAGAACCCCCTGTTGCAGAGCATTCAACAACAGGCCGATCAAGGGCCTTGGCAGCGTCTGCTGGCCGACTGGACATCGCTGCTGCTGGCCACGCTCTGCCCCAGCGATCTGGGCCCCAACAGCCAAGGCCTGTGCGCGCACGTGCCCTTCATCGAGGAGATCGTGGATTTCGACCGCCTCAAGACCATTGCGCCGCAGTTCTACCTGAACGCCTACAACATCAGCCGCGGCGAGATGCGTTGCTGGGACAAGAGCGAGATCGGTCATGAACACTTCCTGGCCGCGCTGTCCTTTCCTTTCATCTACCCGCCGTATCCGCTGGCCGACGGCGATTACATCGAAGGCGCGGCCATAGACACGCTGAACTTCAAGCAATTGTTCCGCGATCATCCTCACATCGACTACACCCTGGTGTTCGACGTGCTGGGCAGCGACCGGCTCCTGCATCCGCCGCGCGGCCTTTACGACGCCTGGGTGCAATCCATCATCACCCCGCTGACCGAAATCGCGCGCGATGACCTGAAGCTGTTCGAAGCCTTGCACAATAAGGACGAGCAAGGCCGGCCGCGCACCGAGGTGCTGAAGATCCAGTTCGACCAACTGATTGACCCGCAACGCCGCGCCGAGGAGCTGGACTGGTCGCACTCCAATCTGTCCCAGCTCTACCAGATCGGCTATCAAGCCGGACAGGACCTCCTCCGCCAGCACCGCGGCAAGCTGCTGGGCTAGACGCCGCCAATAAAAAAGGGCTGCCTGACGGCAGCCCTTGACGCTTGGCTAAGCAAAAACGGCATCAATACCAGCTGATGCCGGCCTGCTCGGTGGAGATCACCGTGCCGGCCTCGCCCTTGACGATTTTCTCGATGTCTTCCAGCGCGCCGATCACGGCCTTCTTGCCGGTCAGACGGGCAAACTCGCAAGCCGCCTCCACTTTCGGGCCCATCGAGCCGGCGGCGAAACCCAGTTTGTCCATCTCGTCCGGATGGGCCTGCTTGATCGCCTTGGCTTCCGGCGTGCCCCAACCGATGAACACGCTCTTCACGTCGGTGGCGATCACGAAGTAATCGGCGTCGATTTCACGCGCCAGCAAGGCGGAGGCTAGATCCTTGTCGATCACCGCTTCCACGCCCACCAGCTTGTCGCCCTCGTACATGGTGGGGATGCCGCCGCCGCCGGCGGCGATCACGACCACGCCTTTTTCGATCAGCCACTTGATCGGGCGCATTTCGAAGATGCGCTTCGGTTTCGGGCTGGGCACCACGCGGCGGAAGTATTCGCCGTCGGCCTTCACCGTCCAGCCTTTTTCCGCGGCCAGCTTGTCCGCCTCTTCCTTGCTGTAAACCGGGCCGACGAATTTGGTCGGATTCTTGAAGGCCGGGTCCTTGGCGTCCACTTCGGTCTGGGTCAGGATGGTGGCGATCGGTACGTCGAAGGGCAGCACATTGCCCAGTTCCTGCTCAACCATGTAGCCGATCATGCCTTCGGTCTGCGCGCCCAGCACGTCCAGCGGATAGGGCGTCACTTTTTCGTCCACGTGGCGGGCGTAGGCGTCGTTCTGCAGGCCCAGCAGGCCCACTTGCGGCCCGTTGCCGTGGCACATCACCAGGTTATGGCCCAGCCGGGTCACGCCGGCCAGTTGTTCGGCGGCCACTTTGACGTTGGCGCGCTGGTTGTCGGCGGTCATGGCCTCGCCGCGACGTTGCAGGGCATTGCCGCCCAGAGCTACGACGACTCGCATATTCTATTCCTCGCTATTGCCGCGCCCGCCGTCTGCGACGGCGAGCCGCGTGCTTGATGTGAAACCGGCCAAGGTTCCCGGTCAGGGAAGCCTTGGCCGGCAAAGTGCAGCTAGGGATGCCTAGGGCCGGATCAATCGCCCAGCGTGGCCACCAGGATGGCTTTGATGGTGTGCATGCGGTTTTCGGCCTGTTCGAAAGCGATGCAAGCCTCGGACTCGAACACGTCCTCGGTCACTTCGATGCCGTTGGCCAGGTCCGGATATTGCGCGGCGATTTCCTTGCCCACCTTGGTTTCGCTGTTATGGTAGGCCGGCAGGCAGTGCATGAACTTCACTTGCAGATTCTCGGCGGCGGCCATCAGCGCGGCGTTCACTTGGTAAGGCTTCAGCAGCTTGATGCGTTCGGCCCAGACTTCGGCCGGCTCGCCCATGGATACCCATACGTCGGTGTGGATGAAGTCGGTGCCCTTGACCGCCGCTTTGGCGTCCTCGGTCAGCGTGATGCGCGCGCCGGTCTTGGCGGCGATTTCGCGGCACTGAGCCACCAGTTCGTCGGTCGGCCACAGGTGCTTGGGCGCGCCGATGCGCACGTCCATGCCCAGTTTGGCGCCGATCACCAGCAGGGAGTTGCCCATATTGTTGCGGGCGTCGCCCAGATAGGTGTAGCTGATCTGGGAGATGGGCTTGTCGCTGTTTTCCCACATGGTCAGCACGTCGGCCAGCATCTGGGTCGGGTGCCATTCATCGGTCAGACCGTTGTATACCGGCACGCCGGCGAACTTGGCCAACTCGGTTTCCACCATGTGCTGGTCGAAGCCGCGGTATTCGATCGCGTCATACATACGGCCCAACACGCGAGCGGTGTCCTTCATCGATTCCTTGATGCCGATTTGCGAACCGGACGGCCCAAGGTAAGTCACGTTGGCGCCCTGGTCGTAGCAAGCCACTTCAAACGCGCAGCGGGTGCGGGTGGAGGTTTTTTCAAAGATCAGGGCGATGTTCTTGCCCTTCAGGTGCTGCTGTTCGGTGCCGGTGTACTTGGCGCGCTTCAGGTCGCGGGCCAGGTCGAGCATGTAGCGGATTTCGCGCGGGGTGAAGTCCAGCATGCGGAGGAAGTTACGGTTGCGCAGATTGAAAGCCATGATATTGCTCCTGATTAGAGTCTGGGCAAGCCGGCCGTCGTTTCCGGGGAAACCGGCGGTCAACCTGTCTTTTTGCACATGAATCTTGGGTTTTCCTCCCGGCCGCGCCTGCGGCCGGGACACTACAGCTGAATTACAGTTTCACTTCGTCGCGAGTGATCGGGCAGGTCATGCAGTGACCGCCGCCGCGGCCGCGGCCCAGCTCGGAAGCCGGAATCTCGATCACTTCCACGCCATGCTCGCGCATCAGGCGGTTGGTATAGGTGTTGCGGTCGTAGGCCACCACCACGCGGCGATCCAGCGCCACCACGTTGTTGCCGTCGTCCCACTGTTCGCGTTCGCGCTGGTAGGCGTCACCGCCGGTCTGGATCACGCGGATTTCCTTGAGACCCAGCGCCTGGCGCACCACTTCCACCAGATGCACGCCTTCGTGGCGTTCGAAGCGGATTTCGCCTTCGCGGTCGCCAACGTACATGCTGGTGCAAGTGATGTCGTCCACCACGTCCGGGAACAACGACAAGAGATCGATGTCGAGGAAGCTGAACACGGTATCCAGGTGCATCGCCGCACGGGACTTAGGCATCTGGCAAGCGATCACGCGAGTGGCGCCGCCTTCCTTGCCCAGCACGCGCTTGGCCACTTGCACCACCGCCTGCGGGCTGGTGCGCTCGCCCATGCCGATCAGGACCACGCCGTTGCCGATAGGCATCACGTCGCCGCCTTCCAGCGTGGCCGGGCCGTGTTCCTGGTCGCAATCGCCCCACCATACTTTCACCTTGCCGGCGAACATCGGGTGGAATTTGTAGATGGATTGCAGAATCAGGGTTTCCTGACGACGCGCCGGCCAGTACATCGGGTTCAGCGTCACGCCTTCATAAATCCAGCAAGACGGGTCGCGCTGGAACAGGCTGTTCGGCACCGGCGGCAGCACGAATTCGGATTGGTCCAGATAGCCGCCGAACAGGCCTTTCGGGTCGAACGGCAGTTCGAATTTGGCGATGCCGCCCACCAGATGCTCGGCCAGTTGCGAAGACGGCATTTCGTCCAGCCAGCTGCGCAGATCGCGCAACATGCCGATACCTACGTTGTCGGCCTTGACCTTGCGGTCCAGGATCCAGGCACGGGAAGCTTTGTCGTCCAAGACCTTGGCCAGCGCGTCGTGCACCTCCACCACTTCGATGCCGCGGGAGCGCATTTGCTCAACCATGTAAGCATGGTCTTTCTGTGCGCGTTCCACCCAGATCACGTCATCGAACAACAGGCCGTGGCAGTTGTCCGGGGTCAGGCGCTTATGCGCCAGGCCGGGACGGCACACCATCACAGTTCGCAACTTGCCGCACTCGGAATGAACACCAAACTTGGTCATGACAAACTCCTTAATGATATTGGGGGAGCTGGTGGAGGCCCGTGGATCTCGCGCGCCTCCGGTAATCTTCTTACAAGGTTCCGGCTTAGAGCGTCAGCGCTCCGGTAGCCAGTTCGTAGGCGGCGAACAAACCCGCCACTACAATCAGCGCAGCCAGTACCGCCTCGGCGCCGGTGAACGCTTTCTCGCCGCGTTCCTTGCGAGCCCACAGGTAGAACAGCAGGCCCGGGGCGTACAGCACCATGGACAGGAACAGATACTTCAGGCCGGCGGCGTAGATCAGCCAGACGCCGTAGACCGAGGCGACGGCGGCGATGCTGAACTCTTTGCCGCTGGATTCGCCCTGGGCGTAGCCCTCGCCGCGCTTGGCCACCAGCAAGGCGTAGCCGGAGCACAACAGGTAAGGAATCAGAATCATCGAGGTGGCCAGCGACAGCAACGCCAGGTAGCCCGCGGAACTGAACAGCGTGATGATCAGGAACAGTTGGATCAGGCCGTTGGTCAGCCACAGCGAGGCGGCCGGGGAGCCATTGGCGTTGGTGGTGCCGAACACTTTGGGCATCACGCCGTCCTTGCCCGCCAGGTAGGGCGCTTCGGAAGCCAGCAGCGTCCAGGCCAGCAGCGCGCCGCCCACCGAGATCACCAAACCGGCGTTCATCAGATTGGCGCCCCAGGGGCCGATGGCTTTTTCCAGCACATAGGCGGTGGACGGGTTCTTCAGCGCGGCCAGTTCAGTTTGCGACATCACGCCCAGCGACAGCACCGATACCGCAACCAGCAGAGCGATGGTCAGCAGGAAGCCGATCACGGTGGCCTTGCCCACTTCTTTCATGTTTTCCGCACGGCTGGAGAACATCGACGCGCCTTCGATGCCGATGAACACCCATACCGTCACCAACATGGTGCTCTTGACTTGATCGACGACCGAGCCGAGTTTGGCCGAGCCCCAGAAGTCCAGATTAAAGGTATCCACTTTGAAGGCGAAAATGACCAGCAGGATGAACAGCGCCAGCGGCACCAGTTTGGCCACGGTGGTGATGGTGTTGATGAAGGCCGCGCCGTGCACGCCGCGCAACACCAGGAAGTGCAAGGCCCACAACAGAATGGACGCGCAGACGATGGCGGTGGTGGTATTGCCTTCGCCGAACACCGGGAACCAGAAGGCCAGCGCCGAGAACATCACCACAAAGTAGGACACGTTGCCGATCCAGGCCGAAATCCAGTAACCCCAGGCCGAGTTGAAGCCCATATAGTTGCCGAAACCCGCCTTGGCGTAGCCGTAGACGCCGCCCTCCACTTCCGGTTTGCGATTGGCCAGCATCTGAAAGGCGAATGCCAGAGTCAACATCCCGAAGAAGGTAATCACCCAACCGATCAAGATGGCGCCGGCTCCGGCGCCCGCCGCCATGTTCTGCGGTAGCGAGAAGATGCCGCCGCCGATCATGGAGCCCACCACCAGAGCGGTCAGCGCGCCAAGCTTGAGCTTGGGAGCGCCGCCGCCTTGGGTTTCAGTTTCCGTAGACATTTTCGTTCTCCGTGAGAGTACATTAACCTGCAAATCTGTTGTTATATAATTAAATTCTTATCATCTGAGACAATGGTATACCCCGGATTTAGTGATCGCCAGAACAGTCGAACATCCGTTTGACCTGCGTCAAATAGCGTCCTCCCGCTCCATTCGCCCCATCCCGACATTAGAACAAAAGCTTTATAGAAGCCCCAGACACAATTGGCAGAACTAACAATTGTGCTGCGCACAAAACATTTAATTAATTTTGTATTTAATTTTTATTAAAAATAAAACGCAATATCAGATTGTCTGAACGCGTCCAATAGAGAAGAGCCGCAAACGGCCATAAAGAGACGGGACAAAGAAGCAGTGAGATAAAGATAGAGAGAGGAAACAGAGAATAAGGCAGGCGGCCACGGCAATTGCGGGCAAAAAAAAAGTGGATGCGGCCCACCACCGCATCCACCAACACACACATCAAGAGGATAAACACATCCTGTTTGCCCAGGCGCTCACTCCGGTTTTTTCACGTTCTTGAAAATCGCCACCAGAGCGCCCAGCACCACCAAGGTGGTCACCACAATGGTCACCAAGCTTAAAATGCCGACATCGTCGGAAAGAAGAAGAGTCAGAAGTTCCATCGCCACTCCTTTTCCGGGGCCACGCCCCATATAGGTTTCTTGATCCTCATCTTAGCCAGTTGGGCGGCCCGTCCATTGACGCAAATCAAATGGCATGACCCCCAAGTTTGATGCAAGACAAATAAAAAGCCCCTGGCTCGCGCCAAGGGCTCATTTCCTAAAAATCAGCAACTTATATCATTACAGTTGTGCGTCAGGCGATACAGTTCGAATCAGTTCAGCTGAAAAAATCGGCTTACGTCATCCCTGTCTCGCCGGCGTGTTCACTTGCTGCCGCCCATGTCCTTGGACAGGAAGAAGGCGTCGGAGAAGAACTCGTCTTCCGGCAAGCCGCGCTCGCGGGTGAAGCTGCCGTGCGCGGCCTCCACCATCAGCGGCGCGCCGCAGGCGTAAACCTGATAGCCGGCCAGATCGTCGAAATCCTCCAGCACCGCCTGGTGAACAAAACCGGTGCGGCCCGCCCACTCGTCGCCCGGCAGCGCGTCGGACAGCACGGGGATGAAGGTGATGTTGGGATGCTGCGCCTGCCAGGCGCCGGCCAGATCCGCCATGTAAAGATCCGCCTTGGTGCGCGCGCCCCAGTAGAACACCATCTCGCGCTGGATGCCGCTATGAATCGCGTGCTCGATGATGCCCTTGACCGGCGCGAAGCCGGTGCCGCTGGCCACGAAGAGAATGGGCTTGTCGGAGTCCTCGCGCAGGAAGAAAGAGCCCAGCGGGCCTTTGAAGCGCATGATCTCGCGCTCCTTCATCTGACTGAACACATACTCGGAAAAAGAGCCGCCCGGCTGATTGCGGATATGCAGTTCCAGGAAAGCATCGTCATGCGGCGCGTTGGCGATGGAAAAACTGCGCTTCTTGCCGTCCTTCATCAGGATGTCGATGTATTGGCCAGCCTTGAACTGCAAGCGCTCGGACACCGGCAGCTTGAGCTTGAGCACCGCCACGTCGTGGATTTTTTCGATTTTCTCTACGCGGCACGGCAAGGTCTTGATCTGGATGTCGCCGGCGCCGGCCACTTCGCGCGCCTCGATGGCGATGTCGCCCTTGGGGCGGGCGCAACAGAACAGCGCCATGCCCTGGGCGCGTTCGGCCTCGGTCAAGGCCTTTTCCTGGAAACCGTCCTGGCTCACTTCGCCTTCCACCACCTTGCCTTTGCAGGCGCCGCACGCGCCGTCGCGGCAGCCGTAAGGCAGGCCCACGCCCTGGCGCAACGCCGCTTCCAATACGGTTTCATGCGGCTCGACGCCAAATGTATGCCCGCTGGGGAGCACTTTCACCTGCGCTGTCATCTATTTCCTCTACTCAATATCTGGCTAAAATGCGCATCATGCGAACCTTAATGATCATCGGCGCCGGCGATGTCGCGCGCCGCGCCCTGCCGGAACTGACCCGCCGCTGGCGGGTGCTGGCGCTGTGCCGTTCCAACGCTAGCGCGGAAGCGCTGCGCCGCCAGGGCGTCACGCCCATCCGGGGCGATCTGGACGACCCCCGCGCTTTGCGCCGTTTGGCCGGCCTGGCCGACGATCTGCTGCTGACCGCTCCCCCCCAGGAAATCGGCCGCAAGGACTTGCGCATGCGCAAGTTGTTGTCTGCGTTGGCAAAAGGTTGCAGGATACCACAGCGTCTAGTCTATATCAGCACCAGCGGCGTGTACGGCAATGCCGACGGGGCTTTGCTGGACGAAGGCGCCCGCCTCCGCCCGCACAATGACCGCGCCTGGCGCCGCCTGGACGCGGAAACCTGCTTACGCGGCTTCGCCGCCGCCCACGGCTGCCAGTTGACGGTGCTGCGCGCGCCGGGCATCTACGCCGACGACCGCCTGCCCTTGAGCCGCTTCGCCTCGCAAACGCCGCTGATCCGGCCGGAGGAGGACAGCTGGAGCAATCACATCCACGCCGACGACCTCGCCGCCGCCTGCGTGGCCGCCTTGCTGCAATGCCGCGGCGGTCCGCGCGTATTCAACGCCAGCGACGATCAGCCGCTGCCGATCAGCGAATGGTATCGCCGGCTGGCCGCCGCGCTGGACCTGACCTTGCCGCCCCTGTTGCCGCGGGAGGAGGTCCGCGCCCGGGTCTCCGCTGGTCTATGGTCTTATATGATGGAGTCCAGACGGCTTAACAACCGGCGCTTGCGCCGGGAATTGCTGCCGGCTCCCCGCTGGCCCGACACCGCCGACTACCTGGCGGCGCTGGCCCAAGCGCCGGAGCGCATCGCCGCCGCACTCGCTTCGGCGGCCAAGATTCGGTAACATCGCGGTTTTTTTGAGTTTTTAAGCAGGCTTCTCTATGGAAAATCCGGCATTTCAACGCGCCATCCGCAGCTTCGTGCTGCGCCAAGGCCATCTGTCTCCCGGCCAGCAACGCGCGATGGACGAAGGCATGCCGCGCTGGGGCATCGAATACCGCCCCGAGCGCATCGATCTGGAGCAGGCCTTCGGCCGCGCCGCGCCCAAGATCCTGGAAATCGGCTTCGGCATGGGCGGCGCCACCGCCGAAATCGCCGCCGCCAATCCGGCTCAGGACTACCTGGGCGTGGAAGTGCATTCGCCCGGCGTCGGCAATCTGTGCAAGCTGATCGCGGAAAAGGAATTGAGCAATCTGCGCATCATCCGCCACGACGCGGTGGAAGTGCTGGACCACATGCTGGCCGACGGCAGCCTGGACGGCGTGCATATTTTCTTCCCCGACCCCTGGCACAAGAAGCGCCACAACAAGCGCCGCCTGATTCAGGCCCCGCTAGTGGAGAAGCTGGTCGCCAAGCTCAAGCCGGGCGGCTATCTGCACGCCGCCACCGACTGGGAAGACTACGCGCTGCAGATCATGGAGGTGTTCAGCGGCCAGCCTCAGCTGGTCAACACCGCCGACGGCTACGCGCCGCGCCCGGACTACCGCCCGCTGACCAAGTTCGAAGCCCGCGGCATCAAGCTGGGCCACGGCGTGTGGGACGTGATTTTCCGCCGGCGCTGATGTCCGCCCGGACCCGCCGCCAGCGGCGGGTCTCAGCCGCCTTTAGGCAGCAAGGCCTCGATATCCTCCAGCAATTCATGCGGCTCCACCGCCGGCTCGTAGCGCTTGACCACCCTGCCCCTGGCGTCGATCAGGAATTTGGTGAAGTTCCACTTCACCGGGTGCGGGTGGGTGGAATCCGCCTGGGTCAGCCAACGCCACAGCGGATGGGCGCGCGGCCCGTTGACTTCCACCTTGGCGAACAGAGGGAAATCCACCTCGAAACGCGTCCGGCAAAAACGCTCGATCTCGGCCTCGTCGCCCGGCTCCTGGCCGCCGAACTGATTGCAGGGGAAACCCAGCACCGCCAGACCGCGGCCGCCCAGACTATGCTGCAAGTCCTGCAAGCCGGCGTATTGCCGGGTGTAGCCGCACTCGCTGGCGGTATTCACCACTAGCGCCACTTGGCCGGCGTACGCCGACAGCGGCTGTTCGCTGCCGTCTATGCGCGCGGCGGAGAAGTCGTAAAGCGTGGTCATGGCCACCTCCGTCTCGTATAATGAGCGCTCCCGAGAATCCACTCAGGCACTATCCGATGTTGTTCAATCCCAGCCGGCAGGACGCCCGGCGCTTCTTCTTCGACACCTGGCAGAAATCCAAATCCGGAACGGACCTGTCCGACCTGGAAAAACTGGTGCTCCCCATTCTTATAGACCACCCGGAGTATCACGCCATTCTGGATCGGCCGGAACAGTATATGGAACAGGAGTGGACGCCGGAAATGGGCCAGAGCAATCCCTTCCTGCATCTGGGCCTGCATGTGGCGATTGAGGAACAGCGCTCCATAGACCAGCCCTTCGGCATCCGCTCTCTGTACGCGCAGCTGGCGCTGCGCCTGGGCAGCGAGCATCAGGCGCAACATGCGATGATGGACTGTCTGGGCGAAATGATCTGGCACGCTCAGCACCATGGCGGCGGTCCGGACGTGAACCGCTACATCGGCTGTATTCGCGGCAAGCTGGGCATGGGGGCGGAGGAACAGCCTCGCATCAACCCCAACGACGTCCCGGACTGACGCCGCACGGCCGGCAGACGCCGACTCAAGCCCAACGCCCGGTTCCGCCGGGCGTTTTGCATGGCCGCGAAACAGGCAAAAAAAGAGCCGTGGGGGGAAACCCTCCACGGCGATCAAGCGGGGCAGCTCGTACTGGCAAAGCCAGAAGAGCCTCCTCATGCTATTCTCACAATAAACAAAATGCAAATAGTTTTTTAACAGTTAACAATAAATAAAATATCCAATCATTTATATGAATATATAATTTAAAATGCGCCGTCAAAAAAGCCGGCCTACGCCGGCTTGACGCCCCAAACTCACAACAAACGATTGCGCTCGATGCCCGCTACGAAAGCGGCGATATTGTCCACCAGCTGCGCGGCCAAACGCTCCATCGCCTGCCGGCTGGCCCAGCCGATATGAGGGGTGACGATCAGATTGGGCAAGCGGGTTTTCAGCAAGGGATTGCCGTGAACCGGCGGCTCTTCGCTCAGAACGTCGAAACCGGCGCCGCCCAACTGCCCATACTTGAGCGCGGCCACCAGATCTTCCTCGTTGACCAGGCCACCGCGCGCGGTATTGATCAACAAGGCACCCGGCTTCATCACGATCAATTCCGGCTGGGCGATCAGGTCCCGGGTGTCCTCGGTCAACGGGCAATGCAGCGAAATCACATCGGCCTGCGCCAGAGCCTCGGCAAAAGCCACATGCCCGGAACGCACTTCCTTGGCGCCTTTGCGTTCGACGAACATCACCTGCATGCCAAGCGCGCCGGCCAGCTCCGCTAAGCGCAGGCCGATGCCGCCCGCGCCGACGATGCCCAGAGTCGCGCCGCGCAAATCTCGGATCGGCGCGCCGAAATGGCAGAACTGCCGCGACTGCTGCCACACGCCGGCAGCGACGTCGCGCTGGTAGGCCGGCAAGTTCTTGGCCAGGGCCAGCATCAGGGTCAAGGCGTGTTCGGCCACGGTGTCGTCGCCGTAATGGCGAATATTGCACACCGCGATGCCCAAGTCGCGACAGGCGTCCAGATCGACGTGGTTGTAACCGGTGGCGGCGATCGCCACCAGCTTCAGGCCGGGCAGTTGCTCCAGGGTTTCCCGCCGCAGCGGCACCTTGTTGGTGATAACAATGTCAGCCCCCGAACAGTTCATCGCCGCGTCTTCGATGCTGGTGGAGGGGAACTCGTGATATTCGGACGGGAACGGCAAAAGCGGAACCGGGACAGGCAAGCTGTCCCGGTCAAGAAACACGACGGAGTGGGTCATCAGCTATTCAGTCATCTCTCAAAGGTGATCAAATCGCGGTAAGCATGCCAGCTGGCCAGCGCCAGCACCGGCATGATGATGATCAGGCCCAGGAAATAGGTCACAAAGCCCACCGCGCTCAAGGCCACAATGATAGCCGCCCATATCCCCATCGTCAGCACATTCTTCAGCACCGCCTGCACGCTGGCGATCATCGCGGTGACGGTGTCCACTTCCTTATCCAGCATCAAGGGAATGGAAACCACGCTGACCGAGAACACCACCTGAGCGAACACAAAGCCCACCGCGAAATAGGCCACCAGGAAGACGACATTGTCCGGGTTGAAAGCGTTGGCCACGATGTCGTTCAAGGACGGCAAGGCCGCGGTGTCGTAGAACAGCGCGAACATCAGCAAGGACACCCGGAACCAGCCGAACACCAGCACCGCCAGCAAGGCCGCATACAAGGTGAAGGCAGGCAGATTGACGCGCCAGGCCGCCATGCTGTGCGCCAGCTTGACCCTGCCATGGCCGTCGAAAGCCTCCATCTGCTTGGCGATGTCGTACAGGCCGATGGCCAGGAAGGGGCCGGCCAACAGGAAGATGGTGGCGAAGGTGATGATCAGTTCAGGAGAGTGCTCGGAGTACAAGGTCAGCAAATACCCCATCAACACGAAAACCGCGCCGTAAAACAGGCAGTCGGCCGGGGCTTTTTGAAAGTCGCGGAAGCCTTTTTTCAGCCATTGCAACGGCCGGGAGGTTTCCACCCTGCGCGCAACCGGGCGGTCGCGCGGGATATCGTGAGTCGCGTCCATGACAAGTCCCCCTCAAGGATACGATGCGAGGCAGCCCCGCATCCTTACCGTTATACGCCACGCGTCGTAAAACACAAGCCGGCCGTCCGGCTGCTATAATCCCGCGATTGCCACGGCCCTTGGCGAGCGCCGCCTTCCGCGCCGCCGGGCCGGGCCTCATTCAGCGCTTGCGCGACAAGGACATATCATGAGCGAACTGATTATCGAAGAACTGGCGATAGGCGACGGCGCCGAAGCCGTCATCGGCCAGGAAGTCACCGTGCATTACACCGGCTGGCTGACCGACGGCACCAAGTTCGATTCCAGCAAGGACCGCTTCCAGCCGTTCAGCTTCCCGCTGGGCGACGGTTATGTGATCAAGGGCTGGGACCAGGGCGTGGTCGGCATGAAAGTGGGCGGCAAGCGCAAGCTGACCATCCCGGCCGAGCTCGGCTACGGCGCGCGCGGCGCCGGCGGCGTGATCCCGCCCAACGCCACCCTGGTGTTCGAAGTGGAGCTCTTGCAAGTGGGTTGAAACCCAAGAGCGCAAGGACGTAAAAAAAGCTTCCTCAGGGAAGCTTTTTTTATGGGATGACGCGGGCTTATTTCTTCACGCACTGATGCTGACGACGACGACGCATCCAGACGAAGGCCACGCCCAGCAGCAAGGCCGCCACCACCGCCAGAATGCCGGCCTGACCGCGGTGCACCATGGTCATCAGCCACTCGCGATTGGCCGCGCCGTAATAGCCTAGATACACCCAGACCGGCACCGAAATCAGCGCGGCGAAGCCGTCCATCACCAGGAAACGCCAGTAGGAAATGCGGCGGGTCATGCCGGCGGTGATGAAGATGGGGGAACGCAGTCCAGGCAGGAAACGGGCGACGAACAGCACCCAATTGCCGTATTTTTCGAACTTTTCCTGCACCGCCTCGAAACGCTCCTGGGTCAGAATGCGCGCGATCGGCCGGAATTTCAGCACCCTGTTGCCGAATACTCGCCCGGCGGTGAACATGATGCCGTCGCCGGCCAGCACCCCGGCCATGCCGACGAAAAACATCCAATGCACATTGGTGTAGCCGAGGCCGGAAATGATGCCTCCGGCCACCAAGGTGATGTCCTCGGGAATCGGCACGCCGAAACCGCATACCAGCAACACGGTGAATACGGCGATGTAGCCGTAGCCAGTGAAAAAATCGAGAAGTATTTGCAGAGTGTCCATTTTGTTCCGCTTGCCGCCATGTCTCCGTTCAGGACGATCCTGGCGCGGCTGCGTTATCGGGGTACATCACCAGGGGCTTATAATAGCACACCTCCAACGCAGACTTTCTTGACATGACTCGCCCTATCCAGGTGGAAATCCACCGCGCCGCCATCCGCCACAACTACCTGCTATCCCGCGCCCAAGCCCCGCAATCCAAGGCCTACGCCGTGCTCAAGGCCAATGCCTACGGCCATGGCCTGCTCGACGCGGTCCAGGCGCTGGCCGATGTCGCCGACGGCTTCGCCCTGCTCAATATCGAGGACGCCGTCCGCTTGCGCGAAGCCGGCGTCCAGCAGGATATCGTGCTGCTGGAAGGCGCCTTCGACGCCGAAGAGGCCGCGGCGATGGCGCATTACCGGTTGGGCGGCGCGATACATTCCCAACAACAGATAAGCTGGCTGGCCAAAGGTTCCGCCAAACAGCCGGTTTCCTGCTGGCTCAAGATCAATAGCGGCATGAACCGGCTGGGTTTCACGCCGGCGGAAGCCGCGCACGCGCTCGCTCAATTGCGCGCCTTGCCCGGCGCGCGCCTCGACGCCTTGATGACCCACTTCGCCACCGCCGACGACGACTACGGCGTCGCCGAGCAATGGGGACGCTTCCAGCCCTTGATCGCCCCCAGCGCCTTGCCGGTCAGCGCCGCCAACTCCGCCGCCTTGTTCCGCCACCCGCATACCCACGGCGCCGTCGTGCGCCCCGGCATCGTGCTCTACGGCTGTTCGCCCTTCGCCGACGTAGACGGCGCCGGCCTGGGCCTGCAAGCGGCGATGACGCTGAGCAGCCGCGTCATCGCGGTGCAAAAGGTGCCAGCCGGCGACGCCGTCGGCTACGGCCGCCGTCTGGTGGCCGAAGGCGAAATGCGCGTCGGCATCGTCGCCTGCGGCTATGCCGACGGCTATCCGCGCATCGCCGACAACGGCACGCCGGTCGCGGTGGACGGCCAGCCGACGGGTACGGTTGGCCGGGTGTCCATGGACATGCTGGCGGTGGATTTGAGCAAGCTGCCGCAAGCCGGCGTCGGCAGCCGGGTCGAACTATGGGGCCCGCAAGTGCCGATAGAACGCGTCGCGGCTGGCGCCGACACCCTGGGCTATGAACTGATGTGCGCGGTGGCGCCGCGAGTGCCGCGCCTCGTCCATAACTGAAGCCAGCAGCAAGCGGCCAGCAAACCCAAGGCGGCGCCGCTCCAATGCGCCGATACCAATACCGGCTCGCCACCGTTCCAGTACCCCGGGAACAGGCTCTGCCAAGCCAGCCGGCCCAACAAGGCGGCCAGCCACAGAGCGCGCCAGTTCGGCTGCGTCAGCGCCAGCGCCGCCCACCAGCAATACACCAGGCCGGAGGCGCCGACGAAGGCCTGCGGCGCCGGCCACAGCCATTGCATCGCGGCGATGGCCGGAGGCGCCGCCAAGGCCAGCGTCAGCAACAAGGGCGCCCTATCCCGCCCCAGCCACGCCAGCACCGCCAGCGCGGCGCTGTTGAGGCAGGCGTGGCGCGCGTCGGCGTGCACCCAGCCTCCGCTCAGCATCCGCCACCATTCCGCGGCGTTCCACGGCTCGAAGCGCCAGGCCAAAGCCGCCGCGCCCCAGGGCGCGGCCAGCGGCAGCAGCGCGGCCAGGGCCAGCCATAACGACCGGCCGCCGGCCATGGACCTTAGCGCTTGCGGCGCCACAGCGCCGTCGCTCCCAGCGCCCCCAAGCCCAGCAACAGGGCCAGACCGCCTTCGTCCGCCGCCGCCACCGCGTTGCCGCGGCGCGCCACGTCGACGTACAGGGGATCATGGTCCGAAGAACGATAGGCGTCCGCCGCGTAGTACTTCTGCTGCTGTTCGGCGCTCTTGAACTCGCTGCTGTACTCCAGCGCCGTCGGCTCGTCGGCGTTGATGTGCCACTCGCCCGCGGCCAGCACCATGGCGCTCAGCGGCTTGTCGGCCAAGGCGTGGTCCAGATTGCCGGATTCTCCGTTGAACACATAGGAGTAAGCGTCGCGGCTCCAGCGCGCCAACAGATTGTTGAAGCCGGCGCTTTCAAACGCGCGGATCGGATCTTCCTTGGCGTAGGAGTTCATATCGCCCAGCAACAACATGCCGTCGTTGGGGCCGGGCTGCGGGCGGGTGGCGTACCAGGCCATCAGATCGCGCACCGCCTGCACCCGGGTCAGATTGCAATTGCCCTGGCCGTCGCCCTTGTCCACATCGGCCTGGCCGTCCACCACCACGTCGGCGCAGCTGCTGCCCTTGGACTTCAGATGATTGACCGCCACGGTGACCCGGGTCTTGCTCTTGGCGTCCAGCACAAAGGTCTGCAGCAGCGCCGGCCGGTTCTTCTGCGGATTGCCTATCGTCCTGACCTCGGCCTTGCCTTGCGCCGTCACCGCGGCCGGACGGTAGATCAGGCCGGTGGTGATCGCGTCGCTGCCCACCTGCGGCAGGCCGGGATTGGCGAACTGGTATTGCTTGGGCTGCGACTGGCCCTGATTCAAGGCGTTGACCAGATCCTGGATCGCCGAATAGCGGTCGAAACCGTCGTTCTCGATTTCCATCAGGCCCACCACGTCGGCGTCCAGCTGGCGAATCGCCGCCACGATCTTGGCGCGCTGGCGCTCGAAATCCTGCGGGGTCTTGGCGCCGCGCAGGGTTGGGAAGCCCTTGCCCTGACCGTCGCCGTTGAAGAAGTTGAGCACGTTGAAGCTGGCGAAGCGCACGCTCTCCGGCTGGCGCTTGGGCGCGCCCGGGCGCGGATTGCCGGCCGCGACGCGCGGCGCGGCCAGCGGTTGCAGCCGGTATTTGCCGAAGGCGTAGCTGACCACGCCGGTCACGCCGTCCAGACGGTCGCCGCTGCGCAGGGTGCGGCTGGCGGAGAGGCCGCCGGGCGCCGGCAGCCAGGCGTCGGCGTTCTGGATCTGCAAGCCGTCGTCCAGGGTCAGCTTGTCCAGCTGATTGGCCTCGCTCAACGCCTTGGCCTCGGCGCTGCCGGGCAGGAAGCGCTGGGTGGCGGTCCATAACCTGGGCCGGCTGGACAAGGTCAGTTCGCCGTAACGGCCGTAGTCGTAATTGGCGACGACGTGGACCGGGCCTTCCAGGCGCACGGCCATGCCGGCCAGCGCCTCCAGCTGGGCGCTGGACTGCAAGGGCAGCCGCAGGCTGGCGTAAGTCAGCGGCTCGCTGTAAGCGCACTGCTCCACCGCGGCGAGATTGGCCGGGGTGATCTGGGTTTCGCTGGCGGCGTCGCCCTTGCGGCTGTACTCGGACACCTTGCCGGTGACGCGCACCACGTCGCCGGGCTTGAGCGTCGGCGCGGCCAGGTTGCCGAGGAAGACGAACACGCCTTCCGAGGTGGCCGGATCGGCGTCCTGATCCCGCGCCTCTTCCTGCAGATAAAAGCCGCGCAGCTGGCCGGCGCCGGTGAAGGCGCCGCTGACCACGCCCTCTACGGTGACGGTCTTGCCTTGCAGCGGGCTGCCGATGACGCGGCCCTGCACATCATGGATCAAGGTGGCGCCGGCGGCGCCGCAAGCGGCCTGGGCCAGGGCCGGAATCGCCAGCGCCACTGCCATGGCGATGGGGCTCAAGGCCTTCAATGCGTTTGCTGTTTTCATGGTATGGATCATCACGAGCGTAAGGAGCGCTGATTCTAACCAGTGCGCAATGACAAAAAGATGTCATTAGATACAGTTGCACGCAAAGTCACTATCTGTATGTTTCACCTGAAAACAGTAAGCGCCGTTTCTTTCCCCATTCAGGCAATAAAAAAACGCCAAACAAATAATGTCTGGCGTTTTCGTGCTGACGCCGGCGCAAGCCGGCTGTCGCGATCAGGCGACTCTCTGGATGGCCGCCGCGATGGATTGCGCCCACTGATCGGCCAGCGCCTTATCGTCGGCCTCCACCATCACCCGCACCACCGGCTCGGTGCCGGACGGGCGCAACACCACGCGGCCGCGGCCTTGCAGCGCCTGTTCGGCGGCGGCCAGCGCTTCCGCGGACGCGCCCTTCCAGTCGCAGCCGTTGTGACGGACATTGATCAGCGTCTGCGGATAGGGCTGCCAGTCGCTGCAGGCGTCGGCCAGGCTCATGCCCAGATCGGTCAGGCTGGCCAGCACTTGCAGGCTGGAGATGATGCCGTCGCCGGTGGAATGGCAATCCAGGCACAGGATGTGGCCGGAAGCTTCGCCCCCCACCTGCCAGCCCTGGCCGTGCAGCATTTCCAATACGTAGCGGTCGCCCACCTTGGCGCGGCCGAAGGCCACGCCCTGCTTGTTCAGCGCCAGTTCCATCGCCAGATTGGTCATCACCGTGCCCACCACGCCGCCCTTGAGCTCGCCCTTGGCCGCGCGCGCCTTGGCGATCACGTAGATCAGCTGATCGCCGTCGTACACCGTGCCCTCGCGGTCCACCATGATCAGGCGGTCGCCGTCTCCGTCCAGCGCGATGCCGTAATCGGCGTGATGCTCCAGCACCGCCACCTGCAAGGTCTTGGGATAGGTGGCGCCCACCTTCTCGTTGATGTTGTAGCCGTCCGGCTCGCCGCCTATGGTCACCACCTCGGCGCCCAGTTCGTGGAACACCTTGGGCGCCACGTGGTAGGTGGCGCCGTGGGCGCAATCCACCACCAGTTTCAAACCCTTGAGGTCGCGGTCGTTGGGGAAGCTGCTCTTGCAGAATTCAATGTAGCGTTCCACCGCGCCTTCGATGCGGCGCACCCGGCCCAGCTCTTCGGACGGATTGGTCGCCATCGGCTGCTCCAGCATCGCCTCGATTTCCAGTTCGACGGCGTCGTCCAGTTTCTTGCCGCCTTCGGCGAAGAACTTGATGCCGTTATCCTGGAAGGGATTGTGCGAGGCGGAGATCATCACCCCGGCCTCCAGGCGCAGCGCGCGGGTCAGGTAGGCGATGCCCGGCGTCGGCAGCGGGCCGGTCAGCAGCACATTGACGCCGGCGGCGGAAAAGCCGGCCTGCAGCGCGGCTTCCAGCATATAGCCGGAAATCCGGGTGTCCTTGCCTATCAGCACCGTCGGACGATGCCCCTTGTCGTGGTCCACCAGCACGCGGCCAGCGGCATAGCCCAGTTTCATCACGAATTCCGGCGTGATCGGGAATTGACCGACCTCGCCGCGCACGCCATCGGTGCCAAAGTATTTACGGCTCATGTTTTTCTCTCGAATCCGGCCGGCTTCAGGCCAACCGCGGTAATCGCTACGCAGGCTATTGTGCGCCAGACACCGCGCTCAGTTCAAACTTTCCACAGCATCCAGCACTTGCAAGGCCTGATGCGTGGCCTTGACGTCGTGCACGCGGATGATGCGCGCGCCGCGCCGCGCCGACTCCAGCGCCACGGCCACACTGGCGCCCAGGCGCTCCGCCGGCACCGCTTCGCCGGTGATCGCGCCCAGCATGGATTTGCGGCTCAAGCCCACCAGCAGCGGCGCGCCGGCGGCGCGCTCGATCCCGGGCAGGCCCCGCAACAGGGCCAGATTGTGCTCCAGCGTCTTGCCGAAGCCAAAGCCGGGGTCCACCAGCAAACGCTCGCGGATCACGCCGGCGTCCAGACACAGCCGGACGCGCCGCGCCAGATAGTCGGCCACTTCGGCCACCACGTCCGCGTATTCCGGACGGTCCTGCATGGTGTCCGGATTGCCCTGTTTGTGCATCAGGCAGATCGCCGCGTCCGCGCCCGCCACCAATTCCAGCGCGCCCGCGTCTTCCAGCGCCGACACGTCGTTGACCAGGTCCACCGCGCCCAAGGCCAGCGCCTCGCGCATCACCGCCGCGCGGCGGGTGTCCAGCGACAGCGGCGCGCCGATGTCGCGCAGACGCTCCAGCACCGGCAGCACCCGCTCCATCTCCTGTTCCGGGCTGACATGGGGCGCGTTGGGCCGCGTCGATTCGCCGCCGATGTCTAGAATGGCCGCGCCTTCGGCCAGCATCCGCTCGGCGTGGCGCAAAGCCTGGTCCAGCGCGTTGAAGCGGCCGCCGTCGGAGAAGGAGTCCGGCGTGACGTTCAGAATGCCCATCACCAAGGGACGGGACAGATCGAGCGTGAAGCGCCCGCATTGCAAAGAGGGTTTCATGATCTGACTGCGCTCATGGATGGGGGGAGGATGTCGCAAAAAAACCGGGCAAGCCTGTCTAGGCTTGCCCGGCTTCGTCGCTTAAGGACTCAGACTTCCTGCGCCGGATCGGCGGTCGGCTCGGCGGCCGGCGGAGTCGGTTTGTCTTCCTGCGGCTTGGCCGCGAAACCGGCGCCCGGCTTGGGCGGACGCGGCGGCTTGCCGTCCATCAGATCGTTGATCTGATCGGCGTCTATGGTTTCCCATTCCAGCAGCGCGGCGGTCATCGCCTCCACCTTGTCGCGGTTCTCTTCCAACAGACGGCGCGCCAGCGCGTACTGCTCGTCGATGATGCGGCGGATTTCAGCGTCCACCTGCTGCATGGTGGCTTCGGACAGATTCTTGTGGGTGGTGATGGAACGGCCGAGGAAGACTTCGCCCTCGTTCTCGCCGTAAACCATCGGACCCAGCTTGTCGCTCATGCCGTAGCGGGTCACCATGTCGCGCGCCATTTGCGTGGCGCGCTCGAAGTCGTTGGAAGCGCCGGTGGTCATCTGGTTCATGAACAGCTCTTCCGCGATGCGGCCGCCGAACAGAATGGCGACGCGGTCCAGCAGATAACCGCGGTCGTAGGCGAAGCGGTCCTGCTCCGGCAGCTGCATGGTCACGCCCAGCGCGCGGCCGCGCGGGATGATGGTGACCTTGTGCACCGGGTCCGCCTTGGGCAGCAGCTTGGCGACGACGGCATGGCCGGACTCGTGATAAGCGGTGTTGCGCTTTTCCTCGTCGGTCATCACCATGCTGCGGCGCTCGGCGCCCATCATGATCTTGTCCTTGGCTGACTCCAGATCCTCCATGTCCACCAGGCGCTTGTTGCGGCGCGCGGCGAACAGGGCGGCTTCGTTGATCAGGTTGGCGAGGTCGGCGCCGGAGAAGCCCGGCGTGCCGCGCGCGATCACCTCGGCGTTGACGTCGGCGGCGATCGGCACCTTGCGCATGTGCACGCCCAGGATCTGTTCGCGGCCGCGGATGTCCGGCAGCGGCACCACCACCTGGCGGTCGAAACGGCCCGGACGCTGCAGCGCCGGGTCCAGCACGTCCGGACGGTTGGTCGCGGCGATCACGATCACGGTGGAATTGGTGTCGAAACCGTCCATCTCCACCAGCAGTTGGTTCAAGGTCTGCTCGCGTTCGTCGTTGCCGCCGCCGAGTCCGGCGCCGCGCTGACGGCCGACCGCGTCGATCTCGTCGATGAAGATGATGCACGGCGAGTTCTTCTTGGCCTGCTCGAACATGTCGCGCACGCGGGCCGCGCCCACGCCGACGAACATTTCAACGAAGTCGGAACCGGAGATGCTGAAGAACGGCACCTTGGCTTCGCCGGCGATGGCCTTGGCCAGCAAGGTCTTGCCGGTGCCGGGCGAGCCGGCCAGCAAGATGCCGCGCGGAATGCGGCCGCCCAGGCTCTGGTAGCGGGAAGGATCGCGCAGGTAATCGACGATCTCCTTCACCTCCTCCTTGGCCTCGTCGCAACCTGCGACGTCGGCGAAGGTGACGGTGTTGGCGTCCTGGTCCAGCATTCTGGCCTTGCTCTTGCCGAAGGAGAACGCGCCGCCCTTGCCGCCGCCCTGCATCTGGCGCATGAAGAACACCCAGACGCCGATCAGCAACAGCATCGGGAACCAGCTGATGAAAATATTCATCAGCATGGACGGCTCTTCTTCCGGCTTGGCGGAGAAGCGGACGTTGTTTTTGATCAGGTCGTCGACCAGCTGCGGGTCGTAAGGCGCGTAGGTGCTGAACGCGGAGCCGTCGGTCAGCTTGCCTTTCAGCCATTGCCCGCGCAGCGGGTGGCCTTCTATGGTCAGGGACTGGACCTTGCCGGATTCGACATCGCTGATGAACTGCGAATACTCAAGCTGATTCTGGGTATCCTGACGCTTGTTGAACTGATTGAATACCGTCATCAGTACCAAACCGATGATGACCCATATCGCGATGTTTTTGCCGATATTGTTCACGAGTAGCGGACTCCTCTGTGCCCTGACTTTTTGGTTGCTTGTCTAGATATTTGCTTTGATTGTACGCCGCGAGCCACTTTATGTCAGCGTCGGCCTTTGCCCAGCAGGTAAATTTCGCTGGAACGGTCGCGCGACGCTTTCGGCTTGCGGGTGACTACCTCGTCGAACAGCTCGCGCATGGACTTGAGATAGGCTTGGAAATCGCTGCCCTGGAACACTTTGACGAGAAAATGGCCGCCAGGTTTCAAATGATCTCGCGCAAATTCCAGCGCCAGCTCGCACAGCAGGAAACTCCTGGCCTGGTCGATGGCGCTCATGCCTGACATATTGGGCGCCATATCGGAAATTACAAGGTCCAATTCGCGGCCGCCGAGCAATTGCACGAATTGCGCCAGCACCTCTTCCTCGCGGAAGTCGCCCTGGATGAAGTCGACGCCGGGCACCGGGTCCATGTCCAGGATGTCGAGCGCGAACACCTTGCCGCCGTCGCCGACGATGCGCGCCGCCACCTGCGACCAGCTGCCGGGCGTGGAGCCCAGATCGGCCAGCACCGTGCCGGGGCGGATCAGCTTGTCCTTGTCGTTGATTTCCAGCAGCTTGTAAGCGGCCCGCGCGCGGTAACCGTCTTTCTGCGCCTGGTTGACGTAGGGATCGTTGACGTGTTCCTGCAGCCAGCCATTGCTGCTCTTGCTTCTAGCCATTGCGCTATGCTCTCAAAGGTGGGCAACAGGCCAGCCGCGCTATCCTGTTGTTTTTCATTTATTTTAGGTCCGGACTTTGGGAAAGCGCCCAACTCGAGTAGAATCGGCTTTTGCTTTGTAAATCCGTATTTCTCATGAAAATTGAACTCAAGCCGTTCCAGCGCAAGTATCTGCAGGGACTGGCGCACGGCCTCAACCCGGTGGTGATGATAGGCAACAACGGCCTGACCGAAGCGGTGATCCGCGAAGTCGCCATCAATCTGGACGCCCACGAACTGATCAAGGTTCGCGTGCTGGGCGACGACCGCGAAGCGCGCGTCGCCATGTTCGAGCAGATCTGCGAAGACCTGGGCGCCGCCCCGGTCCAGCACATCGGCAAGCTGCTGGTGCTGTGGCGCCCCAGCGATAAAGAGCGCATCGTTCTGCCCAAGAACAAGCAGGCGCTGAAGGGCTGAACGCCGTTAGCGGCGATCGCGCTTCGTAGAAAAGCGGTGGCATGCCACCGCTTTTGTTTTGTCCGCTCCCAAGGGAGCGCTACGGCGAACAGTCGCTTAATCGTTGCGCCAGACGTAGACCAAGCCCATCAGGCTCTGCACCAGATAGATCAGGCTGGAAATCGCGTGCCAGGTGGCGAAGCCGCCGCCGAACAGGCCTTCGGCCGCATGATTCATCTGCGCCTTGAGATTGGCGATGATGGGGGTGACGGCGAAGTGATTGATCAGCGTGCAGGCCAGCATGCCCATCACCAGCCAGAAACCGCTTTCCTTGACCCCGGCCGCGCCGTTGCGGCGGATATGGTCGACCAGCAGGATAGCCCCGCACACCAGCCCCACCCAGGCGATGCTGGCGAACAGCTTGCCCGCCACCATGCCGGCGGTGACCCGATCCAGCATGGCGAACAGCACCGGCGCCACGATGATGCCTATCACCCACAAGCCGCCAATCCAGAACGTCTTGGCAATGGAACGCAACCCATCCATGTCTCAGCCCCTCTCCCGCGCCGCGCCGCGCGCGGACCGCCAAGCCCGCGCGCCGGCGGGATTCAGATGTATTTGACGTCGAGCACTTCGTATTCGCGAATACCGCCCGGGGCCACCACTTCGGCCACGTCGCCGGCTTCCTTGCCGATCAGCGCGCGCGCGATCGGGGAGTTCACCGACACCTTGCACACCTTGATGTCGGCCTCGTCGTCGCCGACGATCTGGTAGGTGACGTTTTCCTCGCTCTCCAGATCCATCAGCTCGACGGTGGCGCCGAACACCACGCGGCCGTCGGCGTCCAACTCGGCCGGGTTCACGATCAGCGCGTTGGAAATCTTGCCTTCCAGTTCGGCGATACGGCCTTCGACAAAGCCCTGACGCTCCTTGGCGGCGTCGTATTCGGCGTTCTCGGACAGGTCGCCATGCGAGCGAGCCTCGGCAATCGCCTCGATCACGGCCGGACGTTCCACGCTCTTGAGGCGCTGCAGCTCTTCTTTCAGCAGCTCTGCACCGCGCACGGTCAACGGGACTTTGATCATTTCAGAATTCTCTCCAGAGGCGGCATCCGCCTTCATCAAAAGCACAAGCCGCCGTACTGGACGGCGGCTTGAAGTAGCGGGTTATGGGAGGGATTGTAACGGCAAACCCCTCCCGCTTCCAAGCCCCCGCGTCAGGACTCAGCCCTGAATCTGGCTGTGCAGTTCCTGCACGCTGTAGACATCGAACTCCTCGGCGTGGGCCATGCCCACGCACACCGCCTTGGCGCCGGCCAGGGTGGTGTATTGCGGAATCCGCGCCTGCAGCGCCGAACGGCGGATGGAGTGGCTGTCCTGAATCGCCTGGCGCTTCTCGTCCACGGTATTGATCAGCAGATCGATTTCCGAGTTCTTGATCATGTCGACGATGTGCGGGCGGCCTTCATTGACCTTGTTGACCACCTGCACCACGATGCCGGCGGCGGACAGATGCTTGGCGGTGCCGCGCGTCGCGCAGACGCCGAAGCCCAGGCGCTGCAGTTCGCGCGCCACTTCCACCGCGCCGTTCTTGTCGCTGTCGCGGACGGACAGGAAGACCTTGCCGGTCTTGGGCAGGCGGTCGCCGGCGCCCAGCTGGCCCTTGACGTAGGCTTCGGCGAAGGTCTTGCCCACGCCCATCACCTCGCCGGTGGACTTCATTTCCGGCCCCAGGATGGTGTCCACGCCGGGGAACTTGATGAAGGGGAAGACCGCTTCCTTCACCGCGTAGAACGGCGGAATCACTTCCTTGGTGAAGCCCTGCTCGTTGAGGCTGATGCCGGCCATCGCCCGCGCGGCGATCTTGGCCAGCGGCGCGGAAGTCACTTTGGAGACGAAGGGCACGGTGCGGCTGGCGCGCGGATTCACTTCCAGCACGTAGATGGTGTCGCCCTGGATGGCGAACTGCACGTTCATCAGGCCGATCACGTTCAGCGCGCGGGCCATGGCCACGGTCTGGCGGCGGATTTCATCCTGCACCGCCGGGAACAGGCTGTACGGCGGCAGCGAGCAGGCGGAGTCGCCGGAGTGAACGCCGGCCTGCTCCACGTGCTGCATGATGCCGCCGATCACCACGTTCTCGCCGTCGGACACGCAGTCCACGTCGACTTCGATGGCGTCGTTGAGGAAGCGGTCCAACAGCACCGGGCTGTCGTTGGACACCTTCACCGCCTCGCGCATATAGCGCTCCAGGTCGGCCGGCTCGTGGACGATTTCCATCGCGCGGCCGCCCAGCACGTAGGACGGGCGCACCACCAGCGGGTAGCCGATTTCCTCGGCCAGCTTCATCGCTTCGGCCGGCGCGCGCGCGGTGCGGTTGGGCGGCTGCTTCAGGCCCAGCTCGTTCAGCAGCTTCTGGAAGCGCTCGCGGTCCTCGGCGGCGTCTATCATGTCCGGCGTGGTGCCGATGATGGGCACGCCGTTGGCTTCCAGCGCGCGCGCCAGTTTCAACGGAGTCTGGCCGCCGTACTGGACGATGACGCCGAACGGTTTTTCGATGCGGCAGATTTCCAGCACGTCTTCCAGCGTCAGCGGCTCGAAATACAGGCGGTCCGAGGTGTCGTAGTCGGTGGACACGGTTTCCGGGTTGCAGTTGACCATGATGGTCTCGAAACCGGATTCGCGCAGCGCCAGCGCCGCGTGCACGCAGCAGTAGTCGAACTCGATGCCCTGGCCGATACGGTTGGGCCCGCCGCCCAGCACCATCACCTTCTTGCGGTCGGACGGATTGGATTCGCACTCTTCCTCATAGGTCGAGTACATATAGGCGGTATTGGTGGCGAACTCGGCGGCGCAGGTGTCCACGCGCTTGTACACCGGGTGCAGGCTCAAGCTCCAGCGCTTGGCGCGCACCGCAGCCTGATCCGAGCCCAGCAGCTCGCCCAGACGGCGGTCGGAGAAACCCTTGCGCTTCAGGCGGCGCAATTCGGCGTAGTCCAGTTCTTCCACCTTGCGGCCGGCCAGCGCTTGTTCTTCGCCGATCAGGTCTTCGATCTGGGCCAGGAACCAGGGATCGATCTTGCTGACCGCGTGGATATCGTCGCGGCTCATGCCGATGCGGAAGGCGTCGGCCACGTACAAGATGCGTTCCGGTCCCGGCGTGCCCAGTTCGTGGCGGATCGCCGCTTCGTCGCTGGTCACCGGGTCGAAGCCGGCCAGGCCGGTTTCCAGGCCGCGCAACGCTTTCTGCATCGATTCCTGCAAGGTGCGACCCATCGCCATCACCTCGCCCACCGACTTCATCTGGGTGGTCAGGCGGTCGTCGGCCTGTGGGAATTTCTCAAAGGCGAAACGCGGAATCTTGGTGACCACGTAGTCGATGGACGGCTCGAAGGAGGCCGGGGTGGCGCCGCCGGTGATGTCGTTCTTCAGTTCGTCCAGCGTGAAGCCCACCGCCAGTTTGGCGGCGATCTTGGCGATGGGGAAACCGGTGGCCTTGGACGCCAGCGCCGAGGAACGCGACACGCGCGGGTTCATTTCGATGACGATCATCTCGCCGGTGGCCGGATTGGTGGCGAACTGCACATTGGAGCCGCCGGTGTCCACGCCGATCTCGCGCAGCACCGCCAGGCTGGCGTTGCGCATGATCTGGTATTCCTTGTCGGTCAGCGTCTGCGCCGGCGCCACGGTGATGGAGTCCCCGGTGTGCACGCCCATCGGATCGAAGTTTTCGATGGAGCAGATGATGATGCAGTTGTCGTTCTTGTCGCGCACCACCTCCATCTCGTACTCTTTCCAGCCCAGCACCGATTGTTCGATCAGCAGCTCATGGGTGGGCGAGGCTTCGAAGCCGCGCTCGCAGATGGCCAGGAATTCTTCGCGGTTGTAGGCGATGCCGCCGCCGGAGCCGCCCATGGTGAAGGACGGGCGGATCAGCGTCGGGAAGCCCACCTTGGACTGCGCTTCCAGCGCCGCCGCCAGGGTGTGGCAAACAAAGGACAGCGGGCAGGACAGGCCGATCTTGGCCATGGCCTCCTTGAAGCGGCCGCGGTCTTCGGCCTTGTCGATGGCGTCCTCGGTGGCGCCGATCAGCTCCACCTTGTATTTTTCCAGCACCCCGTTCTTGGCCAGGTCCAGCGCGCAGTTGAGCGCGGTCTGCCCGCCCATGGTCGGCAGGATGGCGTCCGGACGCTCCTTGGCGATGATTTTTTCCACCACCTTCCAGGTGATGGGTTCGATGTAGGTGACATCGGCCATGTCCGGGTCGGTCATGATGGTGGCCGGGTTGGAGTTCACCAGAATGACTTTGTAGCCCTCTTCGCGCAGGGCCTTGCACGCTTGCGCGCCGGAGTAGTCGAATTCGCAGGCCTGGCCGATGACGATGGGGCCGGCTCCGATGATCAGAATGCTTTTGAGGTCGCTACGCTTTGGCATGGTTCTACTCTTTATGATTGCATTTTGTGTGCCGCGAAGCCCGGACGCCTGAGACGCCCGGCCGCTTCGCGGCGAATATTAAATCTCTGCCTTACAGGCTGGCCGCGGCCAGTTTGGCGCCGAAGCCGACGAACAGCGCGCCCACCGAGCCGCCCAGCGCCGCGCTCAGCTTGCGCCGGCGGCGGAAAGCCTGGGCCAGCCGGTGGCCGGCGACGATCAGCGCGGTCAGATACAGCGTGCTGCACACTTCCACGATCAGCCCCAGCGCGACGAAGGTCAGCGCCGGATGCGGGTAGGCGGGATCGACGAACTGGACGAAGAAGGACACGAAAAACAGGATGGCCTTCGGATTCATCAGGCTGATCAGCAAGGCTTTGACGAAGGGATTTTCCTCGCCCACCAACACCGACTTGGCCTCGGCGGCTTCGCCGCGGGCGGCGCGGCGCCAGGCCGTCAACGCGCCGCGCAGCATATTGAAGCCCAGCCAGGCCAGGTAGCCGCCGCCCAGGTACTTGACCACGGCGAACAGCGCCGGATTGGCCTTCAGCAGGCCGGCCGCGCCGGTGGCCGCCAGCGTCATCAGGATGAAGTCCCCGATGATGATGCCGCCGGCGCCGGCAAAGCCGGCGCGGGTGCCGCGCTGCGCCGCCACCGACAGCACATACATGGAGTTGGGCCCCGGCAGCAATACGATGAGCACGGCGCCCAGCAGATAGGTGGTGAGATCGGTAATCCCCAGCATGTTCCCGCTCCCCGGCTTAAACGCGTTCCGCCATCGAGGCGATGAAGCGATCGAACAGATAGGCGACGTCTTCCGGGCCCGGACTGGCTTCCGGATGGCCTTGGAAGGAGAAGGCCGGACGGTCGGTCAGCGCGATGCCCTGCACCGTGCCGTCGAACAACGAACGATGGGTGACGCGCACATTGGCCGGCAAGCTGGTTTCGTCCACTTGGAAACCGTGGTTCTGGCTGGTGATCATCACCCGGCCGCTGTCCAGGTCCTGCACCGGGTGGTTGGCGCCGTGGTGGCCGAACTTCATCTTGGACGTCTTGCCGCCGCTGGCCAGGCCCAGCAGTTGATGGCCGAGGCAGATGCCGAACACCGGCAGCTTGGCGTCCAGGATGTCGCGGATGGCCGCGATCGCGTAATCGCAGGGCTCCGGATCGCCGGGGCCGTTGGACAGGAAGACGCCGTGCGGATTCAGCGCCAGCACGTCGGCGGCCGGGGTCTTGGCCGGCACCACGGTCAGCTGGCAGCCGCGCTCGGCCAGCATGCGCAGGATGTTGTGCTTGACGCCGAAGTCGTAGGCGACCACATGGAAACGGGTGGATGCCTGCACCTGATAGCCGGCGCCCAATTTCCACTCGCGCTCGGTCCAGGCGTAAGGCTTGTCGCAGCTGACCACCTGGGCCAGATCCTGCCCTGCCATGGAGCCGAAGCCGCGCGCCAGTTCCAGCGCGCGCGCCTCATCGACGTCCCCGGCCATCACGCAGCCGGCCTGAGCGCCCTTCTCGCGCAGGATGCGAGTCAGACGGCGGGTGTCGATGTCGGCGATGGCGACGACATTGTGCCGCTTCAGATAAGCGGACAAGGAGTCTTCGGCGCGGAAGTTGCTGTGCAGCAGCGGCAGATCGCGAATGATCAGGCCGGATGCAAAAACGGCGCGAGATTCGGTGTCTTCCGAATTCGCGCCGACGTTGCCGATATGGGGATAAGTCAGGGTGACGATCTGTTTGGTATAGGAGGGGTCGGTCAAAATCTCCTGATAGCCGGTGATGGCGGTATTGAAAACCACCTCGCCCACCGTATGTCCGGCGGCCCCGATAGCACTGCCCTTGAACACGGTGCCATCGGCCAAGACAAGGATTGCGGGTACGGTTGACACAAGCTGCTCCTATTGCGTTTGCGGCGGGTAAGGAAAAACCGGCTGCGCCGGTTTTTGTTGACCCCCTCCGCCGGCCCGGCCGCCTCGCTCGCGCAAGGCCTCCGCCGCGACAGATGGGATCTGTCCCTACCCTAAGTTTTCGAATTGCTTTATGTGAAGAACGGGACTCGATGCCTGGCGCATCAGTCCCGTTTGGTTAAACCTTTCTATAGTAACGCTGTACCGGAAAAATCACAAGAAAATTCGATAACATGACAAATGAACCGTCATCAAGCCCCTGGACGAATCTGCCATTGCACGCTGGTCGGTCCGCTCGGTTTGCCCAGCATCAGCATCAACGGTTTCAAGGCGTCGTATTTTTCCGGCGGGCTGTCGGCGCTGCCGGCCAGCGAGAACGCCGCCCCCGGCTGCCACTGCCCCTGGCCGCTCAGATTCAAGGGGCCGTCCAGCGTCGCCACGTTCAAGGCCACGCCCGCGCCGGCGCCGTTGACGTCCATTTGGTAGGAGCCGAACGGCGACAACGGGCTCAAGGGCGAGGCCGCGCCCAGCCAGCTGAGCTGCAGATTGCCGGCCAGTTGCCCGCCCTTGCGGCTGAACTGGCCGACCTTGAGCTGCAGATCGCCGCCCAAGCGCGCCGCCTGCCAGGTCTTGGACAGATTCGCCAAAGCCGCCACCGGCACCGTCAGGTTGACGCCGTTCACTTCCACGCCGCCCCAGCTCCACTCCAGCTTGCCGTCCTGACCGTCGCTCTCCAGCAGCCAGATCGCCCTCCCCGACAACAAGGCCTTGGGCTGAAAGCGCCAGCCTATCCGGCTCATCGGCAACACCTCGCCCTTATCGCCGACATAGACCAGCTGCGTCTTGCCCTGCCACACCGTGCCTTGCGCGCCGCTGAACTGCCAGCGCTCGCCGGTGGCGCGCAACAAGGGCAGCGACAGCAAACTCGCCGGCAAGGCGGCGATCAGGCCAGCCAGAAACAGCGCGCCCAATAGCGCGCCAATCAGCATTTTACGTTTCATGCGCCGCCTCCGGCGTGCGCCAGCAACGCCTTGATATGCACTTGGCCCGGCATCGGCTGCGCCTCCGCCCTCACGCTGAGCACGCGTACCTGATGCTGAGCCGCCAGCACGCCGGCCAGCTTGACCCAGGCGTCGAACGCCATCGTCCCCTCCATCGCCACGCCGGACTCGCCCTCCGGGCTCAGCTGCCAGCCGGCCTCGGACAAGCCTTGGCTCTGCGCCACCTGACGGATCACCGGCAAGAGTTCCTTGGCCGGCAGCGCCGCCTGCGCCGGCTGGCGCTTCAGTTGCTCGGCCTCCCGCGCCAGAGACTGCACATAGCTCAGCTCGGCTTGCAGCCGGGACGCGGCGGCGCGATTGCGCTCCACCGATTTGCCCGCCGGCTCCCAGACCCCGGCGTAGAGCACGCCGACGCCGAGCACCGCGGCCATCGCCAGCAGCAGCCCTTGTTCGCGACGGCTGCGCTGCCGCCAGTAGGCGGCGAATTGTTCACGGTATTGCTTCATTTCACGGCTCCCGGGACAGGCTGAGTTCTTTGGTCCCCTGCTGGGTGGCGGTCACGTCCAGGCGGATCTGCTTGGCCGCCAGTTGCCCGCGCCAGCGTTGCAGGGTTTCCGCCGGCACGTCCGCCACTTGCAGCTTGAGCCGGCCGCCGTCGTAGCTGAGGGAGCGGGTCTGCAGATCGCGGCCGCTGAGCGCGGCCAGCGCGCCCATCAGTTCCAAGGCGTCGTCGCGCGCCGGCTGGCCGTGACTCAATCGCAGCTTGTCCACCGCGCGCGTCATCGCCAGCGCGCTGCTGCCCGGCATCGCCTGACCGCCGATCCAGGGCTTGGCCGCGGCGCGGATGTCCGCCGACAGGCTTTGTTTCTGCCAGGCGTACCAAGCGGCCTGGCCCAGGGTCAGCGCCAGCTGCGCCGCCAGCAAGCCAACCAACACCAAGCCGGTCCGCCGCAGCGCCGGCCCCCAGTCGCGCCAGCGCCGATTGGCCGCCAGTTCGCCGTTGGCGAAGTCGAAAGCCTGTTGCGCCTGGCCCTGCCGCCAATCATGAGCGGCCAATTGCTTGGGCTCGCCTTGCCACGCCGGCAGGCGCGAGCCGATCAGGCCGGCCGCTTCGGCGCCGCACACGGTCAGGCTGGCCGGCGGCAGCTGCGCCGCCAGCCGCGCGAACAGCAGTTGTTCCGTCGTTTCGCCGCAGTAGGGCAGCCAGGCCGCGCGCGTGGCGCTCAAGCGCAGCAGCCAGCCCTCGCCGCCGCGCGCCACGCTCCAGCCGTCGCGCGCCGGCGGCGGCAACAGGCTTTCCTCCGGCAGGATGCGGTCGCACAGCCGCCCGGCGCTCTTGAGCATGGCCACGGCGCGGCGCACCGGAAAAGCCTCGGTCACCGCCACCGCCCGGCTGCCGTCCGGCAACTCCCCGCCGATGGCGTAAAGATTGGCGGAGGGATCGTTGATCAAGCCTTCTTCCAGGGCGAAACCCATCATCGCCGCCGTCGGCTGTTTGACCGAGGCCGGCAGCCGCGCCTGGGTGAACAGGGTGCGGCCGGCGGGCAGGATCAATTCGCAGCGATCGGCGCGCGGCCAGCCGGCCGGCGCGCTGTCGCCCTGAGCGCTGGGTTCGCCGCGCGCGCCCAATAGGGCCCAGGGCAGCCCCGGTTCGCTATCGGGCCAACCGGCCCGCAGATACAGTCTAAGCGTTGTCATTCTGGTTTCCGTTTCCCCTGGCCGGCGGAGGACGTCCCGCGCCGTCTTGCCGCCACAGCGTCTTCACCACGTTCATATTGCTGTAGATCAGCGCCCGCATTTCCAGCCGCGCCCGCTCCAGCCGGGCCGAGCTGTCCAGCATGAAGTAATTGGACGCCGCCGCGATATCGGTGTCGGCGATGATGCCCGGCGCCGGCAGCCGCGCCTTGAAATCGTTGGCGTCCTTGTAGTAATTGACCTTGCGCTGATTGAGCAGCACCAGCAGATTGCCTTCGCCCACGCCCGGCAGCAGCGTCTTCATCACCGCCGGCGTGGCGGTGTTGATGTTGATCTGGCTGACGTCGGCCGGCAAGGCGGCCACATGCGGCAGCAGCTTGTCCAAGACCTCCGGGGTGTAGCCCGGCAGCCAGCGCAGCATCTCCACCCGCAGCAAGGGGTAGCCGGGCAGGGCCGCGCCCGGCTCCGGCGGCCGGCCCTCTCCCGCCGGCTGGCTGGCGTCCTCCGGATCCTTGCCGCCGCGCAGTTGCTTGACCAGCGGTTCGGACAAGCGCGTGGGCAGGCCCAGCGTGGCCAATAGCCGCTTGTAGAACACCAGCTGGCGCGCATTGGTCTGACCGTTCTGCACCAGCGAATTCAGATTGAAGCGCCCTTGCAGATCGCTCAGCCGGCCGGACACGGTCACGCCCTGGGCCTCGGTCTGCGGCAAGGGCTGGGCCCACAGCTGCGACAGGGCCACCACGCCGTTGCCGGCCGCGCCGTTGTTGAAGCGCAGGATTTCCATCGCCCAGCCCAGGCCGGCGTCGGCCACCAGGCGCAGCTGGGCGCGATTGCGGTCGTTGTCGAGCTGGTGCCACCACAGGCCTTGCTGCCACAGCACCAGCGAGGCGGCGGTGGTGGCCAGCGCCACGATCAGCAAGGCCATGATCACCGCCATGCCGCGCTGCTTCCGGCTTCCCGGCGTCCTCATGGCAGCGCCCATATCCGTTTCGCCCATTCATTGCCCGGCATGCGGATGCGCATTTCCAGCGCGCGCGGGCTGTGCGCCGGGCTGGCCTCGCGCGGCGGCCAGTTGTCCAGCCAATTGCCGTCGTCCAGCAGCACGCGCCAGCGCACCGCGGCGTCCTTGCCCAAGAGCACGTAGGCGGTCGGCGCCACGCCCTGGGCGTCGCCCGCCGCCCAGCTGAGGCCCTGAGCGCCGGCATGGTAGCTGATGCGCTCCTGGCCGCCGGGATAGCGGGCGGAAAAACTCTGCAAGGTCAGCGTCTGGCCGTCGCCGTCGCTTTGCAGCAATAGCTGACTGCCGCCCAGACTGGGGCCCTGCCCTTGCGTCGGCGCCGGCATCTGGCCGGTCAGATCGCCTTCCAGCCGCCGGAAGGCGCGCGCGGCGTCCACCCATTGCTCGCTGGTCTGCATCAGCCGCTCGCGCGAGATCAGCAAGGAGCCGAAAGCCTTGTAGCCCAGCACCGACAAGATGGCGAGCAAGCTCATCGCCACCAGGATCTCGATCAAGGTCATGCCGTCCTGCCGGCCGCGCATCACGAACCGCCTCCGGCGTTCATCCGCAGATAGCCGGTCATCTCGGCCAGCACGTAACGGCCGTCGCCCTGCGCCAGCACGCGCACCACCACCTTGCGGAAATTGGGGTTGGGCGTCTGGCTGATCACGCGCTGCCAACGCCAGCGCGCGCCGTCGTCGTCCAGCTCTCCCGCCTGTTCGCCCACGTCCGGCCATTCGCGGCGCGCCTGCATCAGCGCGATCATGTTCTGCGCTTCCCAAGCGGCCTGCATTCGGCGCTTCATGCCTTCGCCGTTGTCGGCGGCCAGGCCGGTGGCGCGCAACAGCGCGCCCAGCGCCACCGCGATGATGGCCAGCGCTACCAGCACTTCAAACAAGGTAAAGCCGCGCTCGCGCTTCATGAGCCTTCGTCCACCCGACTGCGGCCCAACGGCGACAGGGTCACGGCCAGGCCGCGCGTCTCAGTCTTGATCTGCAAAGCCAGCGCGTTGGCGCGCCCATCCTGCCACAAGGGCAGCGGCCGTCCCGCCGGCCAGGGCTGGCCGTCCAGCAACAAAGCGCCGCCGTGCACGCCCTCCGGCCACAACCGGTCGGCCAGCAGTTCGTCGTTGGCGCCGCCCCATTCGCCGTTGTCGCCGCGGCGCCGGAAGCCGTAACCCTTGGCGTCCCACATCAGGGCCAGCGGATCCCCCATTTCGGCGGCGTCCGCCGCCTGCTCCAGCACCCGCGCCAAGCGGTAGGCCTCGTCCGAGGCCTGGCGATGCGTGTCCGGCCGCATGCTGAGCGTCACCGTGGTGGCCAGCACGCCGATGATCAGCATCACCACCATCACCTCGATCAGGGTGAAGCCGCGCGCCGGAACGGAAGAGCCCATCAACGACTCCGGTCTTACTTAACCGCGTCCCAGTTGCCGATGTCGGCGTCCACGCCCTCGCCGCCCGGCTCGCCGTCGGCGCCGAAGCTCCAGATGTCGATCTCGCCGTGCGTGCCCGGGTTGGCGTACTGGTAGGGATTGCCCCACGGGTCCTTGGGCAGGCGCTCCAGGTAGCCGCCCGGCTTCCAGTTCTTCGGCTCCGGCGCCGAGGTCGGTTTCTGCACCAGCGCCTGCAGGCCCTGCTCGCTGCTGGGGTAGCGGCCGTTATCCAGACGATACAGTTTCAGGGCCTGGCTCAAAGCGCCCAGATCCTGCTTGGCGGCGACGGCGCGCGCCTCGTCCGGACGGCTCATCACCTTGGGCACCACCAACGCCGCGAGTACGCCGAGAATCACGATCACCACCATGATTTCGATCAGGGTGAAGCCTCGCTGGGCCGCTTTGGAAAGGTGTCGCATATCTACTCCTACTACCGAGGTTTCAAAGGGTCAAAACAGGGAGGGGCCGTCGCCGGACAACTCCCAGACGCCGGCGGGTCCGGCATTGGCCGGCTTGAGCTGGCCCAGCTTTCTCAACTCGCTCGCCGCCCAGCTCATATCGTATTGCCAGGTGTAGAACAACTCGGTGCCTTCCAGCTCGCGAGCGCGCGCATGCCAGATGTGTTTGGCCACCGTCAGCCGGTCCGCCTTGCCGCCGTGCGCGGCCAGCGCTTCCAACACCCATTGCTGTAAAACTGCCTTGTGAGACATTCCGTGCTTCTTTCCGCGAAAATCAATGCACCATCTGGTTCATGTCGATGATGGGCATCATGATGGCCAGCACGATCAACAAGACCATGCCGCCCATGAACAGGATCAGCAGCGGCTCCATCAGCGTGGTGAAGGTGGCGAGCTTGCGCTCCACCTCCTGCTCCTGCTGCTGGGCGGCGCGGTCCAGCATATGGGCCAGCGTGCCGCTGGATTCGCCGCTGCCGATCAGATGGATCAGCACCGGCGGGAATTGACGAGTGGCGTGCAGCGCGCGCGACAGCGCCACGCCCTCGCGCACCTTGGCCATCGCCTCGCTGACCGCGTCCTGCATCGGCAGCAGGGTCATCAGGCCGCGCGCGGTTTCCAGCGCGGTCAGCAAGGGCACGCCGCTGCCCACCAGGATGGACAGGGTGCTGGCCATGCGCGCGGTGTTGAGCGCGCGCAGCAGGCGGCCGAACACCGGCAGCTTCAACAGCCGGGCGTGGAAGCGCCGTTTCAGCGCCGGCGCGCGCAAGGCGCGCACGGTCAGGAACAGCGCGGCGGCGATGCCGGCCAGCAGCGCGAGGCCCCATTGCCGCAGGAAATCGCTGGCGGCCACCAGCGCCCGGGTCAGAAAAGGCAGGGTCTGCTTGGTCTGCGCGAACACGCTGACCACCTGCGGCACCACATAACTCATCAGACCGGCCACAACTAGGATGGCCACCACGGTGACCACGGCCGGATAGGCCATCGCCAGCATCACTTTTTGTTGGGTGTTCTGGCGCTTGTCCAGGTATTCGGCCAAGCGCGCCATCACGGTGTCGAGATGGCCGGACTGTTCGCCGGCCTGCACCAGCGAGCGATACAGCGGAAAAAACACGCCCGGCGCCGAAGCCAGCGCCTGGGCGAAGCTCTTGCCTTCCAGGATGTCGCTGCGCAAGGCCGCCAGCACGGTGCGGCTGCGCGGGTGTTCGCACTGCTCGGTCACCGCGGTCAGCGCCTTTTCCAACGGCAGGCCCGCGTTGAGCAGAGTGGACAGCTGTTCGGTGATCATCACCAGTTCCGCGCGCGGCAGGCCGCGGCGCAGCGCCGAGCTGCCGGCGTCGCCGTTCTTGGCGCTGACGCTTTCCACCTCCAGCGGCAGCAGGCCGCGCTCGCGCAGCTGGCTGCGCGCGGCGCGCGCGGAGTCCGCCTCCAGCAAGCCTTTCTGCTCCTTGCCGGCGGGGTCGAAAGCGGTAAAACGGAAGGCGGCCATCAGTTCCTCGTCACCCGCATGATTTCTTCCAGCGAGGTTTCGCCGGCCTTCACCCAACGCAAGCCGTCGTCGCGCAGCGAACGCATGCCGTGGCGGGCGGCGTAATCGCGCATTTTCTGTTCGGAGGCACGGTCGTGGATCAAGCGCTGTAATTGATCGTCGACCAAGAGCAGTTCATAAACGCCGTAGCGCCCCTTGTAACCGGAATGGCCGCAGCTCGGGCAGCCCGCCGGCCGGTAGTGCGGAGCGTCCGCCTCCCCTTCCAGCGGCACCGGATGCGGCGCCTTGCAGTGCGGGCACAGCCGGCGCACCAGCCGTTGCGCCATCACGCCCAGCAGGCTGGAGGCCAGCAGGAAGGGCTCGACCCCCATGTCCACCAGCCGCGTCACCGCCGAGGCGGCGTCGTTGGTGTGCAGCGTGGCCAGCACCAGGTGGCCGGTCAGCGAGGCCTGCACCGCGATCTGCGCGGTTTCCAGATCCCGGATCTCGCCTATCATCACCACGTCCGGATCCTGGCGCAGAATCGCGCGCAGCGCCTTGGCGAAACTCATATCGATGCGCGGATTGACCTGGGTCTGACCGACGCCGTCCAGGTGGTATTCCACCGGATCCTCCACCGTCATGATATTGGTGTGGCGCGCGTCCAGCCGCGACAAGGCCGCGTACAGCGTGGTGGTCTTGCCCGAGCCGGTGGGGCCGGTGACCAGCAGGATGCCGTGCGGCTGGCGGATCACCTTGTCCACCGCCTGCAGCGTGTCCGCCGCCATGCCCAGCGTGGCCAGATCCAGGCGGGCGTTTTCCTTGTCCAGCAGACGCAACACCACGCGCTCGCCGTGGCTGGTGGGTAGTGTGGAGACCCGCACGTCCACCGGGCGGCCGCCCAGACGCAGCGAGATGCGGCCGTCTTGCGGAATGCGTTTTTCGGCGATGTCGAGATTGGCCATGATCTTGATCCGCGACACCATGGCCGCGTGCAGCGCGCGGTGCGGGCTGACCACGTCGCGCAGCGAACCGTCCAGGCGGAAACGCACCACCGAGCGGTCTTCAAAGGCTTCGATGTGGATGTCCGAGGCGCCGTCGCGCAGTGCCTGGGTCAGCAAGGCGTTGATCATGCGGATGATGGGCGCGTCGCCCTCGCTCTCCAGCAAGTCCTCCACCGTTGGCAAGGACTCCACCATCTGGGTCAGATCCAGGTCCTGGCCGATATCGTCCACCACCTCGGCCGCCGCGCCGTCGCGATTGGCGTAATGCTCGGACAGGCGCTTGTCGAACAAGGCCGCCTCCAGCGTCTCGACGCTGGCCAGTCCCTGGCCGTGCAGGCGCAGTACTTCGGCCCAGGCCTCCGGCCGGCTGTCTTCGCGCAGCAGCAGATGACGGCCGCTTTCCCCGTCCAGCAGGATCACGCCGTTGGCGCGCGCGAACGGAAAGCCCAGCGCCGGCGACAGCTTGGGCTTGTTCATTTCGGCTGCGCCTTCAGGCTCTGTTCCAGCGTCGAGCGGATGCCGCCCTCCGGCAGGGACTTCAGCGCCGAATCCAGATTCATCTGCAGCTTTTCCCTCTCCGCCTTATGGCCTTCGCCGATGATGTAGTTGTAGCGATCGGTGGCGATGGACCGCGCGCCCAGATCGTCGCGGATGATGGTGGGCTTGATGAAGATCATCAGATTGGTCTTGTTGCGCTGCTTGTTGCTGTAGCGGAACAAGGCGCCCAGCCACGGGATGTCGCCCAGCAGCGGCACCTTGCTCTCATTGTCGCTGACCGTTTCCTGCAGCAGGCCGCCGATGGCGATGATGCCGCTGTCGTCCACATTGGCGATGGTTTCTATCGTCCGCTTGTTGGTGGTTGGACCTTGCGGGTTTTTCTCGGTGCCCGGCACGATGGTGGACGCCTCCTGCAAAATCTTCATGCGGATGGAACCGCCTTCGGAAATCTGCGGCGTGATCTCCAGATTGAAGCCGATGGTCTTGCGGTCGTAGGTCTGGAAGGGATTGACCGAGCCGCTGCTGCTGCTGCCGGTATTGCTGTACTGGCCGGTCAGGATGGGCACTTCCTGGCCGATCTGGATCTTGGCCTTTTCATTGTCCATCGCCATCAGGGACGGGCTGGACACGATGTTGCCCCCTACCTCGGTCTCCATCGCCTTGGCCAGCGCTCCCATGTTCAGCACGGTGCCGATGCCGGGAATATTGACCGTGCCCTTGACCCAGCCCACGTTCAGGCCGCCGGAGCCCGCCAGGGTGCCAAGCGGCGTGGCGGCGGTGCCGCCGGCCAACGCGCCGCCGGACAAGCCGATGATGCCGGGGCCGCTGTTGCCGGGGAAGTTGGTGCCGCCGAACACGCCGGCGCCGTTGCCGTTGAGCGCGCCCAGCGCCTGCCATTGCACGCCCAACTCCATCGCCCTTTGCGCGGCCACTTCCACCACCAGCGCCTCCACCAGCACTTGGGCGCGGCGCTTGTCCAGCAGGTCGATGACATTGCGCAGATTCTGGTACATGGAATCCGGCACGTTCAGAATCAGCGCGTTGTTGGTGGGGTCGGCCTGGATCATGGATCCGCCGCCGCCGGCCCCGCTGCCGCCGCCGCTGGACGCGCTGTCGCCGCCCACCGGGCTGGCCGCCTGGGCGGCGCTGGCGGAGCCGCTGGACGAGGCGCCGGAACCGCTGCCCGAACCGCTCTGGTTCAGCAGGCTGGTACTGGAGCCGCCGTTGGTGCTCACCGCGGTGCGGCCCTGCAAGGGCCCCGCGTCGCCGGTCATCAAGGCGCGCAGCGTCTGCGCCACCTTGCCGGCCTCGGCGTTCTTCAGATAGACCACGCGCACATTGGCGCCGGCCTGGCTGGGCTGATCCAGGAGCTTGAGCAGGCTTTTGATCTTGCCGATCTTGCCCGGGGTGTCGGCGCGCACCATCAGCACATTGGCGCGCGCGTCCGGGATGATGGTGGTCTTGCCGCCGTCGGCGCCGGCGCCGCTGTCCTGCAACAACTTGTTCAGGCTGCCGGCCAGTTCCACCGCGGAGCCGAACAGCACCGGCACCACCACGGTGTCGCCGGCGGCCGCGCTCTCGATCGAATCGATGATGGACTCTATGCGCTGAATATTGTCGGCGTAGTCGGTGACGATCAGCGCATTGGACTGCGGATAGGCGGCAATGGTGTTGTTGGGCGACACGATGGGACGGATCACCGGCACCAGCTGATTGGCGTTGCCGTATTTGAGCGTGAACACCTTGGTGATCAAGCGATCGCCGTCGCCGCGCGGGATGCTCTTGCTGGCCTTGGCGTGCAACTTGGCGTCGGCCTCCGGCACGATCTTGACCACGCCGCCGCCCTCCACCGCTGAGAAGCCCTGCAAACGCAAGGAAGACAACAGGATCTGGTAAGACAGCGCACGCGGCACCGGCTTGCTGGACACGATGTTGACCGTGCCCTTCACCCGCGGGTCGATGATGAAGTTCTTGCCGGTGATCTCGCCTATCGCCTTGACCACGGTTTCGATGTCGGCGTTGACGAAGTTGAGCATCACTCCGTCGTTCTGCGGGGTGGCGGCCAATGCGGCGTTACAACCGTAGACCAGGGCCAGGATGGCGACAAGTTTGTGGATACGCATATTCAGTCTTCTTATTGGCGAACCATGCTGGCGGAATCCAGCCCAGGTTGCGGCGGGGTTTCAGGATTCACAGGAACCACGACGGGGGGCGAAACGGGAGCCTGGGAAGGAGGAGAAATCGGAGGCGGCATCGGCGGCGGCGCACTGCCGCCGACCGCGCCGCCCGCGCCGGGCACGCGCTCGACCAGCGGCACGAACTGCTCGCTACCGCCGGAACGCATCAACACGCCGGAGGCGGTGATCTGGGCCAGTTCCCAGCCGTCGGGCGTAGTCTTGCCCAGCAACAGGGCGACGGAGCGGCCATTGTCGTCTATCACCGCGAAACCGGGCGCGCCGGAAGCCTGAGGCGCGTAGACGCCGATCAGCTTGACCGGCGGCAAGGCCGCCGCCTGCTGCGCCACCGGCTCGCCAAACCAGTGCGCCATCGCCACATTGGCGGCGGCGGACTGCGGCGCCGGCTCGCTTAAGCCTCGCCATTGCTTGGCCGCGGGACCCAAAATCGGCGCCACGGTCATGCCCAGCCACACGGCGGCGCCTGCCAGCGCCAGCCAAGGCAAAGCGGCGACCAGACGCCCCAGCGTCGCCGCCGACGGCAACAACCGCTTCCCCTTTTCACTCCAATGGACCACTTGCTTCATTGCATCCTGGCTTCTGTATTCATTCTTGAAATCTAAGCGCGGACCTTGCGGCCAAGGTCAAGCGGACGCCTCGCGCCGCGATGGGATCGGCCGGGACTTGGCTCGAGCTTGGCTGTGAGTCATGCAGCGGATTATTTGCACGCCATCAGGATACGGTCAATCCAAAAAAAGACCGAATTGCATAGCCAGGCAATATTCAAGCGAATATCAGCGCGCCATGCGATTAATTCTTCTATTAAGAACTATTTTTCCGCCTGATTTCGCACACCGCCCGTAGCTAGGGGCGGAGCAAACACTATGCGGCAAAATATTTTTAATGACAAACGGTTTTTGATGCCGCACCGCAGCAACCCGCAACAAGGTCTTTTCCATTATCTCAAAGCCTGATTACACGCTCATGCAATAATCGCTCTTGCATCGGCCAGGCAACAAAAAACGCCGCGGCATCCCGCGGCGTCTGTTGCGCATCTTCCTAGAACCACCTCAGAACCAGGCTTCGTCCATCTCCAGCACGCTGTCCGCGCCGTCAACGATGGCGGCCGCCAAACCGCCCGCCTGCGGCAACAGATGTTCGCCGTAGAAACGCGCGGTGGCCAGTTTGGCGCGCATGAAGTCCTGATCGGACTCGCCGTCGCTCTGCTTTTCCTTGGCGATCAGGGCCGCGCGCGCCATCTGCCAGCCGCCCAGCACAATGCCCATCAGCTTGAGGAAGGGCACGGACCCGGCCGCCGCCCGTTGCGGCTGTCCGGCGAAGGTATCCAGGATGAAGTCGACGCTGCGGCGCGCCTGCTTGACCGCTTCGTCCAGATTGTCCGCCAGGCTGGTCAGCCCGGCGGCGCGCAGCTTGGCCGCGCAGCCGGCGGCTTCCTCCAGCAAGGCGCGCGCGGTGACGCCGCCCTCGCCCGCGGTCTTGCGGCCGATCAAATCCAGGGCCTGGATGCCGGTGGTGCCTTCGTAGATGGCGGTGATGCGCGCATCGCGATAGTACTGCGCCACGCCGGTTTCCTCGATATATCCCATGCCGCCGTGCACCTGCAGCGCCAGGCTGGTGATTTCGTTGGCCTGCTCGGTGTTCCAGCCCTTGACGATGGGGATCAGGAAATTGGCCAGCGCCTGGTTGCGCGCTTTTTCGCTCGCCACCGGATGACGCGCCGCGCGGTCCAGCGCCGCCGCGGTATACAGGGCCAGCGCGCGCTGCGCCTCCACCTGGGCGCGCATGGTCAGCAGCATGCGGCGCACGTCCGGATGCTGGATGATGGCCACGCCGGACGGATCGGGCGAACCCACCGCGCGGCTCTGCACCCGTTCGCGCGCGTATTCCACCGCCTTCTGGTAGGCGCGCTCCGACACCGCCAGGCCTTCGATGCCCACGCCCAGACGCGCGTGGTTCATCATGGTGAACATATAGTTCAGGCCCTTGTTGGCTTCGCCGACCAGATAGCCGATCGCGCCGTCCTGATCGCCGAAGCTCATCACCGCGGTGGGGCTGCCGTGGATGCCCAGCTTGTGCTCCAGCGACACGCAGCGCACATCGTTGCGCGCGCCCAGGCTGCCGTCGGCGTTGACCAGGAATTTGGGCACGATGAACAAGGAAATGCCCTTCACCCCGGCCGGCGCGTCCGGCAGGCGGGCCAGCACCAGGTGGACGATGTTGTCCGCCATATCGTGCTCGCCCCAGGTAATGAAGATTTTCTGGCCGCTGATGCGATAGCTGCCGTCAGCCTGCGGCAAGGCCTTGCTGCGCACCTGGGCGAGGTCGGAACCGGCCTGCGGCTCGGTCAAATTCATGGTGCCGGTCCAGGCGCCGCTGGACATCGGCGGCAGATAGACGCTCTTGAGTTCTTCCGAGGCGTGATGATGAATGGCCTCGATCGCGCCCAGCGTCAACAGCGGCGCCAGCGAGAAAGCCAGATTGGCGGAACACCACATTTCTTCGGCCGCGGTGGCCACCAAGGCCGGCATGCCCTGGCCGCCGTAGGCTTCCGGCGCGCGCAGGCCCACCCAGCCGGATTCGACGTACTGACGCCAGGCGTCCTTGAAGCCGGGCGCGGCGCTGACTTCGCCGTCGCGCCATTTGGCGCCCTGATCGCCCTGCTTGTTGATCGGCGCCAGCACGCCTTCGGCGAACTTGGCGCCCTCCTCCAGAATGGCGTCCACCAGCTCCACCGAGCATTCGCCGTAGCCCGGCAGGCCGCAGACGGCCGGCAACTCGGCCAACTCATTGAGCGCGAATTGAATGTCCTTGATCGGTGCTTGATAAATCATCGCCTTCTCCTCGTGTTTGGATGGCTGGGACCGCCGGTTCGGCCGGCAATCGGTTTCTATTCGCAGACATGAAAAAGCCGGCAAGCGCCGCGGCGGGTCCGGTCCGCATCGGGCCGATGACTGCGCGCGGGCGTTGCCGGCTGAATATTATTGTTCCGGGCGGCTCGCCCGGCCCGCTGTCCGCGCCGGCGAGAGACTCGCGGCGCGGATCCGGGATTATTTGGACAACTCGGCCATCAACTCCGGCACCACGGTGAACAGATCGCCGACGATGCCGTAATCCGCCACCTGGAAGATGGGCGCTTCCTCGTCCTTGTTGATGGCGACGATCACCTTGGAGTCCTTCATGCCGGCCAGGTGCTGGATTGCGCCGGAAATGCCAACCGCGAAGTACAGCTGCGGCGCCACCACCTTGCCGGTCTGGCCCACTTGGTAGTCGTTCGGCGCGTAGCCGGCGTCCACCGCGGCGCGGGAAGCGCCCACGGCGGCGGAGAGCTTGTCCGCCAGCGGATCGATCACCGCCTTGAACTGCTCCTCCGAACCCAGCGCGCGGCCGCCGGAAACGATGACCTTGGCCGAGCCCAGTTCCGGACGATCGGACTTGGTCAGTTCCTGGCCGACGAAGCTGGACAGCTGCGCGTCCGCTGCCGCGGCCACGGTTTCCACCGCGGCGGAACCGCCCTGGCCCGCCGCGTCGAAGGCGGTGGTGCGCACGGTGATGACCTTGATCGGGTCGGCGGACTGCACGGTGGCCAGCACGTTGCCGGCGTAGATGGGCCGCACGAAGGTGTCGGCGGATTCGATGGCGACGATCTCGGAGATCTGCGCCACGTCCAGCAAAGCGGCTACGCGCGGCAGCAGGTTCTTGCCGAAGGAGGACGCCGGCGCCAGCACGTGGCTGTAGCTCTTGGCCAGGCCGGACACCAGCGCGCCCAGATTCTCGGCCAGGCCGTGCGCGTAGTGAGCGGCGTCGGCCAGCAGCACTTTGGCGACGCCGGCCACGCCTTTGGCGGCCTCGGCGGCGGCGGCGGCGTTGTGGCCGGCCACCAGCACATGCACCTCGCCCAGCTTGGCGGCGGCGGTAATGGTGTTCAGGGTGCCTGCTTTCAGGCTCTGGTTGTCGTGTTCAGCGATAACGAGAATGGCCATGGCTTACAGCACCTTTGCTTCGGTTTTCAGTTTGGCGACCAGCTCGGCGGCGTTAGCCACCTTGATGCCGGCGCTGCGCTTGGAAGGCTCGGCCACCTTCAGCGTCTTCAGACGCGGAGCGGCGTCCACGCCCAGTTCCGCCGGCGTGGTCTTGTCCAGCGGCTTTTTCTTGGCGGCCATGATGTTGGGCAGCTTGATGAAGCGCGGCTCGTTCAGGCGCAGGTCGGAGGTGACCACCGCCGGCAAACGCAGCTTGACGGTTTCCAGGCCGCCGTCGATCTCGCGGGTGACGTCCACGGTCTCGGCCGACAAGTCCACCTTGGAGGCGAACGTGCCCTGGCCCCAGCCCAGCAGCGCCGACACCATCTGGCCGGTCTGGTTGGCGTCGTCGTCGATCGCCTGCTTGCCCACGATCAAGAGCTGCGGCTGTTCCTTGTCCGCCACCGCTTTCAGCAGCTTGGCCACCGCCAGCGGCTGCAGCTCCGCATCGGTTTCCACCAGAATGGCGCGGTCGGCGCCCATCGCCAGCGCGGTGCGCAGCGTTTCCTCGCATTGCTTGACGCCCAGCGACACCACGACGATTTCGCTGACCTTGCCGGCTTCCTTGAGACGCACCGCCTCTTCCACCGCGATTTCGTCAAACGGGTTCATCGACATCTTGACGTTGGCGATATCCACGTCAGTGCCGTCGGCCTTGACCCGAACCTTCACGTTGTAATCCACAACGCGTTTCACAGCGACTAGAACTTTCATATTCCTCCAACAAACCTCTGGACATCTCTAAAAAGAAACCTGGAGCGGACCGTCGCCGCCGCCGCGCCAAGCGCGGCCGTTTCAGAAATGCCGCCGTCTGGATTGATCGAACGCGGAAGCAGCAATTGCCGAAGCAAGCCTGATTATGCCCCAAGCACAAATTCAAACGAGCGTTTGGTTGATTTGTATTGCATACAGCGTGGCAAAAACGCAACTTATCGCCGATAGTACGTGATTTCTCGGTAATTTGCATTCCGGCCAAAAGCTGTCACAATGCACTGCAACATTTCCCCGTCATATCAAGTCAGGAGCGGTCATGACTGTTTGGTTTGAAGATCTTGGCCTCGGCGATTTCGCCGAATTCAGCAAGACCATCACCGAAGCCGACGTGCTGATGTTCGCCGCCGTGTCCGGCGACAACAATCCGGTGCACATCAATCAGGAGTACGCGGAACAGACGCCGTTCGAAACGCGCATCGCGCACGGCATGCTGACCGCCAGCCTGATTTCCACCGTAGTGGGCACCCAGTTGCCCGGCCACGGCACCATTTATCTATCGCAATCCACCCGTTTCAAAGCGCCGGTGCGCATCGGCGACACCGTGACCGCCCGCGCCACCGTGATCGAACTGAATCCGGACAAACACTTCGTCAAACTGGCGACCCAGTGCTCGGTCCGCGGCAAGGTGGTGCTGGAAGGCGAATCCCTGGTCAAGGCGCCCAGCAAACCCTGAGCTTCAAACGATGACGCCGTGCCGGCCCAGCGCCCAACGCACCGGCTCGGCCACCATCTCGTCGGGAAAATCCAGACGCGCGCGCAAGCCCGCCACCACCTCCGGCGCGGTGGGCGCGTTGCCCAGCCCCACCGCCAGATTGGACAGCCACTTGAGGTAGCCGATGCGGTAAATCGGGCTGCCGGCCATCTTCTCCTTGAATTCGGCCTCGCTCCAGGCGAACAACTCTAGCAAGCTCACGTCGTCCAAACCATGACGCACCGCAAAATCGGTCTCCCGGGTGTCGACCGCGAAACGGTTCCAAGGACAGAACAACTGACAATCGTCGCAGCCGTAGACGCGGTTGCCGATCAAGGGCCGCATCTCCTCCGGAATCGCCCGCTTCAGCTCTATCGTCAGATAGGAAATGCAGCGCCGCGCGTCCACGGTATAGGGCGCGACGATGGCCGCGGTGGGACAGACATCGATGCAACGAGTGCAGCGGCCGCAATGGCCGTCCTCCGCCTCGTCCTCCGGCAGGGGCAGGTCGGTGAAGACCTCTCCCAGGAAAAACAGCGAGCCCTCGTTCTTGGTCAGCAACAGAGTGTGTTTGCCGCGCCAGCCCAGGCCGGCCTGCGCCGCCAGCGCCACCTCGGCCACCGGCGCGCTGTCGGTGAACACCCGGTAGCCAAACTCGCCTATCTCCCGCTTGATCCGGTCCGCCAGCGCCTGCAGCCGGTTGCGCAAGACCTTGTGATAGTCGCGCCCCAGCGCGTAGCGCGATAAATAGGCTTTGCCGCCGTCGGCCAGCACCTCGGCCGACGCGCGCGCCTGGGGCCAGTAATGCATGCGCAGGGAAATAACGGACAGGGTGCCGGGCACCAGATCCGCCGGCTTGACCCGCAAAGCGCCGTGGCGGGCCATATAGTCCATCTCGCCGTGATGGCCGGCGGCCAGCCAGGCGTTCAACTTCTGTTCCGCCTCCGGCGGCAGGCCGGCGCGACCGATTCTGGCGTCGGCAAAACCCAATTCGCGCGCCCAGGCTTTGATTTGGCGCGCCAATTCGGGATAATCCGGTTTTTGTAAAGAGTTTTCGGTCATGGCCATGGATGATACCAGCGTTCGCTGCGGCTACCTGGAAGATGAAACCGCCACCCTGGCGCTGGGCAAAGCCTTCGCCGAAGCGGCGCAAGCCGGCCTCGTCGTCTATCTATTGGGCGATCTGGGCGCGGGCAAGACCACGTTCACGCGCGGCCTGCTGACCGCGCTCGGCCATGCCGGCAAGGTCAAAAGCCCCACCTATACTCTGGTGGAGAGCTATCCTTTTCCTCACTATAGCGTGCACCATTTCGACCTGTACCGTTTCGCCGACCCCGAGGAATGGGAGGATGCCGGCTTCCGCGAATACTTCGGCCCGGACAGCCTGTGCCTGGTCGAGTGGCCGGACAAGGCAGCAGAGCTCTTGCCGCGCGCCGACATCGTGCTGGAACTAGCCGTGGCCGGAAATGGTCGCAATTATCGTTTACTTGCCCACTCAGAAACCGGACAGTCATGCCTGATTCGACTTTCGATCCCCTCCGCCGCCGCTTGATCGGCGCCGCGGCCGCCACCTTCATGCTGTCGGTGAGCCGCGTCGGCTTCGCCGCCAACAGTCAGATCGTCGCCCTGCGCATCTGGCCGGCGTCGCTTTACACCCGCATCACGCTGGAGGCCAGCGAGGCCATCCAATACAAGCAGTTCACCATCGCCAACCCCAACCGGCTGGTGATCGACCTGCAAGGCGTGCAGCTCAACAGCGTGCTCAAAGACATCGGCGGCCAGATTTCCGCCGCCGACCCCTATATCAAGACCGCCCGCGCCGGCCAGTTCGATCCGGACACGGTGCGCCTGGTGCTGGAGTTGAAAGCGGACATCACGCCACAAGCCTTCACCATGACGCCGGTGGCCGAGTACAAACACCGGCTGGTGGTGGACCTCTACCCGGCCGGCAAGCAGGACGATCCCTTGCTCGCCCTGCTTCAGGACTACAACAAGGGCAAGCTGGAACAGCCTGCGCCACAGATCAAGCCCAAGAAAAAAGACAGCAATCGCCCCATCATCGTGATGCTGGACCCCGGCCACGGCGGCATCGATCCCGGCGCCGTCGGTCTGAACGGCACGCGCGAGAAGGACGTGGTGCTGAGCATCGGCAAACAGTTGAAGCGCATGATAGACGCGGAAAGCAATATGAAGGCCTATATGACCCGCGACGAAGACGTGTTCATCCCGCTGGGCGTGCGCGTGGCCAAGGCGCGCAAGCTGAACGCCGACCTGTTCGTGTCCATCCACGCCGACGCCGCGCCCAACCGCGCCGCGCGCGGCTCCTCGGTGTTCGCGCTGTCTGAAAAAGGCGCCACCAGCGCCTTCGCCAAGGCGCTGGCGCAAAGCCAGAACGACGCCGACCTGGTCGGCGGCGTCAAGATAGGCAGCAAGGACAAATACCTGGCCCACACCCTGCTGGACCTGACCCAGACCGCCACCATCAACGACAGCCTGAAACTGGGCAAGACCGTGCTGGGCCATCTGGGCGGCCTCAACAAGCTGCACAAGAGCGCGGTGGAACAAGCCGGCTTCGCGGTGCTGAAAGCGCCGGACATCCCGTCCATCCTGGTGGAAACCGCCTTCATCTCCAACCCGGAGGAAGAGCAGCGTCTGCTCAGCAGCGATTTCCAGCAGCAAATGGCCAATGCCATCTTCACCGGCATGAAAGGCTATTTCTCGCAGGGCGCGGCGCTGGCGGCCAGGGCCTGAGTCCGTCCCGCGGCCAAAACAAAACAGGTCCCGCTCAGGGACCTGTTTTTCATTGCGGCCGGGCGCTCACTCTCCGCGGCTCGCCTCGCTCGGCGACTCTTCCTGCGCCGGCACCCGATAGCTTTCCGTCGCCCACTCGCCCAAATCGATCAGACGGCAGCGCTTGCTGCAAAACGGGCGGAACTGGCTTTGCGGCTCCCAGCGCACCGGCGCGCGACAAGTGGGACAGGCGACAACGCGAACAGAATCAGACATGGCTTCTCAAAACGGGGCAAGGTCCGGCGCGCGCGCCGGTCAGAACTTGCAATTGGTCAGGTGAAACTCGACATCCTGCTCGGTTTGCCGCGGCCGGGATTCCCCGGTCACCGCGCTGACGAAGCGGATATTGAGCGCGTATTTATTGGCGGACAGCTCGGGCAACAGCTCCAGGCCGCCATCGTAGGCCACGCGGATCAGCTGCACCACCTTGCCGCCGGACATCTGCTGGAACACGCCGCGGCGCGCCACGTAATGATGGGTCTTGCCGCTGTCGCGCAGCAGGGTCAGCAGAATGCCCGCCGCCTCGGCGGTGGGCATCAGCGGCGACGCCCAGCGCTTGATGTCCTGACGCCGCACCTCGGCCGACTTCTGCTGCCACTGGTGGTAAGACGGCAAATCGAACTGGCAGGTGCCGCCGGGGATGCCGGCGCGCTGCTTGATCGCCATCAGCCACTCGTTTTCGCGCAGATGCTGGCCGAACTTGCCGGTCAGCGCCAGCAGCCGGCTGGACGCGTGCTCGATGTCCTCCAGCACGCCCTCCAGAGTCTCTTCCGCCACTTGTGGATTCTCGCGCAACGCTTCCAGCATCTGTTTCTGCCGTTCCAACTCCTGCAGCAGATCCGCCTTCAAATCCGCGCGCGAGGCGGTTTCCATCAGCTCGAACAACACCAGCAGGGCCGCATGATGATCATACGGATGGTCCTTGCCGATGAAATACCCAAGACGTGCGTAGAGATGCTCCAGGCGGAGCAGGATGCGGGTTCGCTCGGTGACGGGAAACTCAAAACTGATCACGGCGCATCGGCCCTTCTGCTTGGCTCGCGAGAGCCCGGTTATGATCTATCGGCTAGGCTGGCAAGATAATAATCGTGTTTGGCGTCGACTTGAAGCCTCAACGCAGCCAAGCTGTCATTATTACAAATTATATCGTCGGCGCGTTCGCGTCGCTGCGCTCTCGAACATTGCGCCGCCATGATCGCGCGCACGGCGTTTTCGTCCATGCCGTTGCGCCGCATCACCCGCTCCAGTTGCGCCGACTCCTCGCAATCCACCAACAAGGTGCGCGCCAGCATCGGCAGATAATGCCCGGTTTCAAACAATAAGGGCACCACCAACACGCAATACGGCCCGCGCGCCTCGGCCACCCTGGCCTCGCTCTGCTGCCGGATCAGCGGATGCAGCACGCTCTCCAGCCGCTGCCGGCAGCCGGCGTCGGCGAACACGCGCTCGCGCATCCAGCCGCGGTCCAAAGCGCCGTCCGCTCGCACCGCGCCCGCGCCGAAAGCCGCCGCCAAGGCCGGCATCGCCGCGCCATGCGGCCCGGTCAGCTCGTGCGCGATGGCGTCGGTGTCGACCACCGGCACGCCCAATTCGGCGAAGCGATCGGCCGCCGCGCTCTTACCGGAACCAATGCCGCCGGTCAGCCCCACCACTTTAATAGCCATGCAAATACCAATACACGATGTCTTGCCCCCAGATCAGGGCAATCCAGCCGGCGGCCGCGAGATAAGGGCCAAACGGCAAGGGCTGGCCACGACCGTGCTTGGCCAGCAAAATCAAGACCACGCCCACCACCGCGCCCACCAGCGAGGACAGCAGGATCACCAAAGGCAGCAAGGTCCATCCCAGCCAGGCGCCCAAGGCGGCCAGCAGCTTGAAGTCGCCATAGCCCATGCCCTCCTTGCCGGTGACCAGCTTGAAACCGTGAAACAACAGCCACAAGCTCAGATAGCCGGCCATCGCGCCTATCACCGCGTCGGCCAAGGGCACGGTTCCGGTCAGCAGGTTGAACAGCAATCCGCCCCACAGCAAGGGCAAGGTCAGGTTGTCCGGCAGCAGCTGCGTGTCCGCATCGATGAAGGTCAGCGCCAGCAGCACCGCAGTCAAGGCCATATAGGCCGGCAATTGCGCCGACCACCCATAGCGCCAGGCCAGGAAAGCGAACAACACGCCGGCCGACAGCTCCACCGCCGGATAACGCCAAGGGATGTTGACTCGGCAGCTCGCGCAGCGGCCGCGCAGCAACAGGAAGCTCAACAGCGGAATGTTCTGCCACGGACGCACCACGGCCCGGCATTGCGGGCAGTGCGAGGCCGGCCGCATTAAATTATAGGGCTCGACCGCCTCGCACTCCTCCAGCTGCAGACAATCAACGCAATTCCGCCGCCATTCGGCTTCCAGCATCTTGGGCAAACGATGGATGAGCACATTCAGAAAACTGCCAAGCAATAAACCCAGCACCAGCGCCGCGCCGGCGAAAGCCAGCGGGTACGAGCTGGCGATCCAGCGCCACTCCTCGATCATCCAACCACCTGCCCCATTTTGAAAATCGGCATATACATCGCAATGATCAAACCGCCGATCAAGATCCCCAGAATCACCATGATGGCCGGCTCCAGCAAGCTGGACAGCGCGGCCACCGCATTATCGACTTCTTCTTCGTAAAAATCCGCCACCTTGTCCAGCATCTGGTCCAGCGAGCCGGACTCCTCGCCGATCGAGGTCATTTGCAGCACCATATTAGGGAACAAGTCGGTGCGCTGCATCGAATAATTGAGGCTGGAGCCGGTGCTGACGTCGTTCTGAATCCGCTTAGTGGCGTCCGCGTACACCTGATTGCCGGAGGCGCCCCCCACCGAATCCAGCGCTTCCACCAGCGGCACCCCGGCGGCGAACAAGGTGGACAAGGTGCGCGCCCAGCGCGCGATGGTGGCCTTGCGGATGATGTCGCCGATCACCGGCATGCGCAGCAGAATGCGGTCCATCCGCTCTTGCAGCTTGGGCGTGCGCTTGAAGGCGTAGAGAAAGCCGAACAGGCTGCCGAAGATCACGCCGAAGATCAACCACCAGTAATGGACGAAGCCATCCGACAGCCAGATCACGAACAAGGTCGGCGCCGGCAAATTGGCGCCGAAGCTGGAGAACAAATCCTTGAACGCCGGAATCACGTAAATCATGATGACGGCAGTAATGATGAAGGCGGTGCCGACAATGGCCGACGGATAGATCAGCGCCGACTTGATCTTGCCCTTGATCGCCATCACCTTTTCCTTATAGGTGGCCAGCTTGTCCAGCAAGGAGTCCAGCACGCCGCCGGTTTCGCCCGCGGCGATGATGTTGCAGAACAGCTTGTCGAAGTACAAGGGCCGCTTGCGGAAGGCCTCCGCCAGCGACAGACCGGTTTCCACATCCGCGCGCACTTCCAGCAGCATCTTGGTCACGGCGGGGTTGCCGTGGCCCTTGGCCGCGATGTCGAAAGCCTGCAACAGGGGCACGCCGGCGCGCATCATGGTCGCCAGCTGCCGGGTGAACAAGGTGATGTCCCGCTCAGTGATGCGCTTGCCGAACCCGGCGCGCCGGCGCTTGATCTTGACGACATTGATGCCTTGACGCCGCAGCTGAGTCTTGGCCACCGCCTCGGACTCCGCTCTCAATTCCCCGCGTATCGCCTTGCCCGCCTTGTCTTTGCCTTCCCACTCCCAGACAAAGCCCGGCGTCGCTTTTTTCGCTACCGTGACTGCCATTCCATGGCCTCTTTCTTATTCCAAGCCGTTAAGTCAGCTTTCCGGCGACAGCCGGAGGCGCGAAACCGCTTTTATTCGTTGGTCACCGCCTCGATCTCGGTCAACGAGGTCAAGCCCGCCTTGACCTTCAGCAGGCCGGCGTGGCGCAAATCCACCATGCCCTCCTTGCGCGCCAGATCAGCGATATCGATGGCGGTGCCGTTCTGCATGATCAAACGCGTCATCGCGTCGGTGATGGGCATCACTTCGTAAATGCCGGTACGGCCGCGGTAGCCGGTATTGCGGCACTCCTCGCAGCCCACCGGCGCATAGGGCTTCCAGCTGCCGTCCAACTCCTCTTTCTTGAAACCCGCCCGCAACAGCGCCTCTTCGGGAATGTCCGCCGGCTTCTTGCAATGCGCGCACAAACGGCGCGCCAGGCGCTGCGCCATGATCAGCAGCACCGAGCTGGCGATATTGAACGGCGCCACCCCCATGTTCAGCATCCGGGTCAAAGTCGCCGGCGCGTTATTGGTATGCAGGGTGGAGAACACCATGTGACCGGTCTGCGCCGCCTTGATCGCGATGTCCGCCGTTTCGAAGTCCCGGATCTCGCCCACCATGATCACGTCCGGATCCTGGCGCAGAAAAGCCTTCAGGGCCGAGGCGAAGGTCAGCCCGGCGCGCTCGTTGACGTTGACCTGATTGATGCCCGGCAGGTTGATTTCCACCGGGTCCTCGGCCGTGGCGATATTGATGTCCGGCTTGTTCAGCAAATTAAGACAGGTATACAGCGACACCGTTTTACCGCTGCCGGTGGGGCCGGTCACCAGCACCATGCCGTAGGGACGCCCAATCGCGTCCAGCAACAAACGTTTCTGCTCCGGCTCGAAGCCGAGCTGCTCGATATCCAGATTCGCCGCCGACGAGTCCAGGATACGCATCACAATCTTTTCGCCGTACAAAGTGGGCAAGGTGCTGACCCGGAAATCGATCGCCCGCGCCTTGGAAATGACCAGCTTCATCCGGCCATCCTGCGGCACCCGCTTTTCCGAAATATCCAGCTTGGAAATCACCTTGATCCGGGAAGCGATCTTTTCCTTCAACACCAAGGGCGGCTGCGAGATCTCCTTCAACACCCCATCCACCCGGTAACGGATGCGGTAGAACTTCTCATAGGGTTCGAAATGGATATCGGACGCGCCGCCATTGATCGCGTCCAGCAACACCTTGTGGATGAATTTGACCACCGGCGCGTCGTCGACGTCCGGCTGCGCGCCGGTATCCGCCGGCGCGTCCGGATCGGCGAATTCGAGATCGCCAAAATCCTCGTTTTCCAGGGCCTTGATCGCGGCGGTGGCGTCCTCGCCGTACTTGCCGAGCATCTTGCCCAGCTTGTCGTCCTCCACCACCACCACTTCCACCGTCATCCCGGTCTTGAAGGTGATGGCGTGATAGGCCGAGGTTTGAGTCGGGTCCGAGGTGCCGACATACAGCTTGTTGCCGCGCTTGAGCAGGGGCAGCAAGCGCCGGCTGGCGATCAGCTCGTCATCCACCACGCCCTTGGGCAACTGATCGAGATCGATGGCCGACATGTCCAATAAGGGATAGCCAAAGGTCTTGGACGCGAACATCGCGACATCCTGCGCCGTCATCTTCTTGCTCTGAATCAGCTGCTCAACAAAGCTGATATGCGATGCCTGAGACTGACGCAGAATGGCGTCCGCATCCTGCTGCAACAGCATATTGTTTTGCACCAAGGCCCGACCCAAGCCGGAAATGCCAGCCGAAGCTTCCATACGCTTGCAACTCACCAGTAAACAGATTTGAGGACACCGCGCGACGCTCCCGTGCCAGAGCCCGCCGCCTTCAAGACAGCCGCACTACCGTTACAACATTATATGCAAAATGCGGATGCTGCTTTGACTTAAATCCCGGCGTGGCTGGATAGGTCCGGCTTAGCGCCAAAACAAAAAGGACTGCCGAAGCAGTCCTTTCAAGGTGGTACTCAGGTGCGCTTAGAAGCGGTGCACCAGACCCAGGCCGAAGGAGTTTTCCTTGTCCAGAGTACCGTCTTTCCACTTCACATGACCGTAGGAAGTGTAAACCTCGGTACGCTTGGACAAAGCGTAGTCCAGAGCCAAGACAAACTGATCGTAGCCGGACTTGTCGATGGTATTGCCGTTCAAGCTGGCGTCATACCCTTTGACATAGGAGAAGTACGGAGTGAAGGCGCCAAAAGTGTAACCAAGAGTCAAAGCGAGTTCTTTGGTTTTCAGCTTAGCCCCATCAATCTGAGCTTGGGTCGCGCCAGTTGCCAATGCCGCAGTGTTATAACTGGAACTCAGCGACCCGTTATAGAAGGTGCCGAAACCATAACCCTGAATCTGCTGATAGCCCAAAGCGGCGTAGAGGTTGTTGGCCATATAACCGGCCTCAAGACGGTGCCAGTCTTTGGCGCTAGCAAGCTTGCTGGCATCGTTCCAGTTCTGGTAGTTGTACTTACCGAAGAAACCGGAGTTTTCGTAGCTCAGACCCAGGTTCCAGGTCTGGTTATTGGTAGTGGAGCCGCTAACAACCTTGCGGGTTTCATCGGTGCCGTACAACAAGGCAAAGCTGAAACCATTCCAGTTCGGGCTATCATAACGGACCGCGTTAGTCACACGATCATCCAGACGGGTAAACATCCCCAAGCCGCCAACGCTCTGGTTGCTATAGTAACCAGGGTCAACCTGCTCCATCATATCGTTGGCGTAATTGGACAGTTTGCCCAAGCGAATCTTACCCCAGCTGTCGCCGGCCAGACCGATGAAACTGTCACGAGTAGCAAAGCCATCAGAGCTCGGCTCGTTAGCAGTGCCTTTAGTGCCGTCGATGTGCACGCGGCTTTCCACCTGCCAGATCGCCTTCAGGCCATTGCCCAGATCTTCGTTGCCCTTGAAACCGATGCGCGAAGTCCAGTCATTGATCTCGGAGCCGCCTTGCAGCTTGCCGTTGGCATCAAGGTTGATCGTGGAGCTGTAAGATTTGTTGTACTCGTAACCACCACGGATTTCACCGTAAACGGTAACGTCGGCCATTGCGGCGGCGGCCGGCATCAGGGCGGCGATTGCAAGAGCGATATGCGTCTTGTTCATTGCAGTTCCTTTCAAGTCAGTTGATATTGTCCTGTTGATTTCGCTAGTTCTAAGGCCAGAGAACCCGGACATTTATGTGTCGCCGATATGCTTCGGTGATCGCTAGGCTCAATATAAGACCGACGTTGCGAAAAAACAAAAACAGCATGCACTTCCAACAAAAAAGCACTCAAAAAAACAACACATGCATCACAAACCCTTGTTTTACATGAACACCAGACTGAAGCGCCACCAGCCATGAGATGCAATTACGCAACACAAGCAGCAACTTAGTGCAAAAAAGCAACAAACCACAAAGCATAAAATGGACCATCCACTGTCAGACAATCAAACCATGACGAGCTTACCCATGAGCAAGGTTTCGCTTTACTGGCTCAGGCGCGACTTGCGCCTGGAAGACAACCACGCTTTGCAGCAAGCGCTGGCCTCGGGCCGCCCGGTGCAGTGCGTCTTTGTTTTCGACAGCAATATTCTCGACACGCTCTCCCCCGCCGACAGACGCATCGGCTTCATCTGGCAATCCTTGCAGGAAGTTCAGACGTCCCTGCGCGCAGCGGGCGGGGAGCTATGGTGTGCGACAGGGCCAGCGCAAGACATCATCCCGAGGCTGGCGGCGCAGCTAGACGCCGAGGCCGTTTACGTGAACGAGGATTACGAGCCCTATGCGCGCCAGCGAGACCAGATGGTTGCCCAGACTCTGGCAACAATGGGCAAGAGCTTGCTCTCATACAAGGACCAGGTCATTTTCGCCAGGGACGAGCTGCTCACCTCCAGCGGCAAACCCTTCACCGTGTTTACCCCCTACTGCAATGCCTGGCTCAAAAGACTGAGCCCACAGCACAGCCAATCGCTGACCATGCCTTCGCTGGCGGGCCGCTTGCGCCCGCCAGCGGGCACGCCGGCTATGCCCGACCTGGCGGAATTGGGCTTCGCCCAGGCAGAACCCTGCTTGCTGCCCCCTGGTGCCTCCGGCGCCCAAGAGCGGTTCGCCGATTTCTGTCAGCAACGCATCCAACGCTACCATCAACAAAGGGACTACCCCGGCGTAAAGGGCGTGTCCTATCTGTCCACCCATTTGCGCTTCGGCACCATCTCGATTCGCCAACTGGTGCAATTCGCCAGTTTCGACGGCGGAGAGGGCGCGATGTGCTGGCTGAAGGAGTTGATCTGGCGAGAGTTTTATCAGCAGCTGCTATGGCACTTCCCCAATATCGCCGCTCACAGCTTCAAGCCGCAATACCGAGACCTTCCCTTTCCCAACCGCCGGGACTGGCTGGAAAGCTGGCAAAAAGGACTAAGTGGTTATCCATTGATTGATGCGGCCATGCGACAACTGAACCAAACCGGCTATATGCACAACCGGCTGCGCATGATCGCCGCCAGTTTTCTGGTCAAGGATTTGCTGATTGACTGGCGTCTGGGCGAACGCTATTTCGCGGAGAAGCTGCTGGACTTCGATCTGGCCTCGAACAACGGCGGCTGGCAATGGGCGGCCTCCACCGGCTGCGACGCGCAACCCTATTTCCGCATCTTCAACCCGGTGACGCAATCGCAGAAATTCGATCCGGACGGCCGCTTCATCCGTCGCTACGTGCCGGAGTTGGCCGCGCTCAGCGATCAGGCGATCCACGCCCCCTGGCAGGCCAAGGCGCTGCCGGAAGGCTTCGTGCTGGGCCGGGACTATCCACGCCCCATCGTCGACCACGCCGAGCAAAGGCAATTGGCGCTGGCTCTGTTCGGCAAGCAATGAAAAACGCCCGCATCCGCGGGCGTTGTTTCCAGCAAACCATTGACGGGTAAACGTCAGGGCTTTTTCTTGGCCGCCGGTTTGGAGGCTTCTTTCTTGACGCCGGCCACCGGTTTGGCCGCAGCGGCGGCGGGCTTGGCGGCGGCGGCGGGTTTGGCCGCGGCTTTCGGCGCGGCGCTGGAAGCGCCGCTGACCGCGATCTCGCTGCGCAGTTTTTCCAAGGTCTTGTCGCCAATCCCGCTGACGTTTTTCAGATCGTCAACGCTCTTGAACGGTCCGTTCTTGGCGCGATAATCCACAATGGCCTTGGCCTTGACTGGGCCGATTCCGTTCAGCGCCTCCAGCTCCTGCTGGTTGGCGGTATTAATGTTGACGGCGGCGAAAGCGGTGCCGCAAATCAGCATCAGGGCGGCAAACAGGGCTAACAATTTTTTCATCATTGATCTCCTTGTGAGACAGAACTGGCAACCTCAACCGCGTTGCAGGATCAATTCTATGACGACCTTGCTGCCAATGTAAGCTAGCGCCAAGGACAGGAAGCCGGCCAAAGTCCAGCGAATCGCCACCCGGCCGCGCCAGCCTTGCAACTTGCGGCCGATCAACAGGCCGCCGAACAATAGCCAGGACAACACGGCGAAGATGGTCTTGTGCGTCAGCGCCGCGGCATGTCCCAACACTTCTTCGGAAAACACCACGCCGGTCAACAAGGAAACCGTCAGCAGCAAGAAGCCGACGCCTATCACCTGGAACATCATTTTTTCCAGGGACAGCAAGGGTGGCAATTGCTTGACCAGCGGAGAGGCCCGTTTATCGTGCAGGGCTTTCTCCAAAAACAGCATCAGAATGGCGATCAGCGCGCCGATGGCGAACAGGCTGTAAGCAAACAGGGAGACCAGGATATGCAGCACAAAAGCCGGATTGCTCAGGTCTTGAACCACGTGCTGGCCGGGGAACAGCAGGGCGAAACCCAGCGCGGCCATCGCCAGCGGCATCATGAACAGCTGCAGGCCTTCCACGCGATAGAAGAAGCTGCAAGTCCAATAAATCAGCAGCATGATCCACACCATCACCGACAGCGCGCGGCCAACCCCCAGGGACAGCAAAGCGCCCTGAGTCAGCGGCAACAACACCGCAATCGCCTGCAGCAGCAGCAGCACGCCCAATAGGCTGTGTTCCAGCCGCGGCTTGCGCGGCCAGCACGCCAGGCCGCGCCAGTTGGCGAAGTAGTGCCAGCTGAAAACCCCGTAAGAGAGGATCAGCGCAATAGAAAGTACGAGCAGGAAACGAGTCATGTCGGGTGTTTTATCAAAACCGGGCGCAGCCCCGGCGGCTCGTGGTAAAATCGATAGTTTGAGAGTCTACACCAACCGGCAAGCCGTTGGCAGAAGTAAGGACGCACCATGCTAGACAACCTGACCAGCCGCCTGTCCGGCGTGATGAAAAATCTGCGCGGCAATGCGCGCTTGACCGAGGCCAATATCCAGGACGCGATGCGCGAAGTGCGCATGGCCCTGCTGGAGGCCGACGTCGCCCTGCCCGTGGTCAAAACCTTTATCGCCCAGGTCAAGGAGCGCGCGCTCGGCCAGGACGTGGCCGGCAGCCTGACGCCGGGCCAAACTCTGGTGGGCGTGGTCAATGAGGAATTGACCAAATTGATGGGCGAGAAGAACGACGCCCTCAATCTGGCCGCCGTGCCACCCGCCATCGTGCTGATGGCCGGTCTGCAGGGCGCCGGCAAAACCACCACGGTCGGCAAGCTCGCCAAGCTGTTGAAAGAGACCCAGAAGAAAAAAGTGCTGGTCGTCTCCGCCGACGTTTACCGCCCCGCCGCCATCGAGCAGTTGAAACTGCTGGCCCAGCAGGTCGGCGTCGAATGGTTCCCGTCCTCCGGCGACCAGAATCCGGTCGATATCGCCCGCGCCGCGGTGGATCACGCCAAGCGCCACTTCTTCGATGTGCTGATGGTGGATACCGCCGGCCGTCTGGCCATCGACGAGGCGATGATGGCCGAGATCAAGGCGCTGCACGCGACGCTGAATCCGGTGGAGACCTTGTTTGTCGTCGACGCGATGCAGGGCCAGGATGCGGTCAACACCGCCCAGGCTTTCAATGAAGCGCTGCCGCTGACCGGCGTCATCCTCACCAAGATGGACGGCGACTCGCGCGGCGGCGCCGCGCTGTCGGTCCGCCACATCACCGGCAAGCCGATCAAATTCATCGGTGTCGGCGAAAAAGTGTCCGGCCTGGAACCCTTCCACCCGGACCGGATCGCCAGCCGGATTTTGGGCATGGGCGATGTGCTGTCGCTGATCGAGGAAGTGCAAAAAGGCATCGATCAGGACGAAGCCGCCGCCATGGCCAAGAAGTTGAAGTCCGGCAAGGGCTTCGACCTTGAAGACTTCAAGGCCCAGATGCAGCAGATGAAGAAAATGGGCGGCATGAGCAATCTGCTGGAGAAAATGCCGGGGCAACTGGGCCAGATGGCCAAGGGCGTGCAGGGCGCGGAGGCGGAGAAAGCCATGCGCCGCATCGAAGGCATCATCAACTCGATGACGCCGCAAGAGCGCCATAAGCCGGAATTGCTCAAGGCCAGCCGCAAACGACGCATCGCCGCCGGCGCCGGCGTGACGGTGCAGGAGGTCAACAAGCTGCTGAACCAGTTCGAACAGACTCAGAAAATGATGAAGCAGTTCTCCTCCAAGGGAGGCATGATGAAAATGCTTCGCGGCATGAAGGGCATGATGCCCGGCATGTAAGCTGAAACGGGTGCCTAGCACCCGTTTTTCTTGATGTAAAAGGATTTCGATGTCGCTCGATGTTGCCGTTCTGACCGATTCGCGCCTGCTGCCGCCTGACGACGGTGACTGGTACCGCCGCCAGGTTCATCATGAAGACGGCCTGGTGCTGGCGGCGCTGCAGCGCCAGGGCTTGCGCGTCCGCCGCCTGGCCTGGGACGATCCGGACATGGACTGGGCCGACTCGGCTTGCGCACTGTTCCGCACCACTTGGGATTACTTCGAGCGCCTGCCCGCGTTTTCCGACTGGCTGGCGCGCGCGGCCGCTCAAACCCGCCTCTTCAACGAGATTGAGCTGATTCGCTGGAATCTGGACAAACACTACCTGTCCGAGCTGCAACAAAACGCTGTTCATACGGTGGACACGCGCTACATTGAGAAAGGCGCGCCGCAAACGCTGCGCCAGTTACTGGAAGAGCGGAACTGGGACGACGCCATCTTGAAACCGGCCGTCTCCGGAGCCGCCCGGCACACTTATCGCGTCGCCCCGACAAACGCGGAATCGCTGGAATGCGTATACGCCGAGCTGATCCAGCAGGAGACCATGCTGCTGCAGCCCATGCAACACAATGTGCTGAGCCAGGGAGAATTGTCCCTGATCGTCATCGACGGCCGCTTCAGCCACGCCATCCGCAAAACGCCGAAGTCCGGCGACTTCCGCGTGCAAGACGATCACGGCGGCCAGGTCCACCCGCATCAGGCCGACGCGCAAGAGATCGCTTTCGCCGAAGCCGCCGTGCGGGCGGTCCCTTTCGACGTGCTGTACGCGCGCGTCGACATGATTCGCGACAACCATGACCGCCTGGCGGTCATGGAGCTGGAAATGATTGAACCGGAGCTGTTTTTCCGCTTCCGACCGCAAGCCGCGGAGGAGTTGGCCGCGGCGCTCGCGCGCCGTCTGCGCTGAGCAATGAGCGATTTTGTACCGCAACCCGCCAGAACACCGGCAACCCACGTTTGGAACTACCCAGCATGAACCTGACCACGCTGACCGCCCTAAGCCCCCTGGATGGCCGCTACGCCGGCCAAGTCGAGGCCTTGCGCAATCTGTTTTCCGAGTACGGCCTGATGAAGTTCCGCATCAAAGTGGAGCTGGAATGGCTGAAGATGCTGGCCGCCGAGCCGGGCATCGAGGAAGTGCCTTCCTTCTCGGAGGCCACCATCCGTGAAATCGACGACGTGATCGCCAACTTCAACGTGCAACACGGCGAAGAAGTCAAAGCCATCGAGGCGCGCACCAATCACGACGTGAAAGCCATCGAATACTGGCTGAAGGAACGCCTGTCCGGCAATCCGGAAGTGATGGCGGCCAGCGAGTTCATCCACTTCGCCTGCACCTCCGAAGACATCAACAATCTGTCACACGCGCTGATGCTGAAAACCGCGCGCAACACCGTGGTGCTGCCCGCGATCGACGAAGTCATCCACAAGCTGCAAAAACTGGCCCACGAACTGGCCGACACCGCGATGATGTGCCGCACCCATGGCCAGCCTGCGACCCCGTCCACGATGGGCAAGGAGTTGGCCAATACGGTCTACCGCCTGAAACGTCAGCGCGAGCAACTGGTTCATCAGGAAATCCTCGGCAAGATCAACGGCGCGGTGGGCAATTACAACGCCCATCTGGTCGCCTACCCCGACATCGACTGGGAAAGCTTCTGCGGCCGCTTCGTCACCGGCCTGGGCCTGACCTTCAACCCCTACACCATTCAGATCGAACCGCACGATTACATGGCCGAGCTGTATCAGGTCCTAGCGCGGGTCAACACCATCCTGATCGACCTGAACCGCGACATCTGGGGCTATATCTCGCTGGGCTATTTCAAGCAAAAAGTGAAGAAAGACGAAGTCGGCAGCTCCACCATGCCGCACAAGGTCAATCCGATCGACTTCGAAAACGCCGAAGGCAATCTGGGCATGGCCAACGCCATCCTGGGCCACTTGGCGGAAAAGCTGCCGGTATCGCGCTGGCAGCGCGACCTGACTGACTCCACTGTGCTGCGCAATATGGGCGTGGGCTTCGGCTACACCATTCTGGGCCTCAAAGCCTGCCTGAAAGGCCTGAACAAGCTGGAAATCAATCCTCAGGCAATCGCATCCGAGCTGGACAATAGCTGGGAGCTGCTGGCGGAGCCGGTGCAAACCGTAATGCGTCGCCATGGCGTGCCCAACCCCTACGAGCAACTGAAAGAGCTGACGCGCGGCAAGGGCGGCATTACCCGTGAAACCCTGCATGCCTTCATCAAGAACCTGGAGTTGCCCGAAGCGGAGAAAGCCCGCCTGCTGGAATTGACCCCGGCCAGCTATATCGGCAAGGCCGCGGAACTGGCCAAGCGCATTTAATCTCGCCTGCGCGAGCAATAAAAAAACCGCCCTCACCCGGCGGTTTTTTTTATTCAACGACCATTTAAAAAAATAGATCGGCGCGAAAAACAAAAAACCCAGCTTTCAAAAGAAAGCTGGGTTTTTGAATTTGGTTGCGGGGGCAGGATTTGAACCTACGACCTTCGGGTTATGAGCCCGACGAGCTACCAGACTGCTCCACCCCGCGTCAGAGAGGTTGCATATTATACAAGCCAGCTTTGACTGTCAAGATATTTCTACCTTGAGCCAGTTCAGGCGCTCCAATTCACCCAGCCCAGCTGCCATGTCGCCAAGATCACCAAGCCAAAGACGATGCGGTACCAGGCGAACGCATTGAAATTATGGCTGGACACATAGCGGATCAAACCACGCACGGCGAAGAAGGCGCTGATGAAGGCCGCGACAAAGCCAACGCCTATCACCGGCACATCGGCGGCGGTGAATTGGTGCCAATGCTTGTACACATCGTAGAAGGTGGCCGCGAACATGGTCGGCACCGCCAGGAAAAAGGAAAACTCGGTGGCGACCTTGCGATCCAGGCCAAACAGCATGCCGCCGATAATGGTGGAGCCCGAACGCGACGTGCCGGGCACCATGGCAAACACTTGGGCACACCCCACTTTCAAGGCGTCCTGCCAGCTCATTGCGTCCACGCTGCTCACCCGCGGCACGCGCTGTTTGCGCTCAACCAGCAGAATGATGACGCCGCCCACCACCAGGGCCAGCGCCACCGTCACCGGATTGAACAAATAGTGCTTGATCGCCTTGATCGCGAAAAAACCGATGACCGCCGCCGGCAGGAAAGCCACCAGCAAATTACTGATGAAGCGCAGCGACTGGGCCTCCCGCCGCAAAGCCCCCTGCGCCACGCCCAGAAAGCGCTGCCGATACTCCCAAACCACCGCCAGGATCGCGCCCAGCTGTATCACCACCTCGAACACGTCGGCATTGTTCTGAAAGTCGATCAGATCCCCGACCACGATCAAGTGCCCGGTGCTGGAAATCGGGAAAAACTCCGTCACCCCTTCGACAATGCCCAGCAATAAAGCCTTGGCCAACAGCATCACATCCATGTCCACCCATCCCCCATCAAGGATTAATACGCACAAAAGGCAGCCCCAGGGCTGCCTTCTTCACCAAGCGTCTTGCTCGATTCTTATTTTTTCTCGGCTCGGGCTTTGGCCACCAACTCGTTGATCACCTGCACCATGCGCTCCGGCGCCACCGGCGTCACCACGTACTTGCCGTTGACGATCACCGTCGGGGTGCCCTGGATCGCGTAATCGCGGGTCATCTTGGCCGCCTTGGCCACCTGCGCGTTCACGCCGAAGGATTTGTACGCCTGCATCACCTTGGCGGCGTCAACGCCCTTCTGCTGCTTCAGCCAGTTGGCGAACACGCCCTCGTCCGACAGGTTGACGCGCGACTTCACCACGGCCTCGAAAGCCGGGCGATGCAGTTTGTCGTAAGTGCCGGAGGTCTTGAAGGCGGAGAACATGCGCACAAAGCCTTCCATCGACTTCTGCCACACGATCTGTTCTTTGGAGAAGGCCACGTCGGCGGGCTTGCTCTTCTCCCAGGCGCTCATCGCCGGCTCAAGTTCCAGGCAGTGAATGCAATGGTAGGAGAAGAACTCGATCACCTCGACTTTTTTCGGATCCGCCACCGGCTGCGGCGTCGCCAGCATGGTGTAATCCTTGCCCAGCTCAATCGCCGCGTTTGCCAGGCCGCTGAACAGCATCAACGAAAGCAATAACCACTTTTTCATTATCGATTTCCTAAATAGAGGAAGAGTTTATTCCGCCTTGACGACCGTTGCGCCAATGCCGTCCTGCTTCAACTGAGCCTTCACCCGATCCACCTCGTCCTGGCGGTTGTACGGCCCCACCCTGACGCGATGCACCAGCCCCTTTTCCGGCACAGTCACCGACTGGATTTTGGCTTCCACGCCCAACAAGGCCAGCTTGGCCTTGAGGTTGTCCGCCTCGTCCTGATTCTGGAAGGATCCCAGCTGCAAGTAGACCTTTTTGGCCGGCTGCTGCGCAGAAGGTTCCGTCGCTTTGCCGTTCTTGCCGGGCACCGCATCCACCTGTCCTGGCAGGATCTTATAGAAATCAAAGCGTTGCTCGTCCTTGCCGGCTTCCTTGGCCGCCGGCGCGGCCGGGGCCGGCTTGGCCGGGGTTTCCGTCGGCATCGGCGGCGGAGCGGAAGGCGGCTCCTGAGCCGGCTTGACCGCCGGCACCGGAGCGGCGGCGGTTTCCGAGGCGGCGTCGGCAATACGGGTGCCCGGCGCCAGCAGTTCCGTCGGCGGCGCGGAAGCGCCGGCCGCCTTGCGATCCAACTTCTCCAAGTTGCTGAACGGCGTAGAGGACTTATTCAGATACATGGCGAGGCCGACCGCGACGGCAATGCCGACGATCAGACCGATGACGATGCCCGCCACCATGCCGCCGCCTCCGCTTTTGGAGCTGGATGAGCGACCGCGGGAACCACGGGAGGAATTTTTTAAATCTCGATTTGCCATGCAGCACTTACGCTTTTAACTAATCAAATAGTTCAACAAACTATCTGGATTGATCAATTCTTTATTTATTGTTAGCCATTAGGCATTGCGGCGCGTCGTAATTGAATCGCCTGCAACACATGCTCCCGCATGACCATTGCCTGACCCTGTAAATCGGCAATGGTTCTGGAAACTCGAAGTATCCGATGATAACTGCGCGCAGACAAGCCGATCTTGTCCAAAACTTGCCGCAATAATGCCAGCGCCTCGGCGTGAAAATCGCCAATCGCCTCCAATTCGGCCCCGCTCAAGCCGGCATTCGCCTTGCCCTGCCGGGCCAATTGCAGACGATACGCCGTCTCCACCCGTTCGCGCACCAAGGCGCTGGACTCGCCGGCGGCCCCGCCCACCAACTGCTCCGCCGGCAAGGACTGCACTTCAACGTGCAAATCGATGCGATCCAATAAGGGACCGGAGATTTTACCTCGATAGCGCCCCACTTGCTCGGGCGTGCAGCTGCATTTTCCGCTGAAATGTCCAAGATAACCACACGGACAGGGATTCATGGCCGCAATCAGCTGGAAGCGCGCGGGAAAACTGGCTTGGCGCGCGGCGCGCGAGATGTGGATCACCCCGGCCTCCAGAGGCTCGCGCAGCACTTCCAGCACCTTGCGATCGAACTCGGGCAATTCGTCCAGAAACAAGACGCCGTGATGCGCCAGGCTGATTTCTCCCGGCCGCGGATCGCTGCCGCCGCCCACCAGCGCCACCGCGGACGCGGTATGGTGCGGTGAGCGGAACGGCCTTACGCCCCAATCGTCCAGCACGAAGCCGTCGGTCCCCAAGGAGCGCACGGCGGCGCTTTCCAGCGCCTCTTCGTCCGGCATGCCGGGCAAGATGCCGGGCAGACGCGCGGCCAACATGGATTTGCCGGTGCCGGGCGGCCCCATCATCAAAAGACTATGCCGTCCGGCCGCGGCCACTTCCAACGCGTGGCGCGCCAGCGGCTGGCCTTTGATGTCTTGTAGATCGGGGTAGTCCGGGGCCGAACGAGGCAAACCGCCTTCTGGTCGATACGGTTCCAGTTCGGAGAGGCCGTTGAGAAAGGCGCAGGCTTCCACCAGAGTGCTCACGCCGTACAAGGGCATGCCTTCCAGCACTGCGGCCTCCTTGGCGCTGGCTATCGGCAAGATGAAGGCCCGCCCCGCTTCCCGCGTCCGGCACGCCATCGCCAAGGCGCCGCGGACCGGCCGCAAGGCCCCGGTCAAAGCCAGTTCTCCCGCGATCTCATACTCCGCCAAACGGGGGCAACGCACCTGTCCGCTGGCCGCCAGAATGCCGATGGCGATGGGCAGATCGAAACGGCCGGAGTCCTTGGGCAGATCGGCCGGAGCCAGGTTGACGGTGATGCGTCGGGCCGGGAACTCAAAACCCGAGGTCAGAATCGCCGCGCGCACACGCTCCCGGCTTTCCTTCACCTCAAGGTCAGGCAGGCCGACAATGGTGAATGCGGGCAAACCGTTGGCCAGATGCACTTCCACCGCGACCTCGGGCGCTTCCAACCCTGCCAGCGCCCGGCTTGCCACCACGGCCAGCGTCATATCGCTAGGAGTGGCCGAGCTCTGATTGCGCTTCCACCGCGGCCTGCGTTTCCTCCGGGAACACCTGCGCCTCCAGGCGCGCCAGCTTCAGCTCCAGCTGCGCCAGCTTCTCCCGGGTGCGCACCAGCACCTCCTGCTGCACGTCGAACTCCTCGCGCGTCACCAGATCCATCTTGCTAAAGGTGGAAGCCATCATCGCTTTGACGTTTTTCTCGATGTCCTTGGCCGGGCTGGCGGCGATGGTTTCGCTGATCTTGTTGCCGATTTCCTCAAACAGCTTTTGGCTCAACATGACGCGGCTCCTTATGAGTAAGTGATAACAGTGCAGAGTGTAGCAAAAAGCCAAGTCCGCCACCCGCCGGCGCGCACCCGGCCTAGAGCGATCCGGCCAGGCCCCTCCCCTGACGCCGCAGCGCTTGCGGCACCAAATCAGTGCGGCCCGCCACGACCCCATGCACCGGGAAAGTGCCAAAACGGTCAGTACAGGCCTTTTTTGCGTTGCAACATGATCTTAGGGTTTTCTTTTGCGCCAATCAGGCCTGGCACGATTCATGCGTATCGACGCTACAGCAGCGCTCATCTCAAGCCACCGGATCATCAGACCCTAAGGAGCAGTCATGAAACTCGTTTCCGCCATCATCAAGCCCTTCAAGCTGGATGAAGTCCGCGAAGCCTTGTCCGCCATCGGCGTGCAAGGGGTCACGGTTACCGAAGTCAAAGGCTTCGGCCGTCAAAAAGGACACACCGAACTCTATCGCGGCGCCGAATACGTGGTGGACTTCCTGCCCAAGGTCAAGCTGGAGATCGCCATAGACGACGCTTTGCTGGATCAGGTGGTGGAAGCCATCGAAAAGTCCGCCCGCACCGGCAAGATCGGCGACGGCAAGATCTTCGTCTACGACCTGGAACAAGTGGTGCGCATCCGCACCGGCGAAACCGGCGCCGACGCGGTCTGAACCGCGATAGAGACACAGGGGAAACGACAATGAAAAAACTGCTCGCAACCATTCAGCTCGCCGGCTTGAGCCTGGCGGCTCCGCTGGCCTTGGCCGCCGCGCCGGCGGGTCCGGCGATTGCCGACGCCAAGAGCATCAGCGCCGGCGACACCGCCTGGATGCTGATCTCCACCGCCCTGGTGCTGTTCATGACCATTCCCGGCCTGGCGCTGTTCTATGGCGGCATGGTGCGCAAAAAGAACGTGCTGGCGACGCTGATGCAAAGCTTCGCCATCACCGCGCTGATCACGGTGCTGTGGGCGGTCATCGGCTACAGCCTGGCCTTCACCGTCGGCAGCCCCTATCTGGGCGATTTGAGCCGCGTGATGCTGGACGGCATGGTTTACCTGAAAGAGGCCGGCAAACTGGCCGTGCACCCGCTGGCCGGCACCATTCCTGAATCAGTGTTCATGACCTTCCAGATGACCTTCGCCATCATCACTCCGGCGCTGATCACCGGGGCCTTCGCCGAGCGGATGAAGTTTTCCGCCATGCTGGTCTTCATGGCCCTGTGGTCCTTGCTGGTCTACGTGCCGGTGGCTCACTGGGTCTGGGCGCCGGGCGGCTGGATGGCGGACAAGGGCGTGCTGGACTTCGCCGGCGGCACCGTCGTGCACATCAACGCCGGTATCGCCGGCCTGGTGACCGCCTTGGTGCTGGGCAAGCGCGTCGGCTTCGGCAAGGAAGCGATGCCGCCGCATAACCTGGTGCTGACCCTGGTGGGCGCGTCCATGTTGTGGGTGGGCTGGTTCGGCTTCAACGCCGGCTCCGCCGCCGCGGCGGACGGCCGCGCCGGCATGGCGATGGTCACCACTCAGCTCGCCACCGCCGCCGCCGCGCTGGCCTGGATGTTCGCCGAATGGCTCACCAAGAAGAAGCCTTCGGTGCTGGGCATTGCCTCGGGCGCGGTCGCCGGCTTGGTCGCCATCACGCCCGCCGCCGGCTTCGTGGACGTCAAGGGCGCGCTGATCATCGGCCTGGCGGCCGGCGTGGTGTGCTTCTGGGGCGCCACCGGGCTCAAGCACATGCTGGGTTATGACGACTCCCTGGACGCCTTCGGCGTGCATGGCATCGGCGGCATCCTGGGCGCGCTGCTCACCGGCGTCTTCGCCGTCAAGGAAATCGGCGGCGCGGAAGGCAGCCTGGCCGCGCAAGCGCTCGGCGTCGGCGTCACCGCGGCTTATTGCGCCGTCGTCACCTTCATCTTGCTGAAGCTGATCGATATCGCGATCGGACTGCGCGTCGCGGAAGACGAAGAGCGCGAAGGGCTGGACGTGATCCTGCACGGGGAACGCGTCGAATAAATCCGGATTTTCTTGTTGTGGTAAGGGACTTGGGGCGCCGCTGGCGCCCTTTTTTTTTGGAAAGCCGCCCATGAAAAAGCCGGCCCTGACGGACCGGCTTTCGCTTGCGGAGTTGAAACCGCTATTTAACGATGCGCAGGCTGGGGCGGCCCGTCGGCTTGGCCGGCGCATCCGGCTCGGACGGCGCTTCCGCCGGCTTGGCCTCCTCGTCGGCCGCCACCGGTTTCAGCGTCGGCGCGGGCGCTTCCGCCTCGCCCAGCTCCACCTCGAATCCCATGCCTTCGCCGGTTTCCCGGGCAAAAATCGACATCACATTGCCTATCGGCACCCAGATGTCGCGGGACACGCCGCCGAAGCGGGCGGAAAACGACAACCAGTCATTGTCGATACGCAGATTCTTGGTGGCCGACAGACCGATATTCAGCACGATCTCGTTGTTTTTCACGTACTCGCGCGGCACATCGGCACGCTCGTTGACCCATACCACCACATAGGGCGTGAAGCCGTTGTCGCCGCACCACTCGTGCAGCGCTCGGATCATGTAGGGCTTGGTGCTGGAGCTCATTGGCAATCCTTATTTGCGCATGGCCTTTTCGGACGGCGTCAGCGAGTCGATGAAGGACTGGCGCTGGAAAATACGCTCGGCGTACTTGAGGATAGGCGCGGAGTTTTTGCCCAGATCGATATTGTAATGCTCCAGACGCCACATCAAGGGCGCGATCGCCACGTCGATCATGGAGAAATCGTCGCCCAACATGAACTTCTGCTTGGCGAAAATCGGCGCGATCGTGGTCAGGCCGTCGCGAATGGCTTCGCGAGCCTTGTTCGCTTCCTTGCCGGTGGCGCCCGCTTCCAGCGCCTTCACATGGATGAAGAGCTCGTTTTCAAACCGGTAGAGGAACAAACGGGCGCGCGCGCGCATTACCGGGTCAGCCGGCATCAGCTGCGGGTGCGGGAAGCGCTCGTCGATGTACTCGTTGATGATATTGGATTCGTGCAGGATCAAATCGCGCTCGACCAATACCGGCACCTCATTGTAGGGGTTCATCACCGCCAGATCTTCCGGCTTGTTATGGATGTCCACATCAATGATTTCGAAATCCATTCCCTTTTCAAAAAGCACGATGCGGCAACGCTGGCTGAACGGGCAGGTAATTCCGGAGTAAAGAGTCATCATGGCAGGAGGAAATCCTTAACTAACAATGGGTTGATTCAGCTGGGCATTCTAGCACTTTCCATCCACTAATTTCCAGCGCCGCATCATAAGCCAATGATTAAAAAGAAAAAAGGCGGATTTCTCCGCCTTGATCAAATCAAGCAACCGGGCTTAATGCACGTCGCGCCAGTACTCTTTCTTCAGGAAATACGCCAGCGGCAACAGCAACAGCGACAGGAACATCAACACAACATAACCAATCTGCTGACGCTTCACCTGAGCAGGTTCGCCCACATAGACCAGGAAATTGGTCAGGTCCGCCATCCGCTTGTCGAACTCCACGGTATTGGCTTTGCCGTTCTCCAGCTTGGTCAGGGTGCCGGCCTTGATCAGCTCCAGCTTGTGCTCTTCGTGGCCTTCCGCGTTCTTCTCGGTCTTCAGCACCTGCTCGCCTTGCCATTCCCAGAAGATGTGCGGCATGCCCACCTTGTCGAACACCGCGTTGTTCCAGCCAGTCGGCCGGCTCGGATCCCGGTAGAAACCACGCAGATAACCATACAGGTAATCTGCGCCGCGGGAACGCGCGATCAGCGACAAGTCCGGCGGCGTGGCGCCGAACCAGGCTTGAGCGTCCTTCTTGTTCATCGCGATATTCATCGGATCGCCGATTTTGGCGCCCACCGGCAGCAGGTTCGCCTTGATCTGCTCTTCGGTCAGGCCGATATCGGTCAGGCGGTTGTAACGCATCGCGCTGGCCGAATGGCAGGACAAGCAGTAGTTGGTGAAGATCTGCGCGCCGCGTTGCAGGCTTTCCGTATCTTGAATATTGATCGGCGCCTTGGGCAGCTTGGGGCCTTCGCCGGAAGCCAGGGCCGTAGCGCTGAACGGCAGCGCCAGCGCCATGGCCGCGATCAGGTGGCGGATTTTGCTTTTCATGAGTCCTCTCCCCTTTTTACACGTTCATGGCGAATACGGCGGCGGCCACCACGGTCACCACCACCAGCACCGCAAACCGGATCTGACGCTTGGCGTTGGTATCCGTCACCCGCGTCGGCACCGGGATACTGCCTACATCGTTCTTGGTGTAGAACGGCATGCCCAGGAAGAAGACGAAGTAGACGAACGAGAGCACCTGCGCGATCACGGTGCGGGCATTGGTGGACGGCAAAGCGCCCAGAATGCCAAGACCGATGAAGGACACGATGAACAGGACCAGCATGAACTTGAACTTGGGACCGCGGTAGCGGATGGATTTCACCGGCGAGCGATCCAGCCACGGCAGGAAGGCGATCAACACCACCGCCGCGCCCATCGCGATCACGCCCCACACCTGGGTGCCCAGGAAGGACGGGATGGCGCGCAAGATGGCGTAGAACGGCGTGAAGTACCATACCGGCGCGATATGCGGCGGGGTCTTCAGCGGGTCGGCCTGGTCGAAGTTGGGCTTCTCCAGGAAGTAACCGCCCATTTCCGGCATGAAGAAGACAATGGCCGAGAACACGATCAGGAACACCACCACGCCCAGCACATCCTTGACGGTGTAATACGGGTGGAAGGGAATGCCATCCAGGGGAATGCCCTTGTCGTCCTTCAGCTTCTTGATCTCAACGCCGTCCGGGTTGTTGGAGCCCACTTCGTGCAAGGCGATCAGGTGAGCCACCACCAGCGCCAGCAGCACCAGCGGCACCGCGATCACGTGCAGCGCGAAGAAGCGGTTCAGCGTGGCGTCGGATACCACGTAGTCGCCGCGGATCCACACCGACAGGTCCGGACCGATTACCGGGATGGAGCCGAACAGATTGACGATCACCTGCGCGCCCCAGAACGACATCTGTCCCCAAGGCAGCAGATAGCCCATGAAGGCTTCCGCCATCAGGCACAGGAAGATCAGCGTGCCGAACACCCACACCAGTTCGCGCGGTTGCTTGTAGGAACCATAGATCAGGCCGCGGAACATGTGCAGATAGACCACCACGAAGAACATCGAGGCACCGGTGGAGTGCATGTAGCGGATGATCCAGCCGCCGGCCACATCGCGCATGATGTATTCGACCGAGGCGAAGGCGACCGGAATGCCGGCGCCATTCAAGGTGCCGTCCGGCTTGTAGTTCATGGTCAGGAAGATGCCGGTGACAATCTGGATCACCAGCACCAACATGGCCAGCGAACCGAAGAAGTACCAGAAGTTGAAGTTCTTCGGCGCGTAATACTCGGTGACGTGCTCTTTGAGCATCGACGATAACGGAAAACGTTCGTCTACCCAGTTGAGCAGCTTTTGTCCTTTAGTCATGTAGCCCCCTCAGCTTATTTGTCTTCGCCAATCAGCAGGCGGGTATCGGACAGATATTTGTGCGGCGGAATTTCCAGGTTCTTCGGAGCCGGCACGCCTTTGTAGACGCGCGCGGCCAAGTCGAACTTGGAACCATGACAGGGGCAATAGAAGCCTCCCACCCAGTCCGGGCCCAGATCGGCGGGCGCGATGTCCGGACGGTGGGTCGGCGAACAGCCCAAATGCGTGCAGATGCCGACGGCGATCAGCAGCTCAGGCTTGATCGAACGGTGCTCGTTCTGGCAATACGTCGGCTGCTGATCCATTTCGGACTTGGGATCCACCAGCTTCTCGTCCAGCTTCGGCAGGTTTTTCAATTGCTCCGGCGTGCGGTTCAGCACCCATACCGGCTTGCCGCGCCACTCGACGTTGATCTTCTGGCCCGGCTCGATCTTGCCGATATCCACCTCGACGGGAGCGCCGGCGGCCTTCGCCCTCTCGGACGGGAAGAAACTCATCAGAAACGGCGTCGCCACTCCGGCCGCCGCCACACCACCAACAGCGCTGGTTGCAACCGTCAGAAAGCGACGGCGCCCCGCATCGACTTGTTGTTCACTCATTACAGTCATCCTCAAACGTGGAAACCGAGCCCAAAACTGCCTGATTTTACCCGATTCCGAGTAGGGACTTGAAGCTTCTATGCAAATAAATTGGCCGAAGCCCTGCCTAGCCGCCTAAACCGGGTTGGAAATGTCTACAAATTCAACACTTATGCCATGAAGCTGAGCCAGGCGCTCGCCCAAAGCCTTGATGCCAAAACGCTCCGTGGCGTGATGCCCCGCAGCGATGAAAGCCACATCACACTCCATTGCCATATGATGATTTTGCTCGGACGCTTCGCCGGTGATGAAGGCGTCCACGCCCAGATCGATGGCTTCGGCGAAAAAACTCTGCGCGCCGCCGGTGCACCAGGCTATGCGCGAAATCGGTTTGTCCGCCCTGCCCAACAACAAAGCCTCGCGCCCCAGACGAGCGGAAACGTGTTCACGGAAATCACTCGCACTGCCGCCTCGCCGCCACGCCCCATGCCACAGCAAACCCGGCTCACCGCCCTGCCCCTGGGCCTCCAAATCCAGCACCTTGCCCAACATCGCGTTATTGCCCAGCTCCGGATGCGCGTCCAAAGGCAGGTGGTAAGCCAGCAAGTTAAGATCATGCTCCAGCAGCGCCTTGACCCGCTGGCGCTTCATTCCGCAAATCCGGGCGTCTTCCCCCTTCCAGAAATAACCGTGGTGCACCAGTACGGCGTCCGCTCCGCGCGACGCCGCGGCATCGATCAAAGCTTGCGAAGCGGTGACGCCGGTCACCAGCTTGCGCACCGCCTGCCGCCCTTCCACCTGCAAGCCGTTAGGCGCATAGTCTTTGAAGCGCCAAGGCTCCAAAATCGTGTCCAGACTGCTCAGCAAGGCCTTCAATTCCATCACGCACTCCTTAACTTAATATATGCCCCGGCCTTATTTTGCCAGAAGCCAACGCATTTTAAGCCCGCAAAAGAAAAACCCCGCCGTAGCGGGGTTTTCAAAGCCTAAGGAGGCGTTGGCTTACATCATGCCGCCCATGCCGCCCATGCCGCCCATATCCGGCATGCCGGCCGCCGGCTTGTCTTCCGGCAATTCAGCGATCATGCAGTCGGTGGTCAGCATCAGACCAGCAACCGAAGCCGCGTGCTGCAGAGCGGAGCGGGTTACCTTGGCCGGATCCAGCACGCCCATTTCCAGCATATCGCCGTACTCGCCGCTAGCCGCGTTGTAACCGAAGTTGCCCTTGCCCTCCAGCACCTTGTTCACCACGACCGACGGCTCTTCGCCAGCGTTCTTGACGATCTGGCGCAGCGGCGCTTCGATGGCCTTCAACACGATCTTAACACCCGCGTCTTGATCGGCATTGTCGGTTTTCAGGCTGTCCAGAGTGGAGCGGGCGCGCAGCAGAGCAACGCCGCCGCCAGCCACAACGCCTTCTTCCACAGCGGCGCGGGTAGCGTGCAAGGCGTCTTCAACGCGAGCCTTTTTCTCTTTCATTTCCACTTCGGTGGCAGCGCCAACCTTGATCACCGCAACACCGCCGGCCAGCTTGGCCACGCGCTCTTGCAGTTTCTCGCGATCGTAATCGGAAGTGGCTTCTTCCATCTGCTTGCGGATCTCGCCCACGCGCGACTGGATCTCGGCCGCTTGGCCGGCGCCGTCGATGATGGTGGTGTTTTCCTTGCCCACTTCAACGCGCTTGGCTTGGCCCAGCATTTCCAGCGAAGCTTTTTCCAGGGTCAGGCCCACTTCTTCGGCAATCACGGTGCCGCCGGTCAGGAAGGCGATATCCTGCAACATGGCTTTGCGACGATCGCCAAAGCCCGGGGCTTTAACGGCTACCACTTTCAGGATGCCGCGGATGGTGTTGACCACCAGAGTGGCCAGCGCTTCGCCTTCCACGTCTTCTGCGATGATCAGCAGCGGGCGGCCGGACTTGGCCACTTGCTCCAGAACCGGCAGCAGATCGCGGATATTGGAGATTTTCTTATCGAACAGCAGGATGAAGGGATTGTCCAGAGCGGCAATCTGTTTGTCCTGGTTGTTGATGAAGTACGGGGACAGGTAGCCGCGGTCGAACTGCATGCCTTCAACCACGTCCAGTTCGTTGTTCAGGCTCTTGCCGTCTTCAACGGTGATCACGCCTTCCTTGCCCACTTTTTCCATGGCATTGGCGATGATGTCGCCGATGTCGGAATCGGAGTTGGCGGAGATGGAGCCAACCTGAGCGATTTCCTTGGTGGTGGCGCACGGCTTGGCGATCTTGGCGATCTCACCCACCAGCGAGGCAACGGCCTTGTCGATGCCGCGCTTCAGGTCCATCGGGTTCATGCCGGCGGCAACGTACTTCATGCCTTCCAACACGATGGCTTGAGCCAACACGGTAGCGGTGGTGGTGCCGTCGCCAGCCACGTCGGAAGTCTTGGAAGCGACTTCTTTCACCATCTGCGCGCCCATGTTCTCGAACTTGTCCTTCAGTTCGATTTCCTTGGCGACGGATACGCCGTCCTTGGTGATGGTCGGCGCGCCGAAGGAGCGGTCCAGCACCACGTTGCGGCCTTTCGGGCCCAGAGTCACTTTTACGGCATCAGCCAGGATGTTGACGCCAGTTACCATCTTGGCGCGAGCGGAATCACCAAACTTTACGTCTTTAGCAGCCATTCTTTAAATCTCCAGAATTCTGAGTTGGGGAAGTTCAGATGTGGGTCGGATTACTCAACGATGCCCATTACATCTTCCTCGCGCATCACGAGGACTTCATCGCCGTCAACCTTGACGGCCTGACCGGAATACTTGCCGAAGATGACTTTGTCGTTAGGCTTCAGTTCCAGCGGACGGCGCTCGCCGTTCTCCAGAATCTTGCCATTGCCGATGGCCAAAACGATGCCCATATCCGGTTTTTCTGCGGCTGCGCCCGGCAGAACGATGCCGGAAGCCGTTTTTTCTTCAGCCTCGAGGCGCTTGATAACAACACGGTCGTGCAAAGGACGAATTGCCATGGATCTCTCCTGTTACAGTGGCTGTTGAGAGTTGAAACCTGTTTGAGTTGAGGCGAGTGTTAGCACTCACCTGCTGCGAGTGCTAATGATAGGGACGAGCGGGAGGGTTTTCAAGAGCCTGCCACGCCAAATTTCAATCGCAGGTCTGGCTTGTCTGATCGGAACTTACAACTCGACACTCAGCCACTACTCGCGAAGCTCTCAGTTAGGTGAAGAAGTGGCCAATCAGGAATGTTCACCACTAAATCCAACTAGCAAGCTTGTCTTGGTCGGCAACTGCGGCAAACCACTCGGCAATCCAATGAGAAAAAGCCCAAGCCTATGACCTCAATCGCCAAGACAGAAAAACTGATGTGTACACGGTTTCAGCTAGCTAAATGCTCGAACCATCTAAATTTTCGCTTGTCGAGACCAACAACGATCAGATTGATTATCTTCATTAAGATCGCGCAACAACGTTCTGTTTAGGTACGGGGCAGCCAGGGACATATCCGTTTTTTGATAGCAGCGAACCTCAATCTACTTTATTGAGGAGGAGTGATCCCAAATAGCCAAACAGGCTTTATACGCCACATTTTCACATTGCCCCAACGAAAAGTAAAATTTCTAAAAAAATTGACACCTGTACACAACCGATTTGAAAATAAAGCATATCGAATAGCCATAAAACATCAATGCCTAACTGACTTCCGCAGCAACATCCATCCTGGAGTACGAAAACGAATAATCATTCGATATAACCGTACATAAGTGAACATGAATGCCAACACAAAACCAATCAACACCGTCGTGTTATTCCAAAACAGCATAGCCGGCACCACTGAAATAGAAGATAAGGCCCATAAATACGGGGAAGTCAAACTGTTACGCATTGTTTTATGATTGACATCTTTGGAACCCACCATCCATCGCACCAACCGCATATAGACAAGCTGATGTAGGTGCAGTGCATCGGGATACCCCACCCTTCGACCTTGCAAAAATTTCCGTCTATAGATTGAAAACAAGGTTTCAAATACGGGGTAAATCACACACAGCAACGGAAACCAAGGAGAAACTTGAGAGTGGCGAGCAACCAATAACACGGCGACCTCAGCGATCATAAAACCAACCAAATAAGCGCCACCATCTCCTGCAAACATTAACCCACGGGGGAAATTCCAAAACAAAAAACCTGCGATAGCACCTACCATAGCAAAACAGATGCCTACCAGCATAGTATCCTGTACTTTAAATGCCACATAAGCCAAAGCAAGGAAAATGAAAATTGATACAACACCAGACAATCCATTGTAGCCATCAATAATATTCACGGCGTGTGCCACTCCACCTACGGCAACCACCGTTAAAAGCAATGAAAAAATCCAAACATGTACCAAAAAAACATCGAGCAAAGGGATATCCAGGCGCTGCAAACTTGCACCAAGAATAAAATACCCTAGAGCAGCAGCAAAAAAAGTAGCCAACAATCTAGGTAGCGGACCTACTTTTTTTGTCACATCTTCAAAAATCCCAGCAGCAAAAGCAGGAAGGGCCACCAACAACAGCATCAAAATTGAGGCATCCTTCAACAACCACGCCAACACACCGCTTCCTGCCACCAACCCAGCAGCAATCGGCACTCCTCCGATACGTGGCACAGGTTGTGCGTGAAACTTTTGAACTCCGCCCAACTCATAATCAGCTGAAAAGTGTTCGTGCAAATGTGAGAAATGAATCAAACACATCCCAACAAGCAAGGATAAAAATGTAGCCGCCAATAGAATTACCAGCATTTATATACACCTTTCGATGTTTTCCAACAAAGATAGAGCAAAAACACTCTCGAACAACAAAATAAAAACGTAAAAGTACTACAAGAACACCTCAAAAATTGACCAATGCCTCTGAACCCAAAAATATCAAAACAAGCCGCCTTGCATTTTCCATTATTTTTTAGTAGATCACACGCCATGGTAAAGAGACAATCTTCGAGCAGAGAAAATAACACCTCGGAAATAACCACTTGTGAAATCACTCATAAACCTCAAGAGGCTAGTCCCGCAACAATTTGCTCCACTACCTTTTTAACTGAAAACTCACGCTCAAAAAGCCCCCGACAACGTGCGGTAAAGTCAGTGCCATCATCAATCTGAACCAATAGCTTCTCTGCACACAATTGCAACTCATCGACCTGGTTACTTTCACAGATTTGCCCTACCTGTTCACTACGAATTAAATGGGCAAGATCATTACCACGGTTGATATTTGCCAATACAGGAAGCCCGCTTTGCATATAAGTCAAAAATTTCCCAGGAATATTATGGGATTTATGGCGAGGATCCAAAGCCACAATTCCAACATTACACTGCGCATAAAGCCCTGGAATTTCATCAGGATGAATTTCTTCAAAAAACACAACATTATCTAGCTGCCTCTCCTGAGCGGCAGCACGCAACCTTCCCACCTCACTACCTCGACCAACAAATAAAAAACCGACATCTTGTCTACTGTACAGTTTATCGGCCAAGTCGAGCAAAACATCCATGCCTTGCGCCACCCCCATGTTGCCCGCATAAACAAAAATTTTCCGCCCCCTTAAACGAGTCTCGTTGATCCGTATTGAGCAAGGTACCGCAGCAGGAATATCAAGCCAGTTTTGCAATACTTCCAAACGTCGACCAGGTTGCCGTTGCCAACAATCGAAATACGCTTGATTTCCAGGAGTTTGAACACCAATAATATCGGCAACCGAATACTGATAGCGTGCCATCATATCAAAAAAAAGATAAGGCAAACCACGCCTCATCAGCCCCATATCAACAGCCCAATTAGGAAAAATATCACGGATTATCAGGTAGCCTTTACAACCATTTGAACGCTTAAGAATTTGGGCCAAAGGAGCATGGAAAATAGATGGTGCATACCACACGATGCCCTCCCAACATGCATGGGCTAAAGGGCTTTTCCGAAGCTGTAATAGCATCGAAAAGGGCATGAGCAACTCACCTAACGTACGTCGCACATAACCAACATCCTTCGTACGCGGAGCTTTTAAACGTAATACCTGCGCCCCATCAAACTCCTCCAACTGCCAAGACTCCTTCTGATCAGACGAAGGAAGAAGCACGGTCAAATTATGCCCTTGACGTACAAACTCGCGAGCCAAATCCCGGAGCTGGACTGCGCCAGAAGTCCGATGGGGTGGAAAAGTATCAGCAATCAGCACAACCTGCATTAATCGAGCCTCAGTACTTTCTCCATACCACTCGATTCACATAATCGGTGTGGCTATGAATAATGCGTACAACTTTGTCAGAGACATTTTTCATGGAATAGTCTGAAACAGATCTCAGCAATCTTTCTTCACCACGTGGCTGTAAATCAAGAATAGACAAACCTTGCATAACTCTATCAACATCCAATCCCACCATCATGACAGACCCCTCTTCAAAAGCCTCATGACGCTCTTGAGTCTCTCTCATATTTAAAGCAGGGAAGTTCAAAATTGAAGATTCCTCACTTATTGTTCCACTATCGGAAAGAACCGCACGGGCTGAAAGTTGAAGCTTATTGTAATCCGTAAAACCTAATGGCTTAAGCAATCTTACCAATTCATTAAATTTTGCCCCAACAGTAGCAAGTCTTTTTTGAGTTCTAGGGTGTGTGGATACAATTATAGGAAGCTTAAATTGCTCTGAAATTTCATTTAAAATATTTATCAACTTACACAGATTAACATCTGAATCAACATTTTCTTCACGATGGGCACTAACAACGAAAAACTCGCCAGATTTTAATCCTAGTCGTTCCAAAACATCTGAATGGTCAATTGCCTCTCGGTAGAACTCAATCACTTCAGACATTGGACTACCCGTTTTAATAATCAAGTCTGCAGGTAGACCCTCTTTAAGCAAACATTCTCGCGAAATGGTACTGTAAGTCAAATTCACATCAGAGGTATGGTCAACAATTTTCCTATTAATCTCTTCAGGGACTCGCATGTCGAAACAACGATTACCAGCCTCCATATGGAAGATTGGCACTTTTCTTCTTTTTGCCGGAATCACCGACAAGCAACTATTTGTATCACCTAAAACAAGCAATGCGTCAGGACTTTCTTCCGCAAGCACCCCATCCATTTTTGCGATGATCATGCCGATAGTTTCAGCAGAAGTTGAGCCCGCTGCATTCAAAAAAATATCGGGCTTTCTAATTTTTAAATCATCAAAAAATATTTGATTCAATTCATAATCATAGTTTTGGCCGGTGTGCACAATTGTATGATCACAAAATTCATCAAGCTTCGCCATTACCCTTGACAACCGTATAATCTCAGGGCGGGTGCCAACTACAGTCATGACTTTAAGCTTTTTCATTTTCAATCCTCAGCTTCAGCATATTCACCACGAGAAATACGTGCCATAAAATCTAGCTTCAAAAGCAGCTTTTTCATATCTTCAAAATCCAGGCGCACTGTATTGTGCGAGTTGTAATCGTCACCATGACTCGTCTGGGTCAGCAGTTGATTCCCTTGTTCAACATATTTTTCATAATTTAAGTCACGCCCATCAGCGGGAATTCTAAAATAATCCCCCATATCCTCAGCGCACGCCATTTCTTCACGCCCCAGCAGTACTTCGTACAATTTTTCACCATGCCGGGTTCCAATCACCTGCACAGGAGAATCTGACTTATTCATTATAGAAAGAACGGCATGAGCCAGTACTTCAACCGTAGCGGCAGGAGCCTTCTGTACAAAAATGTCCCCATTATGCCCATGCTCAAAAGCATAAAGGACCAAGTCCACCGCATCATTCAAAGTCATCATAAAACGGGTCATTGCTGGGTCTGTAATTGTGATGGGCTTACCAGCCCGGACCTGCTCTACAAATAATGGAATAACGGAACCTCGAGAGGCCATTACATTACCATATCTTGTACCGCAAATGACCGTCCCTGTTCCTTCAAGATTGCGACTTGTAGCCACCATCACTTTTTCCATCATCGCCTTGCTTATTCCCATGGCATTGATAGGGTAGACGGCCTTGTCGGTACTTAAACAAATAACCCGCTTTATTCCTGCCGCAATAGCCGCAATGAGTACATTCTCAGTACCGTATACGTTAGTCTGAACAGCCTGCATTGGATGAAACTCACAAGATGGAACTTGCTTAAGCGCAGCAGCATGAAACACAAAATCAACACCACGCATTGCTTGCTCAACGCTTCTAAAGTCTCTGACATCTCCTAAGTAAAATTTTATTTTGGCATTATTGTATTTTTTCCGCATGTCATCTTGTTTTTTTTCATCACGGCTAAAAATTCGAATTTCTTTTAAGTCCGATTCGAGAAAACGGCGCAATACTGCATTACCAAACGAGCCCGTTCCACCTGTAATAAGCAAGGTACGATCATTAAACATTAGCATTATCCTGATACTGAATATGATGTGATTAGCCAAAAGAGTACATACTTTGGACAAGCTCAAACCAAGGTGGAGCTTGGTAACCGGTTGCACTACGGAACCGCGACGAATCAAGTGAGCGGTCAATGATTAGTTTATCATCAGCCAAAATTTCAATATTATGATTATAAGTTTTTGCAACCAACTTCAACAAATCATGCTTTGAAATTGGACTGCTAGAAACATGATATAACCCACACAATTTTTCATTAGGCAGAACATGCTCAGCAATAATGCGTGCCAATTCACACGTTGGCAATCCAGAAAAAACTGCTCGGGTAAATCCACGAACACTTAGATTTTGATCAAGAAACCACCCGATCAATCCATGTGATGATGCTAACTCGTGCCCGATAATTGATGTTCTTAATGTGACTGCATGTGGATAATCAACCTCGCCGATAAGCTTACTTCTTCCATATAGATCCATTGCATCGGGAGCATCAGACTCTACATAATTCCCCTTTAGGCCTGTGAAAACACAATCAGTGCTCACATGAATTAACCTAGAGTCAGTCAACCCGCATAGCCTAGCAAGCCTATGGGGTAATAGTGCATTTATTGGCAAGGCTAAAAGTGGATCATTGGACTCTGCCAACTGTTTGACGAGACCAATACAATTAATTACCACATCGGGCTTAACCTTTGCAAAAACCTGACAAAGACTGTCGAAATTTTCAACATCAACCCCACCAATTACTTTATTTGACGAAGGAAGTCTATTAATAACACCGCTACTTCTCGCTGTCCCCCAGACCTGAAATAGCTTTTGTTCTGTCAAATAACGGAAAACAGCATTTCCGAGCATGCCAGTACATCCCAAGACAAGAATTTTCATTTCGCTCGAATTTTTCTTCATAATATTAATATAATATATTTATAGAAATACATACTTGGCAAGCATAACGTTAGCGTTGACCTAATTTCAGAACTTCTCTCCAAGTACTATTCGCGGTACATTTCCAATCATAATAAGTGCTACGCTCTCTTGCTGCAGCAGCCCAACTGGCCGCAGTTGCTGGCTCCAGCAACACTCTAGTCATAGCCATCGCAATACTCTCCGGACTAAATGGTGAAAAGTAGCCAATATTTTTTCCACCAAACTCAGGCATTGGATCAATATCCGATGATAGCACTGGCCGACCAGCAGCCAGCGCCTCAAGTAAAATATTAGGACAGTTCTCACAGGAGGAAGCAAATATATTTGCTTCTGCATTTTGATAAAGGGCGGGTAGTTCTTGATAATTTATCGCGCCACTCAAAATAATCCTATCAGTCAATCCAAGAGTTTTAATCATTCGACGAAGTTTCTCTGCACCAGCCCCATCTGCTTCACCAACAAGAATAAGCCGACACCGCTCGCGCAATTCTGATGCGAGCAAAGCATACCCGCTTACAACCTCTTCGTGGTGTTTGTAGCTATCCACCTTTGACACATACAACAGATACGGTTCCCCACCCGCAATCGCTGGAGAAGGAGGTACTTGCTCTCTAATGCGAAAGGCTTCTGAAATACCATGCGGAATAGTAACTGCACGAGGAACCGGGGCCAGAGCCTCAATCACCCGGCGCGCGTAATCGGAAATGAAAATAGTTAAATCCGCCTCCCTCATGCTACGTAGCATGAGATTACGCAATAGATACTGGCGAACACGCTGCAAATCCCAAGGCATACGACGCAATGCCTTGGCATCGAAAGGGGTCATATTGCGAAACATAGTTACTACACGACAACCGTTTGGCACCTTGGTAGCAACCAATCCTCCCGGACAGAACAATACATCTGCACCCGTACGCTTAAGGTACTTAGGCAGCATCCAACGCTCCCATAAAGCCCGCAGCACCGGGTTTTCTGTCGGCCAATCAGCGTGCACCCGCCGAATATTTGGATGAACAGGTAAGGCTAGCCGTCTTGGGGCAAAAACCTCTATCTGCAGAGAGTTACTCTCCGGCAAATGGTTCAATAAGTTTATCAGGTAGGTTTGCCCCCCACCTTGACGAGCCGAATAAGCGTTAATAACAATCTTCATGAGCGCGGCACCTTCAGCACAACATTATAGAGATCGATATACTGCTGAGCTGCGCGATCGATACTCAGGCCCTCAGTTAAGAAGCGAGCATTCTGAGCTCGAGCAATGGCCGCGTCTCGATTTAATACCGTATCCACTAAAGCTTGTGCAAACGTTTTGACATCTATTGTGTCCGCAAATAGCGCACTTTCTGCATCGGCAAATTCACGATGAGCCGGAATATCTGATAGAACAAGTGGGCATCCCATGGCAGCGGCTTCAATCACAACATTTGGGTGCCCTTCCATAAAACTCGCAGAAATGAACACATCGGCATGGCGCAACCACCATGAGAGAGAGTTAGTATACCCTCCCATATGTATGCGGTCGGCTAGACCCGTAGCAATAATACTTGCCTGCGTTTTCTCACGCTCAGGGCCTTCACCAAAAATTAGCGCGTGATGCTCAGGCAATCGTCGCAGTGCCATCGCGATTGCATCCACAACTACAGATATGTTTTTTTCATAACTTAGTCGACCTGCCGCTACAATTAATGGCTGCGTCCTAAGCCCAAAGTCATCTAAAGGTACATCTACCTTAGGAGGGGTAAGAGCATTATGAATCACACGCAGTTCAGCCTCATGGGAGAACATACGCCAATAGTCTAATCCTCCCATGGAATTCGCTACAATGGCCTGTGCTCTCTGTCCAATTAGTTTTCGCAAACCAATCTTCCATCCACCAGCTTCATATAATGGGCCTGAGGAACGTTCGCTTAGTACATGTGGACGCTTTCGCAAATGAGCGGCAAGCCCTCCCATCACATCCATTTGCATAAGCCATGTTTGCACAACATTTGCGTCACTTTTATTAATACAGTCAACAATGTCCATACAGATGCGGGGGTCATTGTTGTTTCGATTTGGCAGTTGAATAAGATTCACACCGCACCGCTGCACATTATCAAAATTGGGGCCTTTTTCGTGATATGCCACGGTCACCGCCCCTCCCATACGAGCTATTGCAGGAGCCAAGATGGATAGTTGACGCTCCGCACCTCCATGTCCAAAGCTATGAATCAAGTGGAGAACATGAACAGAATACCCCATTAATTTGCAACCTTGAAAAAATATACAAAAAGCACATGACTAATAGCAAAGACAACCCAAACCCTCATGGCATACCTAGGTATCTCTCGCAAATAAATAGCAGTCAGCACAAATTCAATAGAGGCAAGAAAATAAAGATGTCGCGGCCCCGTTAATACTGCAATGGGAAGAAAGATAGCGATGCCAACAACATAGCACAGTAAGCTCGCAACAATAAATCTGTGCTGCAGCGCGCTCCACCCCTCTCGGGCTCCGCCAATAAATATGCTACTATACAACGCCCACATCAATGCAGGTGTTATTAATACATAACGCACTGCACCTGTAAAAAACAATGGCAATAGATCGGATCCCGGATTCATCGGAATTCGAAGAAGAAGCACAGGAACGCTTGCTGCAACCAACAAAAAAATCCCCGCAGGCCCTCCCGATAAAGAAACAATCATCGAAGTTAGCCCATTATCTCGGACATCACCAGCGGTAGTTGGTATTGCATTCCCTATTGCTAAAGCAATAATATTTTCGCGCACAGGGGGATATAACAGCATAACTAAAATTGCAAACAACAAAAGCATGAGAAATATTTTTACTAAACGCCGAATACTGAAATTCAAAAACCGAGGGGGAGAAAGAAAAATATACGGTATTAAAGCTAAAACAATGGCTACATGCCTATAGTAAAAAAGAACAACCAAAAAAAATACACTTATAAAGATCCGCCCAGGAAACCGAGAAAGAGCAAGCAAAACATTAATAGCCATGAGAACCGCGATATGACTATCCCGATAAGCAGCTGCTCCATGAACAACCCCATCAGACAAACCTAGACTTAATAGCGCAACCAATAAAGTCATTGAACGCGAAATAGTCTCTGGAGCGACTTTTCGTAAAATACTCCACGCAAGAGGCAGCACCATCGAATCTACCGCTGCATTTATAAATGGAATTGAAATAAACTTTTCAGCACCAAGCGATTTAAATATCCACAAAACAAAGGGAAATCCAACTTGAGTGACAACTTGCTCAGGATGCAGGGGAGTTGCCGTCGGAACCCATAAGCCCTCCCAAAATATACTTAACGTAAGCGTGCCAGCACGAAACCGGTTCTCCAGTTCATTTGCCGCTGCCCACCAAAAAGTATCATCAGCCCCTCGGTCTCCTTCTCCTCCCATTAACAAAGAGTCTGACGCAAAATATGCAACCATCCCCCACCTAAGCAATAGAGCAATAAGAAACAGGAAAAATACATTTTCATTTCGAGCAACAAAAAATGCGATCAAAATGATTAGCATTGTAACTGGGGCGGCTTCTAAAAGCCCATCGAATAGAGAAACTCCGACACGGCCCATCTCATTAAACCATGTCAGTACCAGCGCCGTGCTCAACATCCACACTAACAACCAGCAGATACTCACCTGCATTCTATATGGCTTTAGCATTAAATATCCGATCGCTAATTATCGCACCACGCCATTACGCCAAGCGCAGAACATTAGTATGTTCCAAAGATAGCTACTACGATCGAATTGACCCGATAAATGCTCCAACCACAACCTACGAATTGGTTGCTCATCCAGTAGCCCGTCCTGCTGGAGATTTGATGGACTTAATAACTCCTCAGCCCACTCACGAAGCGGCCCTCTCAACCAAGCTCCTAAAGGAACGGAGAACCCCGTCTTTGGCCGCTCAATGAGTTCACGCGGCACATAACGGTAAAGTACCTGACGCAGTGCCCACTTACCAACCCCCCCTCGCACCAATGAATGCTCTGGCAAGGCAAACGCCAGTTCGACCACACGATGGTCCAACAAAGGTGCTCGCGCCTCAAGGCTCGCGTTCATTGAAGCACGATCCACCTTCACTAATAGATCATCTGGCAAATACTGCCCCACATCCCATCGACGCATAGCCTCAATCGGAGCAGCGTTTTCAATCCAATGCTTCAATTCGAACGGACGCCTACCAAGCCCAAGCACCAAATTTTCCTCCGGCTGCCACTGCGACATCAGGCGAACATACATTTCCCCCAAACTGCTCGTTACCAACAACTGGGAAAGTCGGTGCATACGCCGTCCATTAATTGACTGCCTGCGCGTAGCCGGAAGAACCGACAGCATACGATCCCATGCGGCAGCTGAAGGAATTCGCAACATTGCTGACACGGCACGACGCACCGGCAAAGGCAATCGGTTGACCTTGTTCCAAAGCTCAGAGGTCAACATGTAACGTGGGTAGCCAGCGAAAAGCTCGTCACCACCATCGCCCGATAACGATACCGTTACATGCTGCTTTGTCAGGTGGGACACTAGAGTCGTCGGAATTTGCGATGAGTCTGCGAAAGGCTCATCATAAATAAACGGGAGCCGAGGTATCAGTTCCTCTGCATCCTTGGAGGTCACATAAAGTTCGGTATGCTCCGTGCCCAGATGTCGGGCAACCTCCTTGGCAAATGGCGCTTCGTTGAACTCCGGCTGGTCGAAACCTATTGTGAAAGTCTTCACAGGTCTACTGCTATGCTTCTGCATCAATGCTACGACTGTGCTAGAGTCCACCCCCCCTGAAAGAAACGCACCCAAAGGAACATCTGCCACCATCTGTAAACGGACTGACTCGCTCAAACGCGCATCCACAAGATCTATCAGTGTCGCATCATCGGAGTGAGCAAGCTCCCTCGACAAGTCCTCATGCCCCCCTCCCCCCACGCACCAGAATGAACGTGGTATAAGAGTAGCATCCACAGGCCGGCGCAGTTCCAGCATATGTCCGGGAGGCAGCTTATGAATACCTTTCCAGATTGACCTAGGCGCAGGTAGGTAGGCAAAACGAAGAAATTCGCTCAGCGCCTCCCTATCAACTTCAAGCCGGCCTCCTGCTACTGCCGTCAAGGACTTGAGTTCTGAGCCAAACAGCACACGCCCTCCCACTTCACCGTAGTAAAGCGGCTTCTCCCCCATTCGATCGCGAGCCAAAGTCAGGACACGATCACGCCGATCCCATAGAGAGATGGCGAACATCCCGACTGCGCGCTGCAAGGTCAGCTCTACCCCCCAGGCCTCTATGCAGGCCAGCAACACTTCGGTATCGCTATGCCCACGCCACACAGGGGCTCTGCCGGCGCTCTCCAGCTCATCACGCAACTCGGTGAAATTGTAGATCTCACCGTTATAAGACAAGATCCAGCGCCCACTAGCCGACGACATCGGTTGGTGGCCCTGTGCAGATAAATCGATGATTGACAGCCGTCGCTGGCCTAAGCCAATGCCAGCCTCATCATCAGTCCAAGCGCCCCAGTCATCAGGTCCCCGATGGGTGATAGGGTCGGTCATACGCTTGAGCTCAGGCCCCAGCGCCGCCGAATTCTGCCAGGTGGCAATTCCTGCGATTCCGCACATTATAATCGTCCAGTCGAAAAGTCAGTTGAGGGCCGGCGACAGAATATCCCGCAACTGATGTAGCCTTGTTCCCGCTCGATGCTCAGCCATTGCTCGGCGGTAGCCTGCACGCGCGAGCATCTCGCGCTCGGCCGAGTACGTCAGCAATCGGTCCAATTTGGTAATAAGGTCATCAGCATCGTCATAACTCTCAACCTCACGCCCAACATCGTAGAAATGCCCCAAATACTCGCCGCCATCGCTCAGCTGGGCCACTCCATTGGCCGGCAAATCAAACAATCGATAGCTCCCTACAGTGAACTTGCCACGCAAATGGGCGTTCACACCAAGTTTTGCCCGACGGTACAGTGGCACATAATCTTCGAAACGGATAGGCGTGACCCACATTGGAGTACGGTACTTCAAATTGAAGTAAACATTTTTCTTGGTCGATGCCAAACCGTGCACCTGGAAACGTCTTCCAAATGCCCGACGAATGGCAGCCAAGAATGGCATTTTGTCTAAGTAAAGCGCACCTACGAAGATAATGTCGATATCCCGAGGGCAGGCCATTACCTGCTCTTCAGACTCCTGCGGACGGCAGAACTGATCAAAGACCATCAGCGGCCAGAAATCGTGGCGTTTTGCTCCGCAATAGCTCAATTTCTCTGGCATCGTCAAGTCACGACTATACGCCGGACTGTGATACAACACATGATCGTACGCATGGATATATGCGAAGTCTCGATCATAGGCCGTCGCAGGACCATCCGTTGTCCGGATAACCTTGTAGGTGTCGAGCTTAAGTAGAAACTCGGGGTGGTAAGGATGGCAGTTGTCAACCAACAACACATCCGTGCGCTCTTTGGCCATCAATGCTTTTAACGCGTCATACATGGCAGCAAGGCCAGGATGCCCCTGATAATAGAGATTATCTAACTGCTGCGCCCGCAAATACATTGCCGGATTAAGGAATTTTCCGTGGTTAAAAGGGATAAAGGTGATCTCCGTATTACTTGCCGCACGAATCTCACGCTCCCAATACGCCGCTTCAAATCCAGTCTTATTGTAGGAATACAGAATTTTCACGAAACCACCTTGTCAACAGGAAGCTGCTCTCGTCCGCCAATGCCCACCAAAAAGGTTGCAACACAGCCAAACGAATAGGCAATAAGATAAGCCAGCCCAGCACCAGCTAGACCCCATTGGGGTAACGCAAGAGCAGCCAGTCCCAGATACATGAGATCACGCGGTCCCACGATCAGCAGCAGCGAACGCCACATTCGTCCAGAGGACTGAACTAATTGATAAGCCGTTACGCCAGCCACTTCTGGAATAACAGCTAGCAACAACAACAACAGCAAGGAGCGCCCCTCCACAAAACCAGGTCCATAGAGCCCTAAAACCCAGTTGGACAGTGCAGCCATTACGGCCACAACCACAGTGGTAAAACCCACGCCAACGAAGAGATTGGCACGAAAGACCCTCCAATACTCTTTGCCCTCCCCCTGCCCCTTCAAGCGGCTCAGCACTGATGCCGTCACCGTATTGAGAAGTACAGGCAGCTGCAGTAAAAGTTGTCGGAGTTGGTGTGCCACGGAAAATACGCCGACCCAAGCCATGCCACCTGGCTGACGCGCCACTAAGGCCGTGACGCCCCATAAGCAGGGCAAGGTCACCAAGCTGGCAAGCCCCGCGGGCAATGCAAAACGCCAAATTAGATCCCAGTCATCCCTCTCGATCCGCTTTGCTTTTTTAATCGCATGCCCATGACACGTTACTCGCAGAGCACCACGAAACGCCCACCAGCGGGCTGCTGACGAAAGAGTGAATGCGATGACGGCCCCCTCCAGCCCAAACTTCCAAGCCCCTACTGCAGACAAAATGCAATGCAATAAGCCGACCATGGCTCCTGCGCGGCTAATCACCCGAAAGGCTCCAAAACCCTGCAGAGCACCTTGCAAGTAGACTGTCTGCACATGAAACAACACACCAACCGAGGCCCACCGCAATGCAGATTCAACATCAGGATTATCCAAGATATGACGAGCTACAAATGGGGCTAAAGCCCATAACATTGCCGTTGAAATGAAGCCAGTGACAGAAGTAAATACCGCACACATACGCAACACTCGAGATACCCGTTCGGGGTGAGCATGTAAAAACTCACCCACAAACTTGGTGCCAATGATTCCCACGCCCCCTTGAGTAACCCCAACAACCGTCATCACGGTGGCAGTCGCCAACGCATAGGCCCCAAATACTTGCAGCCCCAACATGCGCGCAAGTATTAACCCCGTCAGCATGACAGAGCCTTGAAGTGAGACAGCAGAGACCAGGCTCCAGAGGAAGCCTGAAGCAAGTCTTACGCGAAACGCACCAAATACGTTGAACAGCGCATGCAGGAAGTCATGCGGTGCGCGAGGCCGACCTCGATCGACCTTCATCATTCGTGGTGGTTGTAAATTTTGAAGCCCGCATCCTTCACCAAGGAATCACGACGAGCAGACTCGTAGTCCGCGTCTACCATCTCGTTTACCAATTCTTCGAAGGTAGTACGAGGCGTCCATCCCAGTTTCTCACGGGCCTTGGTCGGGTCTCCCAGAAGTGTCTCAACTTCAGTTGGGCGATAGTAGCGCGGGTCTATTTTGACAATAACATCCCCTCGTTGGCAGGAAGCCAACGCCTTGCCTTCAACCTCTTCGACACGAGCCACTCGACCGACCTCGCAGTCGCCTTCTCCAGAGAACTCAACCGAAATCCCCAAACGCAGAGCGGCCCTACGGATGAACTCCCGCACGCTGTACTGCACTCCGGTGGCTATTACATAATCCTCGGGTTGCTGTTGCTGCAACATCAGCCATTGCATCTCAACATAGTCCCGAGCATGCCCCCAGTCCCGTAGTGCGCTCAAATTCCCCATAAACATGCTGTCCTGCAATCCCAGAGCAATGCGCGCCAACGCTCGAGTGATCTTGCGCGTTACAAACGTCTCACCACGCACCGGACTTTCATGATTGAAGAGGATGCCGTTACACCCATACATCCCATAGGCTTCTCTATAGTTTACGGTAATCCAATAGGCATAAAGCTTTGCCACTGCATAGGGGCTACGTGGATAAAAAGGCGTAGTTTCCTTCTGCGGAGTCTCCTGCACCAGTCCATACAACTCAGAAGTACTAGCCTGATAAAAACGCGTGGTCTTCTCCAGTCCTACAATACGAATCGCCTCGAGAAGGCGCAATGCACCCAAACCATCCGCGTTAGCGGTGTATTCCGGCTCCTGAAAACTAACAGCCACGTGGCTTTGAGCAGCTAGATTGTAGATTTCGTCCGGCTGCACTTTCTGCACCGTGCGAATCAAGGCAGTAGAATCCGTCATCTCACCGAAATGCAGGATAAAGCGAGGATCATCTGCATGAGGGTCCTGATATAGATGATCAATTCTATCCGTATTGAACAGCGACGTACGGCGCTTGATACCATGAACCTCATAACCCTTGTCTAACAGAAACTGTGCGAGGTAGGCACCATCCTGTCCGGTAATACCAGTGATCAGAGCCTTCTTTCGGGCATTGGTTGACATAAAAAAGCTCCTCAGAAACGCAACGAGGCGATCGCTTCAATCGCCTCAGGAATAGGGTAATGGTGGTTACCAACGAACAGGCCAAGCTTATCTATATGATTGGCATTTTCTAATTGACCAACCACCTCATGGTCAAAGTATTGAACAACAGGGTTCTTTGCAAAGTTGCCGGTCACAATGGGACGACATTCAAAGCCAAGAGCGCGCAAACGCTCCAGCAGTTGAGGGCGTGTCACCCTTGATCCTGGGCGGATCACAATGCTAAAACCAAACCAACTACTATTACCATGCTCGTGTTGGATCAGCAGATCGGGATGATTAATCATACGCTCAGTCCACTGTGCACCGTTACGGCGACGCTCAGCAACTATACTAGGTAATTTTTTGACCTGCGCACTACCCAATGCCCCTCCCATCTCCAACGGCCTTAAATTATAACCAGGCAAGACAAACTTGAATGACTCTTCAAAAGGATCATCGCTCTTACGCCCAGTAACTAGATTCTCCTGAGGTAAATTTCGAGTCCAGCCATGGGCACGCAAGCACAGCAGAATATGGTACAACTCCTCATCGTCCGTGCAGATGAGACCACCTTCCATCGTGGAAATATGGTGGGAGAAAAAAGTGGAATAGGAGCCCATCAAACCAAAGGTACCGCATTGACGACCTTCCAGCGTCGCCCCCATAGATTCGCAATTATCCTCTAACAAAACCAGATGATGCTCATCGCAGACAACTTGCAATGCATTGAAATCGCAAGGATTCCCGAGTAAATTTACCGCAAGGATCGCACGAGTATGGGAACTCACGGCCTTACGAACTTGCTCCACGTCCATGTTCAGTGTCTGCAGATCAATATCTACAAACTTGACCTTCAACCCATACTGATGCAACGGATAATAAGTTGTGCTCCAAGAAACAGCCGGCACAATCACCTCATCACCAGGGCGTAAACGACGCGACTCGTCCTTTGTGTAGAACATCGCCGCAATCATGGCTAGATTTGCTGACGAGCCTGAATTCACCATGACGCAGAAGCGGCTGCCGGAAAATTCTGCAAACTCTCGCTCAAACTGCGCCACTCTCGGCCCCATACTGAATACATTGGAGTCCACTACCGATTGAATGGCCCCATACTCTGCATCATCCCAAGTAAACGTAGCCAACGGAAATTTGTAACTCATCTCACAGTCCCTCCAAAAATGCCTTATAAGTATTTTCAATACCCTGATCAAGACTAATACATGGCTTCCAATCCCATTCGGCTTGCCGACTAACATCAACTACTTTTCGCTTCATACCTGCAGGTCTAGCTAAGTCATACTGGAAAGAACCGTTCCAACCAATTACTCGGCGGGCTGCCTCATAATACTCTTGGATACTAAAATCCACGCCGGTACCGACATTCATCAGCGGCGGCAGCTCCTCATAACGTTCACAGCCTTCAATAATTGCGTCAGCTAGATCGCCTGCATACATAAATTCGCGACGAGCCGTTCCATCACCCCAGATTTCAACTGTATTTTCGCCCCCCGTTTTGGCCTCATGAATTTTGCGAATGATGGCGGGAAGCAGGTGCGCGCGGACAGGATCAAAATTATCAAAAGGCCCAAATATATTACACGGAATAAATGACTTATACTCAATGCCAGAAATAGTATCACGTGCATAGGTGCAGAGTTTTAGCACTGCGATCTTGGCAATTGCATACGCTTCATTAGTAGGCTCCAGCTCCCCAGTCAATAGCATCTCCTCAGTAAGATGCCCAGAATGATTCGCGGGGTAGATACACGAGCTAGCCAGATTGAGCAGACGCGGCACACCAGCCTGACGTGCAGCGCTTACAACATTCATCCCAATAGACACATTCTCGATCATGAAGCCCCAAGGATCAGCCCGATTCGCCTCAATGCCACCTACCTTTCCAGCAGCGTGTACAATGATATCTGGCTGAAATGCCTTGATTACCTTCAGCACCGCAGCCCCATCCCTCAAATCCAGCTCGTCCCTAGTTGGCGCCATGAACTCATGCCTATTGGCGCGTTCATGCAGCAACACATTCTTACCGACCATTCCTCGACCACCAGTCAGAAAAATCTTCATTGCCTAATACTCCGATCTGGGGATTATTAACGGTTCGTCACATACCAAGACAGTGCTTCATCCAGCCCCAACTTCAAGGTATGTGTGGGTTCATAACCCAGCAGCCGACGAGCCTTACTCACATCCGCCTGACTATGGCGAACATCTCCTGCCCGGAAATCTCTATAGGTCGGCGTTGCATCCAGCGAGCTCCCTTCCTTAGATAAACCATCCCGCAACAGATCAAAAAGCTGGTTCAAAGTAGTACGATCACCGACCGCAACGTTATAAACCTGATTACGAGCCAAGGGGTCTACTGTCGTAGCCGCCAAGATATTAGCTTGGATCGCGTTGGCTACATAGCAAAAATCTCGGCTGGTCTCCCCATCTCCATTGATAAACACCTGCTGGCGATCAAGGAGGGCCGCCGCCCATTTTGGAATCACAGCTGCATATGCGCCATTCGGATCTTGACGGCGGCCGAAGACGTTAAAATAACGCAGCCCGATCGTTGTGAAGTCATAACTTCGAGCGAACACATCAGCATACAATTCATTTACATATTTAGTAACTGCATAAGGAGACAGTGGCTTGCCGATATTTTCTTCAATCTTGGGTAACGCAGGATGATCCCCATAGGTACTGCTGCTAGCTGCATAGGTAAAACTCTTCGCATTAGCATCCTTCGCCGCCACCAACATATGCAAGAACCCAGTGATATTCGTGGAATTACTCGTAATAGGATCAGCTAAGCTTCGTGGCACAGAACCTAGTGCGGCCTGATGCAGCACATAATCCACACCCTCACATGCCGCGTGACAAGCTTGGATATCGCAGATATCCGCTTCGATGAAACGGAAGTGGCTCCACTCTTTGGCACTCACAAGTTGTCGAACCTCATCAAGGTTACGACGGTGTCCTGTGGCGAAATTATCGAGGCCCATCACATTCTGTCCAAGCTTGAGCAGCGCCTCTAAAAGATTACTACCAATAAAACCAGCAACCCCGGTGATCAACCAGGTTCGTGGGGAAGCGCGCAAGTCGGCGCAAACTTGTTCATATCGATTCACAAAAGGCCTTTCACAAGCGACCATCGGCGCTGCCCAGCGGCAGGATGCCCTTAACGTCGTACAGCACCACATCTGGCTTACCCAGAGATTTGATACCTTGCTCACCTAAGGTCACAAACTGATGGTGGCCTACAGCAAGAACAATAGCATCATACCTTCCTTCTGGAGGAAACTCAGATAGACACTCGAGACCATATTCATGCTTGGCTTCAGCCGGATCAATCCAGGGGTCGTAGATATCAACATCTGTATTGTACTGCCGCAAACCTTTTACGATATCTACCACCTTGGTATTTCGTACATCAGGGCAATTCTCCTTGAAGCTCAGCCCCAATACCAGCACCCGCCCACCAAGTACAGGCTTATTTTTACGCAGCATCAACTTAACCGTTTCGTCAGCTACGTGATGAGCCATGCTATCATTAATCCGCCGTCCGGCTAAAATAACCTCTGGATGATATCCAACCTCTTGCGCCTTATGTGTCAAATAGTAAGGATCTACACCAATACAATGCCCCCCAACCAAACCAGGACGGAATGGTAAAAAATTCCATTTTGTTCCAGCCGCAATCAAAACTTCTTGCGTATCAATCTCAAGTCTATGGAAAATCAGACTCAACTCATTCATCAGAGCAATATTTACATCTCGCTGCGTGTTCTCAATCACCTTAGCAGCCTCAGCCACCTTGATACTGCTAGCTTGGTGCGTGCCTGCCACGATAATTGAGGCATATAGTTCATTTACCTCGCTAGCGATTTCCGGAGTACTACCGCTGGTCACCTTTTTGATGGCGGGCAATCTATGTACTTTATCGCCTGGATTAATTCTCTCTGGGCTATATCCACAAAAAAAGTCTTGATTAAATTTCAAACCGCTTACACGCTCCAGAACGGGAACGCAAATCTCTTCTGTAGCTCCCGGATAGACTGTCGACTCATAAATTATGACATCACCAGCCTTGATCACCTTGCCAACGGTCTCACTAGCTTTAATCAATGGCACCATGTCTGGTCGATTGGCTTTATCGACCGGCGTCGGCACTGTTACAATAAAAATTTGGGCATCCGCAATATCTGCCACGAGGTGGGTATAGCTAAGATTTTTTGCTTCAGCCAACTCTGAAGAGCTACACTCTAGGGTATGATCCTCTCCTCTTTTCAATTCAGAAACCCTTGCCTCATTAATATCAAACCCAACAACGCAACGAATTCGACCAAACTCGACAGCAAGTGGCAAGCCGACATAGCCCAAACCAATAATTGCTATTTTTTTTTCTGACATTTTCAAATTAGACCTCTAAAAAATGGAAACCGGAAAATCAAATAAAACCTTGCCCCTCATGAGCTTTCCGCCCTTAGGCTGCAATCTAGAGAGACTATTTATCGACCACACTTAACCCCAAGCACTACAATTAACCTAAGTGCTTTTAAAAAACGGGTACATTTCCTCAAAGCCTAAGCAACTAAAGCACTTGCTGAATAAGAGTTTTAGCAACGAAAATCTCTCAAACTGCAGCATCCATATCTTTAATTATAAAACACCATAATAAATGATAGAATTTCTGTAGTTTTGCAATGGCAATCTGAAACTACGACACCACCAATCAGACATGTGCAATATTTGGCCACCCCATCACCCTCATCGGCCATAGTTGTCTTCAAAGCGGACTATATCATCCTCGCCAAGGTAGCCGCCAGATTGAACCTCTATAATCTCCAATGGAATTGTTCCTGGGTTTGCCAGTCGATGCACCTCTCCCAATGGGATGTAGGTTGACTGGTTTTCCGTCAAGATAAAAGTTTGGCTCCCATTAGTAATCTCCGCAGTACCCCTCACTACGATCCAATGCTCTGCACGATGATGGTGCTTCTGGAGGCTAAGGCTAGCCTTCGGCTTAACTAAAATACGTTTAACCTTGAAACGCCCTCCTTCATCTATACTGTCATACCATCCCCACGGACGGTGTACCTTGCGATGCAGCGTGTGTTCTTCTCGCCTTTGTCTTCCAAGCGTACTCACAATATGTTTAACGTCTTGACTGTGTGACTTATCTACAACCAATACTGCATCAGGGGTTTCAACAACGATGACATCCTTTACCCCAACTAAGCCCACCAGTCTACTAGTTGCATGTACCAAGGTATTCTTACTATTAGTTGTGAGTACATCGCCTATATGGGCATTACCATCACCATCTTTGGGCAAAACTTTCCAAACGGCATCCCAAGCACCTAAATCACTCCAACCTGCATCCAATGGTACCATTTTGATTGGAAATGCACTGCCAGGACAGTGCTCTAGAACTGCGTAATCAACTGACTCCGATGGAATCATGGAGAATTCAGCTTTACCAGGCCTAGTAAATTGAGAGTCGATTGTGCGTTTGCTCCAAGCCGAGCTTGTAGCATCAAAAACATCTGGACGAAATTGTTCAAGAACCTTCAGCCATACAGAAGCCTTGATCACAAATATTCCCGCATTCCAAAAGTACCCACCTTCTGCCAAGTATGCTTCAGCAGTCGATTCATCTGGCTTCTCAATAAAACGCTTGACCGTTAATACTTCCTCGCTTGAAGTACAACTCTCAATCTGAATATAGCCATAACCTGTTTCTGGACAGTCAGGTACTATACCTAGAATTACAATTGAACCGTGCTCGGCTTCATAAATAGCAGATTGCATGGCTGATGAAAAAGCGGTCGAATCAATAACCGTCTGATCCGCAGGAGTCACAACCAAAATTGGGTCTCCCTCTCCCTCGATGGCAGCCAGAGCAGCCAAGGTAAGAGCAGGAGCAGTGTTCCGTCCCACAGGCTCGAGCAAAGCCCCCCCCAACGCAACTCCTATTTCACGTAGTTGCTCAGAAGCTAAGAAACGATGATCCTCACCTGTAACAATAAGTGGATCTGAAACCAGAATGTCTTCACTTGACAAGTCAGAGAGTCGCCGGGCTGCTTGCTGAAAAAGGCTTTCACTTCCAGTCAAACACAGAAACTGTTTAGGGAACCCCGTTCGTGACAATGGCCACAAACGAGTACCCGATCCACCACATAGGATGACAGGCGCAACGTTGATCATACCTTTTGTGCTCCTTCTTTCTCAATTCCATCTATCTCTAACTTAAGAGCATCAATCTCTGCCTTTAGCGCCTCATACTCTTCAACTTTACGCTGTAAAAAACGGTGTGTGATAGCGGCTTTTTCTGCAACGCCGCTCAAAGTCAGCACATAAACATACCCAAACTTATTCTTGGAGTTGGCAAAATTCTTCATTTTCACCAATCCCTTTTGCATCAATGCCTTAAGACAATAGTTAAGCCCACCAACACTAATACCGAGTTTTTCGGCCAATTCACGCTGGGTAAGATCCGGATTTTCCTGCAAGATACGCATCACCCTAAAGTAGGTATCTTCTTGCAATTTTGCTTGGCGACTTATCATAAAATTGAATGATTCATCCAAATTAAATATACGATTACACCAACGATGACAAGGCCATTATAACGCGCCCTTTCAACAACCAAAATATAGACTTTAGACAGAAGAAATTTATGTACGAACTTGAACATCACACGAAGAAAAATACCGACTTAACCACATCGGCATTTAACCATTTCACATAAAGCTTTAGAGTCATAACACAGACTATGGCAAGATCAAACCCTGACCATCCCTGTATAATAAAACAAGTAGCGACTAAAAGTTATATCTTCACACTCAAATATCACTCAAAACCATTTCACATACAAACATTGAGATGAACAATAGCCTATAGAAAATATTACCTACTCTTACTTTCTCCAGTCGGTTTTGTGACACCCTAGTCAGATATGTTTAGAGGAGCAGGATACAGCTACTGTTCCCGCTACCAAATACCCAAGTACGCTAACATACCCTCTGCGGCCTGCCTTCCCTCAAACACAGCTCTCACCACCAAGTCTGCGCCTCGAACCATATCCCCACCAGCAAAAATCCTGGGATTGCTAGTTTGAAACGTGTACGCATCATGGGCAGCAACAAGGGTACGGAAATCAAGAGAGTTGGCAATCCCTAACATTTCCGACCAGGGGGCCGCCTCCGCCTGGAAACCAAAAGCCACAACAACATGGTCGCATTCTATGATTCCTTCGCTACCAGGTACAACCTCTGCCCTCCGACGCCCTTTCGCATCCGGCTCACTCAAGCGTGTCTCCGCTAGTCTCACCACCAACGTGTTATCAGATTTCTGTCCGATCTCCAACGGCTGCCGATTCCACAGGAAGTCAACGCCCTCTTCCTTCGCATTCGCCACCTCACGCTTGGAGCCCGGCATATTCGCCTCATCTCGGCGGTAGGCGCAAATCACGCTTTTCGCGCCCTGGCGTATCGCGGTACGGTTGCAGTCCATCGCGGTATCCCCCCCCCCCAACACCACGACGCGTTTGCCTTGCATCGTGATCGGCTCTTCGCCATCCGGCAGCGTACCCAGCCCTTGACGCACGTTATTGATCAAATAAGGCAGGGCTTCCAACACTCCGGGCAAATCCTCTCCAGGAAAGCCGCCCTTCATATACTTGTATGCGCCCATGCCCATGAAGATGGCGTCGTATTGTTCCAGCAACTCTTCTATCTGGATATCCTTGCCGATCTCGGTGTTGAGCACAAACTCCACCCCCATGCCCTCCATGATCTCGCGGCGGCGCTTGATCACGGATTTTTCCAGCTTGAACTCCGGAATGCCAAAGGTCAGCAGGCCGCCGATTTCCTCGTAGCGGTCAAACACCACCGCCTTGACGCCATTGCGCACCAATACGTCGGCACAGGCCAGGCCGGCCGGGCCGGCGCCGATTACCGCGACTTTCTTGTCCGTCCACACCACCTTGGACATATCCGGCCGCCAGCCGGCTTTGAAGGCCTCGTCGGTAATGTATTTCTCGATGCTGCCGATGGAAACCGCGCCGAAGCCGCCCTGGTTCAGGGTACACGCGCCTTCGCACAGACGGTCCTGCGGGCAGACCCGGCCGCAGATTTCCGGCAGGCTATTGGTTTTGTGCGACATTTCCGCCGCCTCGAATAGACGCCCCTCTTCCACCAACTTCAGCCAGTTGGGGATGTAGTTGTGCACCGGGCACTCCCATTCGCAGTACGGGTTGCCACAGGACAAGCAGCGGCCGGCCTGGTCGGCCGCGTCCACGCTGTGCAACGGCTGATAGATTTCTTTGAATTCGATCTTGCGCACCGAGGCGTCCACCTTGTCGCCGGGGTTGCGCGAAAGCTTCATGAATTGGAAAACATCGCTCATGGTTGTTTCCTGTCTTGCTGGGCCCGTCGCCCGCTGGCGCCCGGGTTTTGAATGAGGTATCGGCGGAACGGCACCAGGGCCGCCCGCCTTGCGCGTCTTAGTCCTTGAGCAGGCTGTCGAGCTTGGCCGCCTTGGGTTTGACCAGCCAGAAGTAATCGACGTAATCGTCGAAGTTCTCCAGCATCGCTTTGGCCGTCTCGGAACCGGTCAGCTCAACGTGCTTGGCTATTTTCTCCAATAGATAGGCGCGATACATGCCCATGGCTTCGCCGTTGATCAGGTGGATGTCGATCAGCTCGTTGTTGTAGCGATAAGCGAATTTCTCATTCGGGTCGTAGACGAAGGCGAAGCCGCCGGTCATGCCGGCACCGAAGTTGTAGCCGGTTTCGCCCAGCACGATGACGCTGCCGCCGGTCATGTATTCGCAGCAATGGTCGCCGGCGCCTTCGATGACGGCCAGCGCGCCGGAGTTGCGCACTCCGAAACGCTCGCCCGCCACGCCCGCGGCGAACAACTGGCCGCCGGTAGCCCCGTACAGACAGGTATTGCCTATGATGATGGACTCGCCCGCCCGGTATCCCGCGTTCTTGGGCGGATAGATGGTCACCCGGCCGCCGGCCATGCCCTTGCCCACATAGTCGTTGGCGTCGCCTTCCAGTTCCAGATGCAGACCGGACGCGTTCCATACGCCGAAACTTTGCCCGGCGCTGCCGCTGAACTTGATCTTGAGACAGCCGAACGGCAGGCCCGCCGCGCCGTGCACGCGGGCGATCTCGCCGGACAGGCGCGCGCCGATGGAGCGGTGGGTATTCTCGATCGGATAGCTCAGCTCCAACATCTGTTTATTGTGGATGGCGGACAAGGCGTCTTGCAGGATGGCCTCCGCCAGTTCGCCCTTGTCGAAGGAGGGATTGCTGGCGCTGACGCAGAAACGCGGCTCGTTGTCCGGCACCCGGCCTTGCGACAGCAGCGGCGACAGGTCCAGCTTCTGCTGCTTGTCGGTGTCGCCGGCCGTCAGGCTCAGCAGGTCCATCCGGCCGATCAGTTGCTCCATATTGCGCACCCCCAGCTTGGCCATCCACTCGCGGGTTTCGCGCGCGATGAACAGGAAGTAGTTCATCACCATTTCCGGCAAGCCGGTGAAGTACTTGGAGCGCAGCTTGATTTCCTGAGTGGCCACGCCGGTGGCGCAGTTGTTCAGATGGCAGATACGCAGGTATTTGCAACCCAACGCCACCATGGGGCCGGTGCCGAAGCCAAAGCTCTCCGCGCCCATCATCGCCGCCTTGATCACGTCCAGGCCGGTCTTCAAGCCGCCGTCGGTCTGTACCCGCACCCGGCCGCGCAGGCCGTTGGCGCGCAACACCTGCTGGGCTTCGGACAGGCCCAGCTCCCATGGGGAGCCGGCGTATTTGACCGAGGTCAGCGGCGAGGCGCCGGTGCCGCCGTCGTAGCCGGAGATGGTGATCAGGTCGGCGTAGGCCTTGGCCACGCCGGCGGCGATGGTGCCGACGCCGGGTTCGGCCACCAGCTTGACCGACACCAGCGCGGACGGGTTGACCTGCTTGAGATCGAAAATCAGCTGCGCCAGGTCTTCAATCGAGTAAATGTCATGGTGTGGCGGCGGCGAGATCAGGCTGATGCCTTCCTTGGCGTGGCGCAGCCGCGCAATCAGGCCGGACACCTTGTCCCCGGGCAGCTGGCCGCCCTCACCCGGCTTGGCGCCTTGCGCCACCTTGATCTGCAGCACTTCGGCATTGACCAGGTAATGCGGCGTGACGCCGAAGCGTCCCGAGGCCACCTGCTTGATCTTGGACATTTTCTCGGTGCCGTAGCGCGCGGCGTCTTCGCCGCCCTCGCCGGAATTGGAACGGCCGCCCAGGCGGTTCATCGCGATCGCCAGCGCTTCATGCGCCTCAGGCGACAAGGCGCCGAGCGACATCCCCGCGGAGTCGAAGCGCTTGAGGATGGCTTCCACCGGCTCCACTTCGTCGATGGAGATAGGCTCGCCCAGCGGCTGCACCTGCATCAGGTCGCGCAACATCGCCACCGGGCGCTGGTTCACCGCCTCGGCGTATTGCTGATAGGCCTGGTAATCGTCGTTCTGCACCGCTTTTTGCAGCAGGGTCACCACATCGGGGTTATAGGCGTGGTATTCCTCGCCGTGCACGTACTTGAGCAAGCCGCCCTGAGAGATCGGCCGCATCGGGTTGAAGGCGAAACGCGCCAGCTTGTGCTGATCGTCCTCGAAGTCGGCGAAACCCGCGCCGGATAGCCGCGACACCGTGCCCTTCAGACACAACTCCACCACTTCCTCGTGTACGCCTACCGCTTCGAACAGCTGCGCGCCGCGATAGGAGGCGATGGTGGAAATGCCCATCTTGGACAACACTTTGAGCAAACCCTTGTTGATGCCCTTGCGATAGTGCTGCAAGGCTTCGTTGAGCTTGAGTTTGACCTCGCCGCTCTGCACCAGCTCGATGATGCTTTGATAAGCCAGATAGGGGTATACCGCGGTGGCGCCGTAGCCGATGATGCAGGCCATCTGGTGCGCGTCGCGCACCGTGCCGGTTTCCACCAGGATATTGGTCTTGCAGCGCAAGCCGCTGTCTATCAGCGCGTGGTGCACCGCGCCGGTGGCGAACAGCGCCGGGATGGGCAGGCGCTGAGGCGTCACATGGCGATCGGACAGCACCACGATGACCGTGCCCTCCTTGACCGCGTCCACGACATGTCGGGTCAGCGTCTCCAGCGCCTGGCGCAAGTCGGTTTCGCTGGGGTCGTAGCACAGGTCGAAGGTCGTCGCCTTCAGATAAGGCTCCGGCCGCGTGGTGACGCGGGTGAATTTCTCGTGCGACAGCACCGGGGAGCGCACTTCCAGCCGCTTGGCGTGCTCGGCGCTCTCCTCGAACATATTGCGTTCCGGCCCGAACACCGTGTTCAGCGACATCACCACCGCTTCGCGGATCGGGTCGATAGGCGGGTTGGTCACCTGGGCGAATTGCTGGCGCAGATAGTCGAAGGGCGAGCGCACTTTCCGGCTCAGCACCGCCATCGGCGTATCGTCCCCCATCGAACCCACCGCCTCCTGGCCGTCCTCGGCCAACACGCGCAGGATTTGGTCTCGCTCTTCAAAGCTGATATTGAACAGCTTCTGCAAACGCGCCAGTTCGTCCTTGGACAAAGGCTCGACACCGGCGTCGTCCTCGATCGACAGCTCCAGGTATTTGGCGCTGTCCTTGATCCATTGCCGATACGGCTTGGCGCTCTTCAATTGGGCGTCGATTTCCTCCGGCAACAAGAGCTCGCCGGTGGCCAAATCCGCGGCGAACAGCTGACCCGGCTTGACCCGGCCCTTGCGCACCACGTTTTCGGGCTGGTAGTCCCACACCCCCACCTCGGAGGCGATGGTCAGCACATTGTCCCGGGTCAGCACCCAGCGGGCCGGCCGCAGGCCGTTGCGGTCCAGCATGCAGGCGGCGTAGCGGCCGTCGGTGAGCACGATACCGGCCGGGCCGTCCCACGGCTCCATATGCATGGAGTTGAATTCATAAAAGGCGCGCAAGTCCTTGTCGGTGGAGTCGACGTTCTGCCAGGCCGGCGGCACCAGCAGACGCAGAGCGCGGAACAGCGGAATGCCGCCCATCAGCAGGCCTTCCAGCATATTGTCCAGCGACATCGAGTCGGAGCCATCGGTCTGCACGATGGGACGCACCGCGTCCATGTCCAGATGCGGAGACGCCATGATGCGCTCGCGCGCGCGCGCCCAATGGCGGTTGCCCTGCACGGTGTTGATTTCGCCGTTGTGGGCAAGGAAACGGAAAGGCTGCGCCAGCTTCCATTGCGGCCAGGTATTGGTGGAGAAGCGCTGGTGGAATACGGCCAGGCTGGACTCGAAGCGTGGATCGTTCAAATCCAGGAAGAACTTGGACAGGTTCTCCGGCGTCACCAGGCCTTTGTAGGACAGAGTATGCGGCGACAAGGTCGGCAGATAAAAAAACGGGTCGTCCGCCTTATTGGCTTTCTCAGCCTGGCGACGACCCATGTACAAACGGCGCTGGAACATTAATTCATCCATGCCGAATGGACAGTTAACAAAGACCTGGACCATGGCGGGAAGCGAGGCCAAGGCCGCCTCCCCACAGGCGCTGTCGTCGGTGGGAACCTGTCGGAAACCGGACACCTCCAAACCCTGGGACTCCAGAAACTCACGCAGGCGGCGCAAGCTGCGCTCTCCCTGTTCCGGATCGGGATGGTGGAACACCAGCCCGGCGGCGTACACTGGCTTCAGCGTCAATCCGGCCGCAGCGGCGACTTCGCGCAAAAAACCGTCCGGCTTGCGAAACAACAGGCCGCAGCCGTCGCCGGATTTGCCGTCGGCGGCCACCGCGCCGCGGTGGGTCAATTTGGCCAGCGAGGAGATGGCGGTTTCCACCAGCCAGTGACTGGGTTTGTCGTCAAGCTGGGCGATCAAGCCAAAACCGCAGCTATCCTGCTCGAAGTCCGGATGGTACAGGGTGCCCTGTAGCCAGCGTTGTCTGTCCATAGCTTTGTCCTGCTTATAATGTGAAACGAATGTTTCGATTCTAAGGGCAAGGAGCTTGACCCTGCAACCGGTTTTTGTGCACCGCATTAGACGATAAAAATCATCATGTTACAGTGATTTTTTTGATTTTTCGATGTCGAAAAATCGTATTTTCACGGCGAATTAATTGTGATTTTGTGACGCGAACGTTCAATAAAACGACTGTCAAGCCGCCTTGTCAAGGACATCCAAAATGGCGATTTCAACCAAATTCAGTATATTGTCAAACAATAACCAAATATAATGCCCATTCTGTCCCCCCACCCCGCCAATCAGGAGCTGATCCGACACCTGGCCGAGCAGGCGTTTTCCCGCTCCGCCGGCGCCCCGCTGGTGGGCGGCAATCAGCTGGAACTGCTCTACGACAGCGTGGAGAACTTCCCGGCTTGGGAACAGGCCATCGCCGACAGCCGGGAATCGATCTTCATCGAGATGTATATCTTCGCCAAGGACGCGTTTGGCCTGCGCATACGGGATCTGCTGATTGAACGCGCGCGCGCCGGAGTGAAGGTCTGCCTGCTTTACGATTGGCTGGGCAGCTGGAAAACGCATCTGGGCAGTTTCTTCAAGCCCTTGCAGGCCGCGGGAGCGGAATTGCGCGCCTACAACCCGCCGTCTCTGACCGCCGGCCTCAGCATGCTGGGGCGCAATCATCGCAAGCTGATCGTGATCGACCGCCGGACCGTCTTCGTGTCCGGCCTGTGCATCAGCTCCAGCTGGGAAGGCCGTCCAGAGCGCGGCCAAGAGCCCTGGCGCGATACCGGCGTCAAATTCAGCGGACCGCTGGCGGCCGACGCGCTGGCGGCCTTCGCCGACAGCTGGGCCAGCTGCGGCGGCCCGCTGTCCGCGGAATGGCTGACGCCGCCGCCATTGGAAAACTGCGGCGCGGTGGCGGCGCGCCTGATCGCCACCACGCCCGCCACCGCGCAAATGATGCGGCTGGACTTGCTGATCGCCTGCTTCGCCCGACGCACCCTGTGGCTGACCGACGCCTACTTCATGGGCACCAGCATGTATCTGACCGCGCTGAAACAGGCCGCGCGCGACGGCGTCGACGTCCGCTTGCTGGTGCCGCGCTCCAGCGACATCGGCTGGATCGCCACGGTGTCGCGTACCCAGTACCGCCCGCTGCTGGAGGCCGGCGTGCGCGTCTTCGAATGGGACGGCCCGATGATCCACGCCAAAACCGCGGTGGCGGACGGCCGCTGGGCGCGCATCGGCTCCACCAACCTCAATCTGTCCAGCTGGCTGGCCAACCGCGAACTGGACGTGGCGGTGGAGGACCAGGCCTTGGCGGAAAAGCTGGCCGAGCGGTTCCTTCAGGATCTGGACCACGCCACCGAAGTGATCCTGGCCGGCCAGCGCCGCCGCCCGACGCTGACCAAGCCGCGGCCCAAGGACTATCACGGCCTGCTGCTGCCGCCGCATACCGCCGCCCTCAGCGGCGCCAGCGCCGCCGCGCGGCAAGCGGCGCGGATCGGCGACGCGCTGGGCGTGGTGGTGCGTGGCACCCGCAATGTCGACGCCAGCGAGGCGTCCGCCTTCCTGACCATAGGCATGGCGCTGCTGATCTTCGCCGGACTGATCGCCTTCTTCCCCTGGCTGGTGGCCGCGCCCTTGCTCTTTTTGCTGCTGCTCAGCGGCGGCGCCATCGTCGCCAAGGCTCTGGGCTTGTACTGGGCCAGGCGTGGCAAAAAACAACAGCCGCCGCCGGCCGCGCCGGCTGGCGAGCAAGATGGCTCGCCCCAGGACAAATTCGATTAAAAACAATCCGTTGACTTGGGCTGATGTCCCCAAGACATCGCCGCCGCATCGCGCCTGGCCGCCGTCAGGCGTTTTTTTCGCGGAAAAAATTTTGCTGCGCAACAACATGACAAGCAAAAGGTCTAAAATGCGCGCTTTCTTGGGATGTTCTCCAGGCCGGCAGACGTGCCGCCCGCGCAGACAGCACAGCGCGAGCCGACTACGGACCGCGGCGCAAAGCGCCCTGTTTTTATTCGCGCCTCAAGGCCAGCCTCCATGGCGGCGGCGGACCCCAGTCTGCCCGTGCGTACAGAACTGCGCCCCAACGCGCACCGAGTGACACCGCAAAGGGTTACAGGTGCCCGCGGCTTCGGCCCTCGCCCACGGCGAGCCGACGGCCCATCCGCGTCCCGCCCCGCGCGTGTCCGAGTTAACAGCAACAAGGACTCAGGTATGCGTTTTCATTTCCCCATCGTGATCATCGACGAGGACTTCCGCTCGGAAAACACCAGCGGCTCCGGCATCCGCGAACTCGCCGCCGCCATGGAGGCGGAAGGCATGAGCGTGATCGGCTACACCAGCTACGGCGACCTGACTTCCTTCGCCCAGCAGCAAAGCCGCGCCGCCGGCTTCATCTTGTCGATAGACGACGAGGAATTCCACACCGAGGACGCGGCGCAGGAAGCGCTGGGCAAGCTCTACGGCTTCGTCGCGGAAATCCGCCGCCGCAATCCGGACATCCCGGTCTATCTATACGGCGAAACCCGCACCGCGCGCCACATTCCCAACGACATCCTGCGCGAGTTGCACGGCTTCATTCACATGCACGAGGACACGCCGGAGTTCGTCGCCCGCCACATCATCCGCGAGGCCAAGAGCTATCTGGACAGCCTGGCGCCGCCGTTTTTCCGCGCGCTGGTGGATTACGCCCACGACGGTTCCTACTCCTGGCACTGCCCCGGCCATTCCGGCGGCGTCGCCTTCCTGAAGAGCCCGGTGGGCCAGATGTTCCACCAGTTCTTTGGCGAAAACATGCTGCGCGCCGACGTCTGCAACGCGGTGGACGAACTGGGCCAGCTGCTGGACCACACCGGCCCCATCGCCGCTTCGGAACGCAATGCCGCGCGCATCTTCAACGCCGACCACCTGTTCTTCGTCACCAACGGCACCTCCACTTCCAACAAAATCGTCTGGCACAGCTGCGTGGCGGCCGGCGACATCGTGCTGGTGGACCGCAACTGCCACAAATCCAATCTGCACGCCATCATGATGACCGGCGCCATCCCGGTGTTCCTGATGCCGACGCGCAACCACTACGGCATCATCGGCCCGATTCCTAAGTCCGAATTCCAGCTCGACAATATCAAGAAGAAAATTCAGGCCAACCCCTTCGCCCGCGAAGCGCTGGCCAAAAACCCGCAAGCCAAGCCCCGCATCCTGACCCTGACCCAGTCCACCTACGACGGCATTATCTACAACGTGGAGGACATCAAGCATCTGCTGGACGGCGAGGTCGATACCCTGCACTTCGACGAAGCCTGGCTGCCACACGCCGGCTTCCATGATTTCTACGGCGACTTCCACGCCATCGGCGAAGGCCGCCCGCGCTGCAAGGACAGCCTGATCTTCTCCACCCAGTCCACCCACAAACTGCTGGCCGGCATCAGCCAGGCCTCGCAGATCCTGGTGCAGGACCCGGAGCAACGCCAGTTGGACACCGCTTGGTTCAACGAAGCCTATCTGATGCACACGTCCACCAGCCCGCAGTACTCCATCATCGCCAGCTGCGATGTGGCGGCGGCGATGATGGAACAGCCGGGCGGACAGGCGCTGGTGGAAGAATCGCTGGTGGAGGCGCTGGACTTCCGCCGCGCCATGCGCAAAGTGGACGAGGAATACGGCCGCGACTGGTGGTTCAGCGTCTGGGGACCGGACGATCTGTCCGACGACGGCATCTGCGACCCGGCCGAGTGGCAACTGCGCCCGAACGAGCGCTGGCACGGCTTCGTCGGCATTGAGGACGGCTTCAATATGCTGGACCCAATCAAGGCCACGGTGCTGACTCCGGGCCTGGATGTGGACGGCAGTTTCGAAGAGATGGGCATTCCCGCCGCCATCGTCACCAAGTATATGACCGAACACGGCGTGGTGGTGGAAAAGACCGGGCTGTACAGCTTCTTCATCATGTTCACCATCGGCATCACCAAGGGCCGCTGGAACACGCTGATCTCCCTGCTGCAGCAATTCAAGGACGACTTCGACAAAAACCAGCCGATGTGGCGGGTGATGCCGGAATTCATCGCCCAGCACCCGCAATACGAGCGCGTCGGCCTGCGCGATCTGTGCCAGCGCATCCATCAGCTCTACAGCAAACACGATGTGGCCCGCATCACCACCGAGATCTATCTGTCGGAAATGGAGCCGGCGATGCGTCCGGCCGACGCCTTCGCCAAGATGGCCCACCGCGAGATCGAACGCGTGCCGGTGGAGCAACTGGAAGGCCGCGTCACCGCGGTGCTGTTGACGCCCTACCCGCCAGGCATCCCACTGCTGATTCCCGGCGAGCGCTTCAACAAGACCATCGTCGACTACCTGCGCTTCGCCCAAGACTTCAACCGCGAGCTGCCCGGCTTCGAAACCGATGTGCACGGGCTGGTGGCGACGGAACTGGACGGACGCAGGGTCTACTGCGTCGACTGCGTGAAATGAGAAAGGGCGGCGGCGCTCCGCCGGCACGCCGCCGCACAATTTCTACACAATAATCCTTAACACACCAGGCTGGCGCGCTCGCGGCGGCGTGCGATAATCGCCGCCATGATGTCATTGGACCGCCGCTACGCCCTCACCGCCTGGCTCTTGCTCAGCCTGGCGGGTTGCCTATGGCTGGGCTGGCGCCAGTTTGGCGCATTGGAACAGCGCTTCCGCCAGGAATCCTTCATTACCCTGCGCCTGCTGAGCCAGAAAGCTTCGCAACACGATGCGGTGCTGGCCACCCTGGCCGCTTCGGAACAAAGCCGTTTGCCCGCCGACATGCTCAAGCGCCTGCAAACCGCCATGCCTCAGCTGAGCGCCATCGGTTTTTGGCGACAGCAGCAATGGCATGGCGATCCCAGCGGCCTGCGTCCGCCGCTGGCCTTGCTGTGGCAAGCCCAGCAACAAGGCCAGACCCTGCTCGGCTTCGACGCGCAACAACGCTACTGGCTGCAAAGCCCGGACGGCTGGGCGCTGTTGATCGACCCGTTGCGCATGCTGGTCCAGGCCGAACTGCCCGAGCCGCTGGAAAACATCTCGCTGCAATTGCGCGGCCACCGCATCGAACTGCTGCAACGCAAGGCCGGCGCGTCTGCCAATGATTGGGATCTGAGCCTGGACCGCAAGCTGCCCAGCGCCAGCCAACCCTTCCGCCTGTCCAGCCGCACCGCCTTGAGTTGGGACAGCTTGCCCTGGATGGAAATCCTGCTGTGGAACGCGCTGCTCGCCGCCGTCGCCGTCGCCCTGTACGCCAGGCATAGGCAACGCGCTTCTCAACAGCGCCAGCAACAGCAGGACCGTCTGGCCGCTCAAGCCCGGCTCAATACCCTGAATGAAATGATGGCCGGGCTGGCGCAGGAATTGAATCCGCCGCTGACCGCCATCATCGCCAATACCCGCCAGCTGGAACGGACGCTGGACGAGCCCTCGCAACGCGAAGCCGCGCGCGACATCCTGCTCGCCACCGGCGCGCAAGCGCGCCGCGCCGCAGCCCTGATCAGCCGGCTCAGCCGCCTGCTGGCCCATCCCAAAGCGACGGACACCACGCCGCTGGATCCCGACGCGCTGGTGAACTCATTGCTGTTTCTGCGCCAGGCGGAATTGGCGAACCAGAACATCACCCTGGAATGGAATAATTTAAGCCCGGACGAATGGCCGCGCGCGGAACGCACCGCGCTGGAACAGATTCTGCACAACCTGGTGCAGAACGCCTGCGACGCGCTGCAGGAACAAGGCGGCCGCATTGTGATCAGCGGCGAAAGCGACGGCCACAACTACCGTTTCAAGGTCATAGACAACGGCCAGGGCATTCCCGAAGCCATCCTACCCAAGATCTTCCTGCCCTTCTTCACCACCCGCTCGCGCGGCATGGGCCTGGGGCTGCCGCTCTGCGAGACCTTGGCGCGGGCCCAAGGCGGCAAGCTGCACGTGCAAAACGCCGCCAACGGCGGCGTCATCGCCCAACTGATACTGCCCTGGGCCAAGCGCGGCGCCTGAGGCGGCGCGCGTCAAACCCGTTCAAAAATCTGCTGCGCTTCGGCGAGACGGATGGAGCAGGCCGTTAAAAACAAGCTCACAATGCTCATGAGCGCTCGCACATTTCGCTTGTGTTCTCTTCGCCTCGCCCCTGCCCTCAAGCTTTTGAACAGGCTCTCAGTTCTTGCTCGCCAGCGCCAGCCGCAAAGCCAGCCCGCCGAACACCGAAGCCAGCAGCCATTGCGGCAGCCGGCTGCTCCCCAGCCTGTCGCCAAGCGCGCGTCCGAAACGGCTGGCCGCCAGGATGATCGCCCCATTGATCAGCAGGCCGATCGCGTTCAACAAGGTCGCCAACACCATGATCTGCAGCGAGACCGGCCCCGCTGACGGATGCACGAACTGGGGAAACAAAGCCAGCACGAAGAGCGCCATCTTGGGATTGAGCAGATTAGTAAGCAGGCCCTGGGCCACGATGCGCGGCATAGACTGCGCGCCCGCGGCGCCCGGCACGCTCAACACGCTGCGGCTGCGCAGCGTCGTCCAGGCCAGATAGAACAGATAGGCGGCGCCGGCGATGCGGACCGCGTCGTAGGCCAGCGGCGCGTGCACGAACAACTGCGCCAAACCGAAGGCCGCCGCCAGCGCGTGGCAATACGTGCCCAGTTGAATGCCCGCCAGGGTGGCGAAGCCGGCCTTGCGTCCCTGGCTGGCGCTGCGGCTGGCGATCAGCAACATATCCGGCCCCGGCGTCGCCGCCAGCGCGACGCAGGCGAGACTGAACAGTAAAAGCGTGGACAAATCAGGCATGGCGGACATTCCGGACGAATACAAAGCGATATGATACAAGCCGGCCCGACGGAATCAAAGCCTCACTCCACCAGCGCCGCGCCGCGCTCCCGCAACAAGGCCCGCAACACCGAGCGGTGACAGCGCGCCTCGTCCTGGCAGTAACAGCCTATGGAAAAGTGGCTGCCGTGCGACAACGCCGCCAGCAAGTCCAGCTCGCGGCTTTGCTCCGGCGCCTTCATCTCCGCGCGATAGGCCCGCTCGAACGCCTGCCATTCGGCTGCGCTCTGCGCCGCCTGCGCCTGTTTCACCAATTCCGCGCTGGGCGCCAGGTTGGGAAACCACACATCGTACCAATCGCCGCTGGCGAAGGCCTCCTTTGACACGCCGCGCGGCGGCCGCCGCACCGTGCCGATGCGCGTGCCCTCCTGCGGGTGACGCGGACTGCCCAATTGCACCACGCGTATCGTCATCGCTCGTTCTCCAAAACAGCGCGGCCCATGCGCCGCACGCAACAACATTGTCATCGATGGCCAAGCCTGCGTAGACTAAGGGCCCGCCCCCTACGCGAACAATCCTCATGCAACACTATTCGCTTTATCTGCTGATGGCCGCTGCCACCGTGCTCAGCCCCGGCCCCGGCATTTTGATGACCCTGACCAACTCGCTGCGCTTCGGCCTGCGCGGCACCCTTGGCGGCATTCTCGGCACCGCCTGCGGTTCCTTCATCGTCGCCGGCGTGTCGGCCACCAGCCTCGGCCTGTTGCTGGCCGCGTCGGCGCTGGCCTTCACTGTGATGAAATGGATAGGCGCCGCTTACCTGTTTTATCTGGGCATCAAACTGCTGCGCGCGCCGGCTTTTCGCTTCGATGAGATCCCAAGCCAGCCGCGCGGCTTTGCCCGGCGCTTTGGAGAAGGCATGGCGGTGCAGCTGACCAACCCCAAGTCCATCTTCTTCTTTCTGTCCATCTTTCCGCAGTTCATCGACACTCAGGGGGCCTACGCGCCGCAATTCCTGCTGTTGGTCGGCACCTTCAGCGGCCTGATCATCCTGATCCACACCGTGTACGCGCTCACCGCGCAACGCGCGCGCCGTTGGCTGGCCAGCGACCGCGGCGGCAAATGGGTGAACAAGGCCGGCGGCGCGACCTTCCTGCTGTTCGGCGCCCTGCTCGCCAACTCCAACAGGTAAACGCCATGCGTCTGCAGCTGGAGTCGCCGCGACAAGCCGATGTGCTGGCCTTGATAAGCCAGCTGGACGCATACCAGGCCGCGCTCTATCCGGCGGAAAGCAATCATCTGATGGACCCGGCGGCGCTGGAACCGCCACGGGCGCATTTCATCGTCGCGCGCGACGAGAAGCTCGCGGCGGTCGGCTGCGCCGCGCTGGTGCCGCATGAGGATTACGGCGAGATCAAACGCATGTTCGTGGCGCCGTCCCAACGCGGCAAGGGCGTGGCCCAGGCGCTGCTGGCGCGCCTGGAGTGGGAAGCGCGCTCCGCCGGCCTGTCCGCGCTGAAACTGGAGACCGGCGTGTCCCAGCCTGAGGCGATCGGCCTATACCAGCGCGCCGGTTTCAAGCCCTGCCCGCCCTTCGGCGCCTACCAGCCCGACCCGCTCAGCCTGTTCATGAGCAAGGTTTTATAGGCCGCCCTGGGCGCGTCGGCTACCAACCGTTTTCCAACACCAGATGACCCGGCGCGCTCTGCCGGCTCATCCGGTAGCCCATCTTCATCAATTGCCGGTGGGTATCCTCCACCATGGCCGGGTTGCCGCAAATCATGAAGCGCGAGTTTTCCGGCGACATCGCCAGCCCCGCCGCCCGCTCCAAACCGCCATTGGCCAGCAAGGCCGGGATGCGCTCGTTCAACACGCCCTCCGGCGCGTCGCGCGTGACGATGGGCAAGTATTGCAACTTGTGGCCGTGCTCGTCCCACAAGGGGTGTTCGCTCAGCTCGGCGATGAAATCCTGATAACTGAGCTCAGCGGCGTGCCGCACGCAGTGCGCCAGCACGATGCGATCAAAGCGTTGCCACTGAGCGGGGTCTTGCAGAATCGACAAATACGGCGCCAAGCCGGTGCCGGTAGCCAACAACCACAAATCCTTGCCCGCCGGCAAGCGGTCCGCCAGGAAGAAGCCCATCGCCTTCTTGTCCAGCATCACTTCCGCGCCCACCTGCAGCTGCGCCAGACGCGAACTGAACTGGCCGTCCGGCACCACGATGGAATAGAACTCCAGATACTCGTCGGTCACTGCCGAACACATCGAATACGCCCGCCACACCTGACCGCCGTGTTCGCCCAACGGCAGGCCCAGCCTCGCGAACTGCCCAGGCTCAAAACGATAGGCGTCCGGCCGCCGCAAGCGGAAGCTGAGCAGATTGTCCGCCCAGCGCCGCAGCCACAAGATGGGTTGAACCGTGTACTTTTCTTCGATCGCTGTATCCATTGCTCGCCAATACCCAAGTAAATTACTCAAGTATTGTGCTCCAGATCGACGCCGGCTTCAAGCCTGCGCCGCGGCGGCGCTCAACGATAGGCGGCCAGCCATTCCTCGTGCAGCGTGGCGACCAGTTGCCCCGCCGCCAGTTCGCGGCCGGCCGCCACGTTTTCCCCGGCCCACAAGGACAGAAAATCGCTCAGCCCGGCCTTGGCCGCCGCGGCGCGCAAGGGCCCGGTCAAGGCGTTCATCACCGGATACGCCGGCACCAGGTCTTCCTTGTCGGCCATCAACTGCATATAACGGTTGTTCAGGCCGCGCGCGTAACGGCCGGAAAACGCGCGAGTCAAACGGGTGCCGCCGGGCGCGGCCTTGGCCAGCTCGCTTTTCCACAAGGCGGAAATGCCGGACTCCGGGCAACGCAAAAACGCGGTGCCCAACTGGCAGGCTTGGGCGCCGTGGCGCATCGCTGCGGCGATGTCGCGTCCATGCATGATGCCGCCTGCGGCGATCACCGGCAGCGGCTGGTTCTGCGCCAATTCATAGACCAGCGACAAAGTGGGCCGCAGGCTGTCCTGGGGCCGTCCGATGAAGGTGCCGCGATGGCCGCCGGCTTCCCTGCCTTGGGCGCAGATCGCGTCCGCGCCCAGTTCGGCCCAGGCCAGCCCTTCCGCCATATTGGTGGCGGTGCCGATCACATCTATCTTGGCCTGTTTCAAGAGCTTGAGCTGATGGCGATTGAGAATGCCGAAGGTGAAGCTGGCCGCCGCCGGCTTGGCCTCCAGCAGCGCTTCGAACTGGCGCGCGAACGGCTCGCAGAAGCGATCAGGGATCTGCGGCGCCGGCAGCCCCAGCTCCCGGTGCAGCGGCGCCAGCCATTCCAGCGCCTGCCGCAAGGCCTCCTCGCTGGGAGCGGGATCGTCCTGTACGAATAGATTGATGCCGAAGGGCTTGTCGGTGAGGCGCCGCACCGCGGCGGCTTCGCTGAGCAGGCGTTCGGGCGGCAGCAGCGCCGCCGCCAGAAACCCCAGGCCGCCGGCCTGGCTGACCGCGGCCACCAAGGCCGGAGAGGTGGCGCCGCCCGCCATCGGCGCCTGAATCAAAGGGGTGCGCAACTGCCAGCGACGGCACAAAGCGGAAGCCATATATTTCCTCGATTACGCCCGCGCGGGCGTCGGTTGAAAGAATAGCGCAGTCAGCTCAGTCCGCCAGAGCCTGCTCCAGATCGGCCAGGATATCGTCGATATCCTCTATGCCTATCGACAGCCTCACCCCGCCTTCGCGGATGCCCAATTGAGCCTTCTGCTCCGGCGGCATGCCGCCGTGCGACATGGTGTAGCTGTGGTTGATCAGCGATTCGACCCCGCCCAGCGATTCGGCCAGCGCGAACAGCCTCAACCGCTCGGCCAAGCGGCTGGCCGCCGCGCGGCTGTCGTCCTTCAGCCAGATGCTGACGATGCCGCCGAAGCGACGCATCTGCCGGCGGGCCAGTTCATGGCCCGGATGCCCCGGCAGCCCCGGAAAGAACACCCGCTCCACCTTGGGATGAGATCGCAGATAATCCGCCACCCTCTCCGCGTTGTCGCAATGGCGATCCATGCGCAGATGCAGGGTCTTGATGCCGCGCAGGGTCAGGAAGCAATCCTGAGGCCCCGGCACCGCTCCCGCCGCGTTCTGAATGAATTTGATCTCGCGGTGCAGCGCCTCGTCGTTGACGGCCGCCAGGCCCAGCAACACGTCGGAGTGGCCGGCCAGATACTTGGTGGCGGAATGCACGACGACGTCGGCCCCCAAGTCCAGCGGGTTCTGCAGATAAGGCGTGGCGAAAGTGCTGTCCACCGCCACTCGGGCGCCGTGCGCGTGCGCGATCCGGGCCAGTTCCGCGATGTCCACCATGCCCAGCAAGGGGTTGGTGGGCGACTCCAGCCACAGCAGCTTGGTCCGCGCGCTGATCAGCGCCGTCAGGTTCCGGCTATCGCTCAAATCCGCGAAAGTGACCTTGACGCCCGCCGGCTCCATCACCTTGCTCAGCAGCCGGTAAGCGCCGCCATAAAGGTCCGCCACCGCGATCACCTCGTCGTCCGGCTTCAGGCAGGCGCGCAGCACCGCGTCGATGGCCGCCATGCCGCTGGCGAAGGCCAGGCCGTGGCGGGCGTTCTCCAGGCTGGCCAGACAGGCCTCCAGCGCCGCCCGCGTGGGATTGCCGGTGCGGGCGTACACAAAGGGCATGGATTCGCCGACATGGCCGTATTCGAACACCGAAGTCTGGTACACCGGCGGCATCACCGCCTTGCCATGCTCTGCGTTGTCATAGCCGGCATGAATGGATCTGGTTGCAAATTTCACGACTTTTCCTCAAAAAATCATTCACTTGTCCGCTTTGTCGGACAAACCGACCGCAATCAAGCTTCTAGCGCGCCGCAGCCATGACTCTTTCATCATTTTTCGAAAACTTCAAGGAAACCGCCGTTAAAACGGCGACTACTCCCTTGATCTTGACTAAATTTTTAGCAGCTTTGGCTTTACATCCACGCTCTTTAGGACTATTTTGCAGCGTTTCGCATTCAAACAATTGTACGAATGAAGCTAGAACGCGTATTTGACATCCTGCCCCGCCAACTCGAACGCCACCCGCGCACCGACTGCCTCGCCGCCAAAACCGGCAAGGAATGGCGCAGGTTGTCCACCGAGGAAGTCGCGGACAGCGTCAACCGCTTCAGCCTGGGTCTGCTGGAGTTGGGCATCGCCAACGGCGACAAAGTCGCCCTCGCCGCCGACAACTCCATAGAATGGGTGCTGGCCGATCTGGCGCTGCAGCAAATCGGCGCCGTCAGCGTGCCGCTCTATCCCACCATGACCCTTGATGATGCACGCTATATCCTGACTCATGCCGAGGTCAAGCTCGCTTTCGTCGGCAATGCCGCATTGCAACGCAAATTGCATGAGGCGCTGGGCAAATTGAGCTGCCCGATCTACGGCCTGAGCCAGATCGACGGCTGCCCGTCCTGGACCGAAATCCTGGCCCTGGCCAAACCGGAGCGGCAGGCCGAGCTGGAACGCCGCCGCGACGCGATCCAGCCGGACGACGTCTACACCATCATTTACACCTCCGGAACCACCGGACGCTCCAAAGGCGTGATGCTGTCGCACCGCAACGTGCTCAGCACCGTGGTCGCCACCGCGGAATTCACCCGCCTGCCGCACGGAGAATGCCGCGCGCTGAGCTTTTTGCCGCTGTCGCACATCTTCGAGCGCGCCGGGGTCTTCTACTATATGTACAGCAGCGCCGGCGTTTACTTCTCCAGCGTGGAATGCCTGTCTTCCGCGCTCGCCGACATCCGTCCGCACACCTTCAGCGCGGTGCCGCGCGTGCTGGAGAAAGTGCACGACAAACTGGTGGGCAAGGCGCGCGAACTCAGCGGCTTCAAACGCCGTCTTTATCTGTGGGCCGTGGAGCGCGCCGAGCGCTTCGACCCCAACGCCCGCCGCTCGCCGCTGGAAGCCGCCAAGCACGCGCTGGCCGACAAGCTCGTTTACCGCAAGTGGCGCGCCGCGATGGGCGGCGAGCTCAAATGGATCAATGTCGGTTCCGCCGCGCTGCAACCGCGGCTGGCGCGCCTGTTCTGGGCCTGCGGCGTGTCGGTGGCGGAGGGCTACGGCATGACCGAATCCGCGCCGGTGATCTCCGCCAACCCGTTCAACGCCCGGGACACTCGGATCGGCAGCGTGGGCCTGCCCTTGCCCGGCGTGGAAGTGCGCCTGGCCGACGACGGCGAAATCCTGGTGCGCGGCGACAATGTGATGCTCGGCTATTACAAGGAGCCGGGACTCACCGCCGAAGCGCTGAACAACGGCTGGCTGCACACCGGCGACATCGGCGTGCTGGAACACGGCTATCTGCGCATCACCGACCGCAAGAAGGAAATGTTCAAGACCAGCAACGGCAAATACATTGCGCCGCAAGCGCTGGAGAACAAGCTGAAGGAATCCGCCTTCATCGACCAGATCATGGTGGTGGGCGACGGTCAGAAGTACGCGGCGGCGCTGATTGTCCCGCTCTTCGAGAAACTGAAGGAATGGTGCGCCGAACACGGCATCGCCTACACCACCGACAGCGAGATGAGCAGCCACCCCAAGATCGTCGAGTTGATTGACCGCGAGATCAAGCGCTTCAACCGCTACTTCGGCAACTGGGAACACATCAAGAAATTCACCCTGATCGACAAGCCCTGGTGCGTCGACGCCGGCGAATTGGCGCCCACGCTGAAGCTGCGTCGCAAGGTGATCGCCGAACGCTGCCGCGCAATGATAGAAAACCTCTACGCCCCGGCCTGAGCCGGATGCGACAAAGCCCCGCAACGCGGGGCTTTTTGCTTGAAGACGGCGGTCAACGCTTGTGGGCCAATTCCAGCCGCCGCTCCACATAACCCTGCACCCGCTCGAAGCTGGCGCTCAGCACCCAGTAGATCGCCGCCGCCGCCAGATAGAGCGGCAAGGGCTGAAAGGTCTGGGCGATCACTTCCTTGGTCGCCAGCATCAATTCGGTCACGGTGATCACCGATACCAGCGAAGTATCCTTGATCAGGCTGATCAGCGAATTGGACAGGCTGGGCACCGACAAACGCAAAGCCTGCGGAGCGATGATGTGGCGCATGGTCTGCCACCAGCTCAGGCCCAAGGACAGGCCGGCGTCCCACTGGCCGCGGTGCACGCCGGCGATGCCGCCGCGCAGACTTTCTGACAAATAGGCGGCCACATTCAGCGTCAAGGCCAGAATGCCCGCCGTCACCGGTCCCAACTCGATGCCCGCGCCGGGCAAGCCGTAATAGATGACGAAAATCTGCACCAAGAGCGGAGTGCCGCGCATCGCGCTGACATAGAAGGCGGCCAGTTGCGCCAGGACCGGCACTTGCGCCACTCGCAGCAAGGCCACGACGAAGCCCAGCGCCAGCCCCAGGATCATGGAGACCACCGCGAACATCAAGGTATAGCCCGCGCCTTGCAATAGCACCGGCAGCGCCGATTCGAACAGGACGATCCAGTCAGTCATTCACGTTTTTCCAAAAAAAACCGACGCCCCCGCGCAAGCAGGGGCGTCTTGCCCTATCCACTCTGAAATCAACTACCGCTTATTTCTTGGCCGCCGCCGGCGCTTTCGACACGTCGATGCCGAACCATTTGACCGAGATCTTCTTGAAGCTGCCGTCGGCCTTCATATCGCCCAGCGCCTTGTCTATCGCCGCCTTGAACTGCGGATTGTTCTTGGCGAACGGGATAGCCATCGTCGCCACCTCGCCCACCGGCGCGCCGGCCTTCAAGGGCAACTTGGCCTGCTTGATGGCGAAGGGAATCAGCAAGCTGTCGTTCAGCGCCGCATCCACGCGGCCGCTGGCCAGATCCTGCAGGTATTCGGGCGCGCCGGGATAGGTTTTCACCTCGATGCCGGCCACGGCCTTGGCCATATCGGCGTAATTGCTGCCCTGGCCCACGCCCAGCTTCTTGCCTTTCAGGTCCGCCAGGCTCTTGAAAACGCGGCTCTCGTTCTTGCGCACGATCAGCTGCGCGCTGGAATAAGTATAAGGCTGGGAAAAGTCGAACACGTCCTTGCGTTTGTCGGTCACGCCCACCTGATTGACCACGATGTCGAACTTGCCGGCCTGCAAGCCCGCCAGCAGGCCGCTCCACTCCGCCGTGGTGAATTCCGGCTTCACTTTCAGACGCTTGGCGATTTCAGTGGCGATCTCGACATCGAAACCCGTCAGCTGCTGTTTGGCGTCCTTGAAGTTGAACGGCGGGTAAGTGCCTTCCAACGCGATTTTCAGGCTGCCGCGCTGCTTGACCGTATCCAGCAAGTCCGCCGCGAACACCTGTCCAGCCAGGCCCGCCATTACGAGAAGCGTCATCAGCTTGCGCATATCAATATAACCTTTGGTAATTTTGAAAAACAAAATAGTCAAAAACGAGAATATCACTAGCCGTTGGCGCTGCCAAGTTCTAGATAGAACAATGGCCGCGAAAAGCGGCCATGATGTCAATTCATCTTACTCTGCTTGCAAGCGCTGGCGCAGCGTTGCCCCCAACTTACGCCCCAAGCCAATCAATACCGCCAAGACAAAGCCCCCCAGACCGGCCAGCAACACGATCATAGTCCGTTTCGGTCCCGCCTTTTCCAAAGGGGGGCTTGCCGGCAACACCACCTGCACATCCTGCGACATCAACGCTCTGGCCACCGAAGCCTGCTTCTGCAGCTCCTCCAACGTGGCCTGATAGAAGAACAAATCACGCATCGTAGCCAACTGCCTCGGAGAGATGGACTTGACCTGCGGATTGCTGCGCTCCAATTCCGCGCGCAGTTGCAATAAAGACGACTGTACCGGGCTATTCCCTTCCATTTGCTGAGCGTTCATTTGCGCTTCCAAGCGCGCGAAACTCTCGATCACACGCGCCGATTCGCTGTTCAGGAAGGTCTCGGCTACCGCGCCCAGCTGCTTCTGCTCGCGCTTCGCCCCTGACACCTGGCCTTGCACCACCTTGATCCGCTCCTGCAGCACCAGGTATTTCCTGCTCTGCTCCGTCACGTGCAAGCCCAGAATCCGCTGCCGGGTCTGCTCCACCAGGTAATTGGCAAGCCGGGCGGCGAACTCCGCATCCACATCTTGGACCGAGACTTCAAGCAAACCGTCTTTGCCCGCGGAAACTCTGAGATTGTCCAACAAACTGAGCTTGGTCTTGTCCGCTCCGGCCACACCGTAATGCTTGGCCAGCTCAAAATGGGCCGCCGCCTCGCCCAGCATCGCATTATCCTTCAACACGCTGGCGCCGCCCTGAGGACCCAACGGGGCAGGCACGAGGAGCAGGGATGTCGCCGCATACCTGTCTTGCAGGTTCAACGCCAAGGCCACCGCAGCCAGCGCGGCGATGATGGGGAGGAAAACCATCAAACGCCATTGTTCTTTACAAAAACGCACGACATCAATCAAACCAATCTCTTCAACACTTTCAGCTTGGCGTTCCAAAACGTATTCCCTTTTATCGACATCCCGCCGGCATCATATTGCCGCATGACAGTTTACGTCCAAAAAAAAGGCATGAGCCAGAGCTGCATGCCTTTATATTCGATTCGATAAGATCACACATTAAATAAGAAGTTCATCACATCGCCGTCCTGGACCACGTAGTCCTTGCCCTCGGCCCGCATCTTGCCGGCCTCCTTGGCCTTGGCCTCGCCGCCCAGCGCGATGAAGTCAGTATAGGCGATGGTCTGCGCGCGGATGAAGCCGCGTTCGAAATCGGTGTGGATCACGCCGGCCGCCTGCGGCGCGGTGTCGCCGATATGAATCGTCCAGGCTCGCACTTCCTTAACGCCGGCGGTGAAGTAGGTCTGCAGACCCAGCAGCTTGTAACCCGCTCGGATCAGACGATCCAGGCCAGGCTCTTCCAGACCCAGCGTCTCCAGGAATTCGGCCTTGTCGGCGTCGTCCAGCTCAGCGATTTCGGACTCGATCGCCGCGCACAAGGCCACCACCGGCGCGCCTTCCTTGTCGGCCAGTTGCTGTACCCGCTCCAGCAAGGGGTTGTTGCTGAAGCCGTCTTCAGCCACGTTGGCCACATACATCGCCGGCTTGATCGTCAGCAGACACAGCGGCTTGACCAAGACCATTTCTTCCGGGCTCAAGTCCAGCGAGCGCGCCGGCAGGCCCTGATCCAGATGCGGCACCAGCTTCTCCAGCACCGCGATCAGCGCGCGCGCGTCCTTGTCGCCGGACTTGGCCTTCTTGCCTTCGCGCGTCATCGCCTTTTCCACCGCGGACAGGTCGGCCAGCGCCAGCTCGGTGCCGATGGTTTCGATGTCGGCGATCGGATCCACCTTGCCGGCGACGTGAACGATGTTCTCGTCTTCGAAGCAACGCACCACGTTAACGATGGCATCGGTCTCCCGGATATTGGCCAGGAACTGGTTGCCCAGGCCCTCGCCCTTGGAGGCGCCCGCCACCAGGCCGGCGATGTCGACGAATTCGACGATGGCCGGCTGGATGCGTTGCGGATTGATGATCTTGGCCAGTTCGGCCAGGCGCTGATCCGGCACTTCCACGATGCCGACATTGGGCTCGATGGTGCAGAAGGGATAGTTGGCGGCTTCGATGCCGGCCTTGGTCAGCGCATTGAACAGGGTGGACTTGCCCACATTGGGCAGGCCGACGATACCGCATTTCAGACTCATGTCCGCATTCCTTCGAATTCTTGAAAAATCTTGTTCTGCCGCAGCATAGCGGCAAGCCGGCGATTTGCCCAGCGGCTCATTTGGCCGCGGTGTGCAATTCCTTCATCGCCGCCGCCATCTTGCCGCCGATGGCCGCCGGCAATTGCCGCAGCGCCTGCTCGATCGCCTCGTCCAGCGCCTGCTGTTCCTCGGCGCGTGGCTTCTTCAGCACGAAATTGGCGACTTCGTTGCGGTCTCCCGGATGGCCGATCCCCAGGCGCAAACGCCAGAAGGCCGGCGAGCTCAGCCGCGCGGCGATGTCCTTCAAACCATTGTGGCCGCCGTGGCCGCCGCCCTGCTTGAAGCGGGCCGCGCCGGGCGGCAGGTCCAGCTCATCGTGCACCACGAGGATCTGGTCCGGCAGAATCTTGTAAAAATGGGCCAGCGCCAACACCGCCTGTCCGGACAGATTCATATAGGTCATCGGCTTGAGCAGCCAGACGTCCTGTCCCTCGATGTCCACGCGGGCGACGTCGCCTTGAAACTTGCCTTCCGTGCGCCAGTTGCCCTTATAGCGCCAGCACAACTCGTCCACCAGCCAGAAACCGGCGTTATGGCGCGTTCTATCGTATTCGGCGCCGGGGTTGCCCAGGCCGACTATCAGGCGAATGCCGGACATATTCTCTGTTCCAAATGAAAAAGCTCGTTGCGGGCCGACGGCTAGCAACGAGCTTTTCAACCGTTACCGTCAGACGGCACGGCAGCTAGATTACACGCGAGCGAAGTCGATGTGCATTACTTGCTGTTTGTACGGGTGCATTTGGAACGCAGCCACTTTAACTTGTTCTTTCTGGCCGTCGATCACCAGATCCAGAACGGAAGTGTGGAACGCTTCGTTCTTCAGCGCGTAGTACATGGTGTTGTGGTCCAGAACGATGGATACGGCTTCTTTGGAAGCGCCGTAAACAACGGCCGGAACCTGGCCCGCGTGACGCAGGCGGCGGCTCGCACTCGTACCCGACTCTTCACGCTTGCTGGCGGTATATTCAAAAGACATGGCAAAACTCCAGTTTCAGATTAAAAGCACCCGGCCCGCCGCGACCAGCGGGCCCGATGTTCACGGCAGGCAGGCGCCCGCCGCAACCAGTTCCTCATTGAAGAGGTAGGACACCGATTCTTCGTTGTTGATCCGGCGCAGCGTCTCGGCCAGCAGGCCGGCGATGGAGGCCACCCGGATGTTCGGGCAGGCTTTGGCCTCGGCGGTCAACGGGATGGTGTCGGTCACCACCACCATATCGATGTCGGAATTCTTGATGCGATCGATCGCCTGACCGGAGAAGATCGGGTGAGTCGCATAGGCCAGCACGCGCTGGGCGCCGCGCTCTTTCAGAGCGCTGGCCGCCTTGCACAGGGTGTTGGCGGTGTCGATCATATCGTCGACGATCAGGCAGGTACGGCCGGACACGTCGCCGATGATGTTCATCACCTCGGCCACATTGGCCTTGGGACGACGCTTGTCGATAATGGCCAGATCGGTGTTCAAGGCCTTGGCCATCGCGCGGGCGCGCACCACGCCGCCCACGTCGGGGCTGACCACGATCAGATCTTCGATGCGCTGCGAGCGGATATCCTTCAGCAGCACCGGCGTCGCGTAGACGTTGTCCACCGGGATGTCGAAGAAGCCCTGAATCTGGTCGGCGTGCAGATCGACGGTAAGCACCCGGTCGATGCCGGCGCTGGTCAGCATATTGGCCACCAGCTTGGCGGAGATCGGCACGCGGGCGGAACGCGGACGGCGGTCCTGGCGCGCATAGCCGAAGTATGGAATCGCCGCGGTAATACGACCGGCCGAAGCGCGTTTGAGCGCGTCGGCCATAGTCAGGATTTCCATCAGATTGTCATTGGTCGGCGCACAGGTCGACTGCAGAATGAACACGTCGCGTCCGCGTACGTTTTCCAGCAGCTCCACCGCCACTTCGCCGTCGCTGAACTTGCCGACGTCGGCGCGTCCCAACGAGATATCCAGATGTTTGACTACGTTTTGGGCCAGTTCCGGGTTCGCGGTCCCGGTGAATACCATCAAACTGTCGTATGCCGCCATGATTCGTGTGCCTTAGCTAGATAAAGAAAAAGCGTGTAAGGGATTCTTACACGCTTTTTTCATGCTCTCTCTTATTGAGAGAAAGTCTTGGCTGGGGAGGTAGGGATCGAACCTACGAATGCCGGAATCAAAATCCGGTGCCTTACCACTTGGCGACTCCCCAGTAACCTTTATTCAGCGTTGTCGATTAAGGGATGGACATCGAGTCCTTTTGCTAAAAACCCCTTATATTTTATCGACACCGCCTGATAAACTTTATCGGCTTCGTCTTTAGACTGGCACTCCAGAAACACGCAGGAACCGGAACCAGTCATCAGCGGCGAACCATATTTTCTTAATTCGGTCAGCACTTCATTCACCGCTGGGTACATATTCGAAACAACGTTTTGCAGATCGTTTCGTCGCTGCTGCGTTGTTTCGAGGATTCGCATTATGCCGACGACCCCTACCTCTGTCAACACCTCTTGCGAAAAATTTTGAAATACTTTGCCGGTGGGCACCTGCACCTGAGGGTGAATTACCACATACCATGCCGGCTTCAATTTGATTTCATTCAGTTTTTCGCCAACGCCGGTGGCCAGCGCGCTGCGCCCAAAAATAAACACCGGAACGTCCGCGCCCAGCTTCAAGCCCAGTTCCTGCAAAGTCGCCCGCGGCAGATTCAGTCCCCACATGCGGTTCAAGGCCAGCAAAACGGTGGCGGCGTCGGAGCTTCCGCCGCCCAAACCGCCGCCCATCGGTATCTTTTTGTCCAGACGAATGGCCACGCCCAGCCCGCACTGGGCATGGGCCTGCAATAGACGCGCCGCGCGCACCGTCAAGTCCTGCTCCGGGTCCACGCCGGCGATCGGCGTCTCCAGCACGATGCGGCCGTCGTCGCGCAAGGCCAGCGACACGGTGTCGCTGAAATCGACGAAGCGGAACACCGTCTCCAGCAAATGATAGCCGTCCGGGCGCTTGCCGACGACGTGCAATAAGAGATTGAGCTTGGCCGGGGCCGGAAAGTCTTGGAATACGGGGGAACTCATCAACAGAACACCATGGCAATCATTAGAAATAATACGGAGGACGCGACGCGCGTCAGCGCCAGTCGCGGGTCACCACTCTGACCGTCAAACCGTCTCGGGCCAGATCCACGCGCTTGGGATAGCGCTCGCCGGACTCGGCCTCGCGCACGAAGCGGATGCGCCAACCCTGCTGCAGCAATTCGCCGTCGGGACGGACTTCGCTCGCCTCGCCCGGCACGGGCATGCCGCGGATCCACCAGGCCAGGCCGGACAGCGGCAGCGGCCAGCCCAGGGTTTTCTCGGTCAGGCTTTCCACATCCGCAGCCTGCCAGGCCTTGCCGTCCGCCAGCAGGGTGACGCCGCCGGCGTCACGGATCACTTCGGCCACGGTATTGCCCAGCGGCGAGTTGATCGCCAACTGATCGCGCTCAGGCTGGTGCCGCCAATCGAAGTTGGCGACATGCCCCTTGCCGTCCAGATTCACCGACAAACGTCCGCTGACCGCGAAGGGCTGGTCCGCGGACTGCGTCGCGGCGGGCATGAACACCGCCTCGCGCGTCGCGCAGCCGGTGAGCGCAAGAGACAGGGCCAGGATCAGACCGCTCCACTTCATCAATGGGCCCCCAGACGGCGCATGGTTTCGCGCAGCACATCATGTTCCGGACTCGCCTCCAGCGCCTTGTTCCACACCGCCAACGCCTCGTCCTTCTTGCCCAGCTTCCACAACACCTCGCCCAGATGCGCGGCCAATTCCGCGTCCGGCAACAGCGCATAGGCCTTCTGCAGCGTTTTCAAGGCGGCGTCCAGGCGGCCCAGCTTGTATTGCGCCCAGCCCAGGCTGTCCAGAATGGTGGGATTGTCCGGCTCGCTCTTCAGCGCCTTTTCGATATAGCCGAGCGCTTCCTGATGGCGGCTGGTGCGATTGGTCAGGGTGTAGCCCAGCGCGTTAAGCGCCTGAGCGTCGCCGGGCTTTTCCTTCAGCACTTGCTTGAGATCGCGTTCGGCGTTGCCGACATTGCCTAGGCTGTCCGACACCAGCGCCCGCTCGTACAACAACTCCGGCGCCTTGGGCATGCGCAGCAGCGCCTTGCTCAACAAGTCATGGGCCTTGCCGGGCTGCTTGCCCTCTCGCGCCAACTGGGACTGCAGCAAAGCCAGGGTGATCTTCTCCTGGTCGTTGCCGCCCAAAGGCGCCAGACGCGCCAGGGCCAGATCCAGCTTGCCGTCGCCGGCGTCCATGATCGCCAGCCGGCCTTGCGCCGGCAGGAATTGCGGCCCGGCGCCCACCATTTCGTACCAGCCCCTGGCCCCGGCGGCGTCCTGACGCTCCTCGGCGATCTGGCCCAGGGTGTAGCGAATGAAATTGGCCTCCGGATGGCCGGCCGCCAGCGCCTGGCGCAGATGCCGCTCCGCCGCCGGCAGGTCGCGCATCTGATAAGCCATCAGACCGGACGCATAGAGCAAATCGGGATTATTGGGATTGCTCGGCAGCAGCTGGTCGAAAGCCAGGCGCGCCTCGGCGAAGCGCTTGGCGCCCACCAGCAGCCGCGGCTTGGCCAGCTTCAGTTCCAGGCCGGCGTTCGGCCGCCGCGCCAGTTCACGCTGCAGAAAATCGATAGCCTGCTCCGGCTGCTCGCGGCGAAGCCGGTCCACCTGCCAGGCCACCGGCAAGTCCCAGGCCGGCGCGATCTGCGCCAGCCTGTCGAATTCGCGGTTCATCGTGGCCTGATCGCCGGCCTCGGCGGCCACGGCCAGGAGCGCGAAACGCGCCTCGGCCAGGTCCGGATAGCGGACGGCGAATTGCTTCACCAGCTCGTAAGCGGCTTGTTTGTCGCTCTGGCGCGAGGTCAGCCGCGCCAGTTGAACGAAGATGGCCGGCGCCCGCTCCGGCTCTTTTTGCAGCAGCGCCTCGATCAGCGGCTTGCTTTCCGCCAGCTTGCCGGCGCGCAGCAGGGTGATGAACAGCTGTTCTCTCGCCGGCACCGAGTCCGGCGCCAGCTCCATCCACAGGGTCAGGGCTTCCGAGGTTTCCTTCAGCAGGCCGGCGAACATGGAGAATTCGGCCGCGCGCTGCGCCAGCCGCGGATCCCGCGTCTGACGCGCCAGTTCCAGATAGGTCACGGCGGAGGCGCCCACCGAGCCGCGCTGGGCGGCGATTTCGCCGGCCACCACGCCATAGAGGATTTCCGGCGTCAGCTCCGCCTTGGGCAGTAGGGTTTCGTCTTCTTTCTGCGTGATCGCGGCCTCATCGCCGGCCGGTTTGCCGGCATCGACCGACTTCGCCGCGCCCGGGTGCTTGAAATTGGCGCATGCCGACAGCAGCGCGACCATCAGCAAAGGGAGTGTTTTTTTCAGCCGTTGCATTCGCATGGAGTCAGAGACCTGCTTATAAACCTGTTGAATGCGTAGAATAGCATGACCTGTTTTTATCTTCGCGCCATTCTACCCATGCCTGAACTGCCAGAAGTCGAAACCACCCGCCGCGGGATTCTGCCCCATTTATTGAACGCCACGCTGGAGGGCGCCGTGGTCCGCCACGCCGGCCTGCGCTGGCCGGTGCCCCCGGAACTGCACGCCGCCTTGCGCGGCCTGACGATACGTTCCGTCGATCGCCGCGCCAAATATCTTCTGCTGGGCACCGACGCCGGCACCCTGATCATCCACCTGGGCATGTCCGGCAGCCTGCGTTTCCTGCCGGCCGACACCCCGCCGGAGAAGCACGACCACATCGATCTGCTGCTGGGCCCCAATGTGCTGCGTTACCGCGATCCCCGCCGCTTCGGCGCGGTGTTGTGGCATGTCGGCGCCATCGAGCACCACCCCCTGCTGCAAGCGCTGGGACCCGAACCGCTGTCCGACGGCTTCGACGGCGACCCCCTGATCCGGGCCGCGCAACGCCGCGGCAGCGCGGTCAAGCTGATGCTGATGGACAATCACGTGGTGGTGGGCGTCGGCAATATCTACGCCAACGAGGCGCTGTTCCACGCAGGCATCCATCCCGCCCGCGCCGCCAACGCGGTGCGCGACGGAGAATACCGCCGGCTGGCCGAGGAAATCCGCAGCGTGCTGAACCGCGCCATCCAGGCCGGCGGCAGCACCTTGCGCGACTTTGTGCACAGCGACGGCAAGCCGGGTTATTTCCAACAGACTTATATGGTGTACGGCCGTCAGGACCAGCCCTGCCGCCAATGCGGCACGCCGATCCGGCATTTGCGCCAGGGCCAGCGCAGTTCCTACTATTGTCCGCTATGCCAGCCATGCTAGAGTTACGGCCTCAACCTTGCGCACCGAGCCTCAAAGCATCTTGAAGTCAATCGCCACAACCTCTTTGCTCACCCGGATAGGACGCGTCGCGCGCCTGTTCGGCCACCTGGCCGTCGGTGTTTTCATCCTGGCCACCCGTTATTCTCGGCTGGCCCACGCCGAGCGCGCCGTCGTCACCCGGCGCTGGGCCGCTCACGCGCTGAAGATCCTCGGCATCAGCGTGCGGATCCACGGCGTCAACCCCGGCTTTTACCCGCCCAACACCCTGCTGGTGGCCAACCACATTTCCTGGCTGGACATCTTCGTGCTCAATAGCTGCACGGTGTCCCGCTTCGTCGCCAAGCGCGAGCTCCGCTCCTGGCCGGTGCTGGGCTGGCTGGCGCATCTGGGCGGCACCCTGTTTATCGACCGCAGCAAACGCAAGGACGCCAGCCGCGTTTACAAGGCGCTGGCCCACGCCATGGAAAACGGCGCCTGCATGGCGGTCTTCCCCGAGTCCACCACCTCGGACGGCCTGGCCCTGCTGCCGTTCAAGGCCTCGCTGTTCGAAGCCGCCCTGCTTTCGCGCGGCACCGTTCAGCCGGTGGGCCTGCGCTATTACGGCGCAGACGGCGAACAGACGCTGGAGCCGGCCTTCATCGGCGACCTGACCTTTTTGCAAAGCGTGCGCAAAGTGCTGGCGATGCCGGCGATGGAGGTGGAGGTCAGTTACGGCCAACCGCTGAAAGCCAGGGAAAACGGCCTGGATACCCGCTTCGCGCTGGCGCAACAGGCGCAGCAGGAAGTGGCGCGCGCGCTGCGCCTGAGCCCGCCTCCGGCCGCGGAAGCGCCGCAGGAACCGGCTCGGCAGCACTGAGCACCTGCGGCGAAGCCTCGCCAATGCAAAAGCCCCCGTTCCGGGGGCTTTTCTCATCCAGCGCCGACTACGCTCACAGACTGAGCCGCGCCATCAGATTATCGAACAAATCGTCGGCCAGCTTGGCATAGCCCTGCTGCGAGAAATGCACCATGTCCGGCCGCGCCAGCTGCTGAGCCTGCCAGCGCTTCATGCTGCAAGGCCCGCCCATCGCCTGCTCCCAATCCCAATACAGCACATGGCTGTCGCGCGCGACTTTCTGCTGGATGCGCTTGACCGCCGCCAATTGCAGCGGACGGCCCGGCGAGCACTCCTTGCTGGCCGCGCCGCGCTTGCGCGCGGCGTCCTGCGCGCCCAGCATCAGGATGGCCGCCTGCGGCAGATCGCGGCGCACGGTGTTGATCGCCGCCTGCAGATTGAGCTGATACTCGATCAGGTCCAACCTGTCGTCAAAGGCCTCGTTGACGCCGTAGGCCAGGATCACCAGGTCGCTGTTGCGCTCCGCCAGCTGAGCGCTCCAGCCCTTGCCCCAGCGCTGCCAGATCGACAGCTGGGCGCCGTTGCTGCCTATGCTGTCCAGCACCACTCCGGGCGCCAGCCGCTCCAGCTCGATGCCGCCCAGCTCCACCGCCGGCAGCGCGCCGGCGCGCACCACAAAGGGGAAGTACAGCTTCTGCTCCACCGTCTGCCAGCCCCTGCCCGCCTCCGGCGGATTCAGTTTGCGGCTGCCGTGGCCGTCATCCACTTCCAGCGCGCCGGCGCCATCCTGAACCGCCCGCACGCGGAAGCGCGCGCGCCACAGGCCGTCCAGCGGATTGCGCGGCAGTACGCTGATGGCGGCGCCCGGCCGCTGCGCCTGAGCGATATAACCGCCCAGCGGGAAGTCCGGATCGCCGTCTTTGCGGCTATTGATCAGCGTCCAGCCCTCGCTGCGCGCCATCACCAGCGCATGACGCTGGCCCGGCACCGCCATCGGTGGCGTCCAGCCGATGCCGGCGTCGCCGAACTTGGCCTGGAAGCGCTCCCGCAGCGTGCCGGTCAGATAGTCGGCCGCGGTATGCGAATCCCCCAGCTGGGTGACGCGCACCGGCTGCACGGCGGTGGAAATCGCCTTCAGCCGCGACGCCAGCCTCGCCAGATTGATCTCGCCGAAATCCTGCACCGGCGCGGCCAGCGCCGATGCCGCCGCCAGCCAGCAGGCCAATGCCCCGCTGATTCTCAACTTCATTCAAACCTCAATTCTGCCAACACGCGCCGCGCCAGCAAGACCTGGCCCTGACGGGTGAAATGAATGCCATCGGCGGTGCGCACCGCCACTTCGCCCTGATCGGGCAAGGTCATGAACTTGGTGAACGTCTCGTCCTCGCTGCCCAAGGCCTCGCGGGTGGACAGATAGCGCTGACCCGCGCCTTCCACTTCCTCGCGGAAGACGCCGTTAATGTACTGCACGCCGCGATTGAGCTTGTCCTTGCCCATATTCGGCGCGCCCAGCCACAGCAATTGCGTCCCATGCTTGCGGACCGAAGCCAGGATGGCGCGGATGCGTTCGCGGTAGCGCTGTTCCCACTCCTCGGAGGCGAAACGGATGTAGCGGCTGCCGCCCACCATGTCCCAAGTATCGTTGGCGCCCAGGAAGACCATCACCAGACCGGTGTCGGGATTCGCCGCCAACTGCCGTTCTATCGTGTCCGGCCAGTTGAAGAAATCCGGATAGGTCAGACCGGTGCTCTGCTTGCTGAGATCCAGCGCCTTGATCTGGTGCAGCTTGAACAAGGGACGCAGCAAATGCGGCGCCACGCCCTGCATCATGGAGTCCCCGGCCAGCAACACCTTCTGCCCTGGACGCAGCAAAATGCGGGCGTCCTTGGGCACCGCTTGCTGCGGCGGGACCGACGGCGGCCGCGGCGTCGGGGCCGCATTCGGCAAGGCCACCGTTGCCGTTGTCTGCGCCGCCGGCTCCGCCAGCGCGCTTGCCGGCGGCAATGCCGGCCTCAGGCAGCAGGCGTTGAAATAGGCGATCATCTCGTCGTCCCAACGATCCAGCCGGCTCAGCAGCCCTCGGCTCTGATCGCGAAACTCCCGCCCCAGTTCCGCGCCCAAACGCCAGACGCTCAGCTCGGACAAGGCTTCCAGCTGGCTGGGACGGTGAAAGGTCTGCCGCCAATAGGCGTTGATCGAGCTCTGCTCGATCCAGCACAGCAGCAGCATGCTGCTGCCTAGGATGGCCAGGGCCTGGCGGATGGCGGAACGGGCGATCATTTGACGCTTGCCTCAATGCGGTAAGGAATGAAACGCGCGGCGGCGGATGCGCAGCCGCGCCGGCACGACTAAAACACGGTTAAAACTGGTAATAGATAAAACCCGGAATGCCCGGCGGCGACACCACGATGATCAGCAAGGCGCAGCCGGCCAGCAAGCTGGGCTTGCCCCACCACGGCAGGCGGCCCAATTGGGCGATCCCGCGTTCGCACACCGCGCCCAGATGAGGCAGCGCGACAAACGCCGCCGCGCTCAGCGCCAGAAAGCCCGGCGCATTCAGCGTCAATTCCTGGCCGGTGCCGGCCATGGCCTCCAAAAAGCTCCAGGCGTCCTCCAGCGACGCGGCGCGGAAAAACACCCAGGCCAGGCAAACGTAATGGAAGGTCAGCAGCCGCGCCAGCCAGGCCCAGCGCCGCGTCAGCGCTTCCTTGCCCAACAGCCGGTCCCCCAGGTTCAAACCCACCACGCCCAGGCCGTGCATGCCGCCCCACACCAGGTATTTCAGGCTGGCGCCGTGCCACAGGCCTGACAGCAGCATCGCGGCCAGCAAATTGAGCTGGGCGCGGGCAAAGCCCAGCCGGTTGCCGCCCAAGGGGATATAGACGTAGTCGCGAATCCAGCTGGACAGCGACATATGCCAGCGCCGCCAGAAGTCGCGCAGATTGTGCGCCAGGTAGGGCGCGTCGAAATTGCGCGGCAACTGGATGCCCAGCAATAAGGCCAGGGCGGTGACCAGATCGGTGTAGCCGGAGAAATCCAGATAGATCTGGAAGGCGTAGGCGTAGAAAGCCGCCCAGACCTCCAGCGCGTGATAGGTTTCCGGCGCGCTGAACACCGGGTCCACCCAGGCGCTGGCCAGCCAGCCAGCCAGCCACAGTTTCTTGGCCAGGGCCAGCACAATCAGACCCAGCGCGCGATCCAGTTGCAGGATGTGGCGACGCGCGCCGCTACGCAACTGCTCCAGCAGACCGGTGGCGCGACAAATCGGCCCGGCCAACAAGGTGGGAAAGAACGCCAGGAACAAACCCAGCTCCCTGGCCCGGGCGAAACGCAATTCGCCGCGATACAGGGACACCAGATAACTGACCGATTGAAAGGTGTAAAAGGAGATGCCCACCGGCATCAGGAAATCCACCGCCGGCAATATCGCGGCGATACCCAACGCATGCAGCCCCGCTTGCGCGCTTTCGCGGAAGAAATCGAAGTATTTGAATATCGCCAGATTGCCCACCGCCATCAGCAAACCCGCGCGCAACCAACGCTTGGGCCGGACGGAATCAAGCATCCGCGACGATATCAGGGTCAATAACAGGGTATAAACGGCAAGAATCAGCGCAAATCGCCAATCAAGCTTGGCATAAAAGGCGTAACTGCCCAATAACAGCAAACCATTCTGCCAATCCGTGCGCTTGCGGCACAGCCAATACAGGGCGAAAAAGGCGAGGAATGCCAGCGCGAACTCAATGGAAAGGTAACTCATACAAATAAAAAAACGGCTCTGGCAAGAGCCGCGATTATGACAGCCATAGGGCCTAGCTGACTATGGCCTGTCGATATTTTATTTACGGCGGCGCAGCCGCCCATACTCTTTAGGCGGTGATTTCGCGATAAGCCGAACACGGCAGGGAGAATAAGGCCTGGTCCCCCAAACGCATCGCGGTCAGGCTGCCGCCCCACAAACAACCGGAATCAATCGCCACCACGTCGTCGGTGATATGCACGCCCAGCGCCGACCAATGGCCGCAGATAATCGGCATCTCGCCTTGCCAGCGCCCCGGCGCCTCGAACCAGGGCGTCAGCCCGGCCGGCGCGTTCTCCAGCTCGCCCTTGTAATTCAGATCCATCTCGCCGTCGCGGTTCAAGAAACGCATCCGGGTCATCGCGTTGACGATCACGCGCAGACGGTCGGAGCCGCGCAGCTCCTCGTTCCAGCGCGTCGGCCGGTTGCCGTACAGTCGAGACAGGAATTCGCGGTGCTTGGGGCCGGACAAGCCGGCCTCCACTTCCTCCGCCAGATCCAGCGCGCGGTCTATGCTCCACTCCGGCAGCAGGCCGGCGTGCACCATCGCGTAGCCGTGGCCGGCTATCATCATAGGCTGGCAGCGCAGCCAGTCCAGCAGCACCTTTCCATCGGCGGCGTTGAGAATGTCCAGCACCGTGTCGCTGCGATGCAGCTTGCCGAAACCCTCCGCCACCGCCAGCAAATGCAGATCGTGGTTGCCCAGCACGATCTCCACCTGATCCTGATGCTGGAACACCCAGCGCAGCACTTCCAGCGATTGCGGCCCGCGATTGACCAAGTCTCCCGTCAGCCACAGGGTATCCTTGCCTGGATTGAAATCGATTTGCCGCAGCAACTGCTGAAACGGTTGGAAACACCCTTGAATGTCGCCAATAGCGTAGATGGCCATATGCACCTCATAAGTGGCGGATCGATCTGAGACGTCATCCGCGGATAGCGCCATGATACCGCATGCTACAATGCACTGGCTGAGTTACCGATTTACTGCGCCCCGCCGGGCCCCTTCCCCCATACCGCCATGTCCGCTCCCTTGCTCAATCCGCCGCAGCGCGCGGCGATCCAGTATCTTGACGGCCCCTTGCTGGTGCTTGCCGGCGCCGGCTCCGGCAAAACCCGGGTCATCACCTTCAAGATTTCGCACCTGATCCGCGAAGGCGGCATCAATGCGCGCAATATCGCCGCCATCACCTTCACCAACAAGGCCGCGCGCGAGATGCTGGAACGAGTGGGCAAGCTGATGACGCCGGCGGAGATCCGCGGCATCACCGTCTCCACCTTCCATTCGCTAGGCATGCAGATCCTGCGTCAGGAAGCGCCGCACCTCGGCTATAAGCCTCAGTTCTCCATCCTGGACGCCTTCGACGCCGGCAAGATCATCTCCGACATCCTGAAGACCACCTCCAAGGATGAGGTGCGCAAGGTTCAGAGCCAGATCTCGCTGTGGAAAAACGACCTGAAAACGCCAGACCAGATGCTGCTGGAAGCCCAGGGCGCGTGGGAAAGCGTCTGCGCCTCCACTTACGTCGCCTATCAGGACACCTTGAGCGCCTACCAGGCGATGGACTTCGACGACCTGATCCGCCTGCCGGTGCAGCTGTTCCAAAGCGATGAAGACGTGCTGCAGAAGTGGCAGAACAAGCTGCGCTACCTGCTGATAGACGAATACCAGGACACCAATACCTGCCAGTACCAGCTGGTCAAACTGCTGACCGGCTTGCGCGGCATGTTCACCGCTGTGGGCGACGACGACCAGTCCATCTACGCCTGGCGCGGCGCCAATATGGAAAACCTGCGCTTGCTGCAAAGCGACTTCCCCAAGCTCAAGATCATCAAGCTGGAGCAGAACTACCGCTCCACCGCCCGCATCCTGCGCGCGGCCAACTCGGTGATCTCCAACAATCCCAAGCTGTTCGAGAAACAGCTGTGGAGCGAACTGGGCCTGGGCGAACCCATCCACGTGGTTCAGTGCAAGGATGAAGAGCACGAGGCGGAAACCGTGGTGCAAAGACTGCTGGCGCACAAGTTCGAATACCGCACCGAGTTCAAGGACTACGCCATCCTCTATCGCGGCAACTATCAGGCGCGCATCTTCGAACAAGCCTTGCGCAATCAGCGCATCCCCTACCAGATGGCCGGCGGCCAAAGCTTTTTCGACAAGCCGGAAATCAAGGACATGCTGGCCTATATGCGCTTGATCGCCAACCCCGACGACGATCCGGCCTTCATTCGCGCGCTGACCACGCCCAAGCGCGGCGTCGGCGCCGCCACGCTGGAACGGCTGGGCGCCTGGGCCGGCGAACGCGGTAAAAGCCTGTTCGCCAGCGCTCATGAGGAAGGCTTCCGCCTGCAAGTGCAAAAGGCCCAGCTGGAACCGCTGGAGCAGTTCTGCGACTTCATCGCCAATCTGCAATACCGCGCCACCCGCGAGGACGGCGGCCCGCTGGCGATGGAGATGATGCAGGCCATAGGCTACGAGGCCTGGCTTTACGATAGCGAGGACAGCCCGCGCATCGCCGAAACCAAGTGGAAAAATATCCTGGAAATGGTGAGCTGGCTCAGCCGCAAGGGCGAGGACAGCGGCAAGAACCTGGTGGAGCTGACCCAGACCATCGCGCTGATCACCATGCTGGAAGGACGCGAGGAAGGCGAGGTGGACGCGGTTAAAATGTCCACGCTGCACGCGTCCAAGGGTCTGGAGTACCCGTATGTCTTCCTGGTCGGCACCGAGGAAGGCATCCTGCCGCACAGCGAATCCGTCGACAACGGCATGGTGGAGGAAGAACGCCGGCTGATGTACGTCGGCATCACCCGCGCCCAGCGCATGCTGACGCTGACCTATTGCGTCAAACGCAAGCGCGCCGGCGAATGGCAGTTCGTCGAACCGTCCCGCTTCATCAGCGAGATCAACGGCGACGATCTGCGCCACTTCGGCAAACCCGGCGCCGAGCCCATCGTCAGCAAGACCGAAGGCAAATCGCGGCTGGCCAGCCTCAGCGCGATGCTGGCCAATAAGGAAAAGCCGGCCGAATCCTGAAAAGCCGAGCAAGCCCTGCCCGCGTGGAGAATAGCGCGCGGCGTCCGCCGCTTCGGCATGCCCAGATGACCATGGCCATCTCGCGCTCTCAGTCGCTTGCCTTGTCGCGCGCAGGCTCGCCAGGCTTTGAACAGGCGCTGAGCACCCGCCCCAAGCCGCGAGAACTTTCGCCTGCGACGCCGGTCCATCCTGGCTGGCGCGACGCGCAAAAGAAAATGGCGCCAGCGGCGCCATATGAAGAATGAGGAACATCTCTGGGTGAAGCGAAAGTGGAAAGCCACTGAATCCCCACACCAAGCCGCGAAGCGCCTGACGCTTCACGACCTAAACAGATGGACTCATCATGCACCATGCGCCCCGCCAGGGCACCTGTCCCTTGTTACAGCGGGGTTTTGTTGACATAGCACATTGCCATTTCATCCGGTCAAAATTTTCCCAAAAACATAGGAGCCCCCGCTTTTGGGCGATAAAAAACGCCTTGCAACCGTGCAAGGCGTTTTTTGCTGCGTTGATCCGCGGCTTATTTGGAATTATTCACCATGTACTCGACGGCGGAGCGGAACTCGGCGTCGCTGCCGGTATAACCGCCTTTGGCCGGCATCGCGTTCAAGCCCTTGATGCCGATCTTGACCACTTCGTCCAGACCCGGCTTCAGACGTTCGGCCCAAGCCGCCTTGTCGCCGAACTTCGGCGCGCCGGCGATGCCGGCCGCGTGGCAGGCCATGCACACGCTGTCGTAGATTTTCTTGCCCACCACGGCCGGGTCCGCCGCCGCGGCCGCGCCGCCTGCGCCGCCTACCGGCGGTTCGGTGAACTTTCCGCCCGCAGAGTTGCCCATATAGGCTACCGCGCGCTTCACTTCGTCATCGCTCAGGTCGGTGGCGCCGCCCTTGGCCGGCATCGCGTTGAAGCCCTGCAGCGCGTGCTGGGTCAGCGTGTCCCAGCCCTTGGCGATGCGCGAACCCCAGGTGGCCGTGTCGCCGAACTTGGGTGCGCCGGCCAGGCCGGTGCCGTGACAGGAAATACAGATGCCTTTATATACCTGTTCGCCAGTGCGCATTCCCGGAGGCGCGTCGCTGGCCTTGGCTTCGCCGACCGGTTTCAGGCGAGACGCAATGGCCTCCTTGGTCATTACTTCGGCATCCACGTTGTAACCGCTGGTAGCCAACTTGGCCAAAAGCCAGATTGCCACTACAAGAAAGACAACGACGCCAACCAGCACTTTGATGACCTGGCCGGGAGCCATTCCGTTCTCATTACTCATTACGAGCCTCGCCTGGAATTAATGACATTTAAAATAGGATAATTATACGGTAAGCCTGAAGGCAAGGCAAAACCATACACTGGACTCGGGTAAGGAAGTTGCGCTATGATGCGGGCCTGCCTCAAAGCAAGCACAGCGCACCCGTAGCTCAGTTGGATAGAGTGTCAGTTTCCGAAGCTGAAGGTCACAGGTTCGATCCCTGTCGGGTGCGCCACAACATCTCAGTATTTTCCGTTTTTCCGCTTTTTCCCATTATTTTTCCGCGACGCGCGCCGAAACCGTGTTTTCGTCTAAACGCGTCCTGCGTCGCCGCAGCCGTCTTCCCGTCTCCGCAATAAAAAAAGCGGGCCGCTTGCGCGTCCCGCTCTCTTGCCTTGGCCTAGGCTCAGCCTCAGGCCAGCGTCGCCACCGGCTCCGCTGCGTCGTCGTCCTCTTCGCCGAGGAAGCCCCCGCTCTGATGCGCCCACAGCCGCGAGTACAGGCCGCCCTTGGCCAGCAGGCTGCGGTGGTCGCCCTCTTCCACGATGCGCCCCTTGTCCAGCACGATCAAGCGGTCCATCGCCGCGATGGTGGACAGCCGGTGGGCGATGGCCACCACGGTCTTGCCCTCCATCAGCCGATACAGACTGCGCTGGATCGCCGCTTCCACTTCCGAATCCAGCGCGCTGGTGGCTTCGTCCAGCAGCAGGATGGGCGCGTCCTTCAACATCACCCTGGCGATGGCTATGCGCTGGCGCTGGCCGCCGGACAGTTTGACCCCGCGTTCGCCGACATGAGCGTCGTAGCTGACGCGTCCCTTGGGATCGGTCAAGGTCAGGATGAAGTCGTGCGCCTCCGCGCGGCGCGCGGCGGCTTCCATCGCGGCGTCGTCGGCGTCCGGCCTGCCGTAAAGCAGGTTGTCGCGCACCGAGCGGTGCAGCAGCGAGGTGTCCTGCGTCACCATGCCCACCTGGGCGCGCAGGCTGTCCTGCGTCACCCGCGCGATATCCTGGCCGTCGATCAAAATGCGGCCGCCGTCCAGATCGTAAAAGCGCAGCAAGAGATTGACGATGGTGGATTTGCCCGCGCCGGAGCGGCCGACTAGGCCGATCTTCTCGCCCGGGCGTATCGTCAGCGACAGCTGTTCGATCACGCTCTTGCTGCCGCCGTAGCTGAAATCCACCTGATCGAAGCGGATCTCGCCCTGCTTCACCGCCAAGGGCTTGGCGTCGGCGCTGTCATTGACCAGCACCGGGCGCGACAGGGTGGCGATGCCGTCCTGCACCGTGCCCACTTGTTCGAACAGCGAAGCCATCTCCCACATGATCCAGTGCGAGATGCCGTTCAGGCGCAGCGCCATCGCGGTGGCCGCCGCCACTGCGCCGACGCCGACTTCGCCCATGCTCCACAGCCACAAGGTGGCGCCGGCGGTGCTGGCGATCAACAACATGCTCAGGCTGTGGTTGATGATTTCGAAACCGCTGATCAAACGCATCTGGCGATAGGCGGTGGCCAGGAATTCCTGCATCGCGCCGCGGGCGAAGCCGGCCTCGCGCTGAGCGTGCGAGAACAGCTTCACCGTGGCGATATTGGTGTAGGCGTCGGTGATCCGGCCGGTCATCAGGCTGCGCGCGTCGGCCTGGGCGGTGGCGGCCTGGCCCAGACGCGGCACGAAGAAGTACAGCGTGGCCACGTACAAGGCCAGCCAGGCCAGGAAGGGCCACAGCAGACGGCTGTCGAAACTGCCGACCACGGCGATCATGGTGACGAAGTAAATCACCACGAACACCAGGATGTCGGCGACGATCATCACCGTTTCCCGCACCGCGATCGCGGTCTGCATCACCTTGGCGGAGACCCGCCCGGCGAATTCGTCCTGATAGAAATTCATGCTCTGCCGCAGCAGGTGGCGGTGGAAATTCCAGCGCAGCAGCATGGGGAAGTTGGCGGACAGGCCCTGGTATTTGATCAGCGCCTGCACGGCGATCAGCAAGGGACTGGCCAGCAGGATGCCCGCCAGCAGCAAGAGATTATGGCGTTGCGCGTCCCACAACAGCGCGGGCTTGACCGCGCTCAGCCAGTCCACGACGGAACCGAGCATGGAGAACAGCAAGGCCTCGAAGGCGCCGATGCCGGCGGTCAGCAAAATGACGGCCGCAATCAGGCCGCGCAGGCCGCGGGTACAGAACCACAAAAATGGGAAAAAGCCCTTGGGAGGTTGGGCCGGGGACGTGTCGGGATACGGATGGATCCGCTTTTCGAACCAGTTGAACAAAGATCGCTCCAGTGCAGAGGCCGCCTCTTGAGCCGCGCCTGCTTTGGGTTTAATGGGAAGTAGGACAATAGCCAAGCGCTGAAAATCGCGCAATGGAAAGTTGGCGTCAACCATGCCCGCATTTGTCATATTCAGCCAATAAACGCGAACAGGGTTTATTTGTAGGCAACTACATTGGCTAAAACGCGACAGTCAGCACAACTCCTCGAGCTTTTCCGTCTTGCGGCTGCGCAGGTCCACCACGCGGTGAATCTCGATGCGCAGCTGGCCGCGATAAACGTTCCACATCACCAGCGCGGCCCGCCGCGCTTGTTCCTGGCTGGGATGCAGCGGCCCGCTGTCGTCAACGCCGAACTGCTCCGAGATCAGTTTCAAACGATACATCCCCCTTGCGCCCCCCAAGGCCGCGGCGTCCGCTTTCACCGCCGGCAAAAAGTGAGAAACTCGCCATGCCGATGTTTCCTTGATTTCGCCAAAAACAAACCATTGGCATAATTTTACGCGAAGCAAGCGCCGTTTCGCGGACGGCGGCGCTTAACGACACGAGTATTTGGCGCGGGAAACAGCGCGGGCCAAGGGCCCTTGGCATTTATTGACGGATTTTTCCGCTCTTGAGAATGATTCTACCCATTACCGGTGGCATCAGGCAAAGATTCCTGAATTAATTCACGCAGATGTAATATAAACGGATAGAACAATAGCGGGAGAGCCGCGCCGGCCACAGTGAAGAGCGTCCCGGCGCGGCAAGGGAATCAGCAGGAGGTCAAGGCGTGCACATCGCTGCGCTGAGGGTGGCGGATGCGCGCCAAGGCGGCGTCTATCGTCGGGGTATGCTCTCCCCAGTAGCCGTGGCGCGCCAGACAATCGCTGGCGACCAAGGCCGCGTCTATCATGAAGCGCTCTTCCAACAGCAGGCGTTCCACTTCGGCGAACGGCATCAGGATGTGCTCGGCCACCTCGCCGTCCTGGTTACAGGGCGTCTCGCCCGCGTCCAGCCACAGATCGAAAGCGTAAATCCATTCGCGGTGCAGGCCGCGCTGCACCGGGCGCTCGGCCAACAGCAAGCTGGATTGCGGCAAATCCCGCACCTGCTCGCGGCGCACGCCGGCTTCTTCCCACCCCTCGCGCTCCAGCGCCAGTTCTATGGTTTCGCCGGCGGCGACGCCGCCGCCGACCAGATTGTCCATGCGATTGGGGTCCACCGCCTTGTGCGGGCTGCGGCGCCCCACCCACATCCGCACTTCGCCGGACGGCAAACGGGTCAGCCCGTTCAGGTGTACGGCGCGGCTGGTCAGGCCCAGCGGGCGGAAAGCGGCGCGTTCCAGTTCGAAATAAGGGGAGCCGTCGTGGCGGAAGGCGGTGAAGTTCTCATTGCGCCAGCCATTGAGCCAGCCGGCTTGCTGCCAGCGCCGCGCCGCCTGCGCCAGCGCGTGGCTGATGCTGCGGTAGCTGCCGTCGAGACGGCAATGCAGTTTCTGGTATTGCTCCTCGAACAGCTGCGATTCGCTGTTCAGCAAGCGTTCCTTCCACGCCGCGTTGACCCAGCCCAAGCGCTCTTTGCCGATATACAAAGGCGTGAATTGCTGACGATCAAAACGGGTGATCTTGTCGAGATAGGCCAGAACCGCATCCACTTGCATTGCCGACTCCGCTGCGATGTGTTTCGGGAAGGCTGCATCTTAGGATGCTTCTTGGGCTTTGACTATATCTGGCGTAACAGCCGGCAAATAAACAGATTATTTTGCGTTGGGATGTTGCGGAATTGTCTCGGCAGCCGCTTCGGCAAACCTTCCATTCAGACCATTTAACGACTTTGTCATTTCAATTTATCCGCCAGCCCCGAGTAACGCTGCGGCGCCGCGACGGCCGCCTGTTCCCACACCGGCTGCGCGCCGGACACGAGGAAGCGCTCCCGCGCCCGGGTGATCGCGGTATACACCAGCGCCCGGTTCAGCAAGGGCCCCGCCGCTTCCGGCAGCTGCAGACAGACCTCGCCGAACTCGGACCCCTGGCTTTTGTGCACCGTCATCGCGTACACGGTGTCGTGCTGCGGCAGCCGACCGGGGGCGAATTCGCGCCAGCCGCCGTCGTCGCCGGGAAAGGCCACGCGCAAGCCGGCCTCGCGCTGCACCGTGAAGCCGATGTCACCGTTGAACAGGCCCAGGCCGTAATCGTTCTCGCTGATCATCACCGGCCGCCCCGGATACCAGTCGCGGCCGGCCGGCTTGTCGCCGTCGGCCTCCAGTTGCCGCTCCACGCGCAGATTGAAGGCCTCCACCTGGCGCAGTTCCGCCGCCAGCAGCATGAAGCCGGCGAAAGCCTGCTGCCGCTCGGCCAGCGGCGCGTCCGCGCGCACCGCCCGCCAATACGGTCGCCAGCGCGCCAGCACCTCCGCCGCCTCCAAGGCCGGCACCGCTTCCACATCACCCCACTCCGGGTCCTGCAGCACCGCCCAACTGCCGACGCCGTCGCCCGCGTTCACCCGCCGCGCCAGTTCGCCGATGCCGGAATCGGCGCCGAAACGATGGCTGTGGGTCAGCAACGCCACGCAATCGGTGAGCTTGCCGCCCGCGCCCGGCATCGACGGCAGGGTTTCGCCGCAGTTCGCCCGCAGCCAGTCCAGAGTATCCGGACGGTAATGGATGTCGGCGCACAAATCGCCCAGCACCGCGCCGGCGTCCACCGAGGCCAGCTGATCGCGGTCGCCCAGCAGAATCAGCCGCGCCTGCGACGGCAAGGCCTCCACCATGCGCGCCATCAAGGACAGGTCTATCATCGACGCCTCGTCCACCACCAGCACGTCCAGCGGCAAAGGATTGCCGGCGTGATGGCGCGGCGCCGCCGCGCCCGGGCGCAAGCCCAGCAAGCGGTGCAGCGTCTGCGCCTGCTGCGGCAATTGCCGCAGCGTATCCTCGGCCAGGTCCAGCCGCGCGCGCGCGCCGCGCACCGACTCCGACAGCCGCGCGGCGGCCTTGCCGGTGGGCGCCGCCATCGCCATCACCAGCGGCCGCGGCGACAGGCCGGCGAGCAAGGCCAGCAGCTTGAGCACAGTGGTGGTCTTGCCGGTGCCCGGACCGCCGGAAATGATCATCAGGCGCTGACGCGCCGCCAGGGCCGCCGCCAGCTTCTGCCGGTCCGGACCCGCCGCGGACGCCGCGCCGAACAAAGCCTCCAGCAACGGGCGCAAGCGCGCGCCGTCCGGCGCCGGTCCCGGCTCGGCCAGCGCGGCCAGGCGCTCGGCCAGCCGCGCTTCGTCGAACCAGTGGCGGGCGAAATACAGCCGGCCGGCCGCGTCCAGGATCAGGGGCGCGTAGTCGCCGGGGCGGCCGACCAGCGCGCTGGCCTGCAAGGCCTTGCGCTCAGGACGCTGCGCCAGCGGCAGGCAGACGTGGCCGGCCTGATTGGCGCTGGCCAGCTCATGGATCAACGCCAACGCGGCCTCGTCCACGCCGGGATCGAGACGGGCGAACAAGTGGGCGAGTTCGGCGGGCAACAGGGCTTGCTGGACAGACATGGCTTGGAATCCGGATGCTTTGCGCTCCGCGACGCGGAGCCGGAATGGGGAGACTCGAAGCGCTTCAGCGCAATTTGCCGCTATCTTGCAGCTGCTGAATCGCCTTGTCCAATTGCGGCAACAGTTGCCGATATTGCGGATGCAGGCGCAGCATCACCGACACGCTGCCCACGGCGTCGCCCACCGCGCAGGGCTGCGCCTCCGGCGCGCGGTTCAGCAGCAAGTCCAGCTGACGCTGACTCAAGACGATGGCCTGCATGCTGCCCTGGCGCAGACCGCTGATCAGATCGCTTTCGCTGGCGGCCTCCACCCGCTTGAATTGCCCGCTGGCGAAACCGGCTTCCAGCACGGGGTAGCTGCGCCCCTGCAGCACGCCCAGACTCAGGCCGCTGAGGCTGGCCGGCGCCGCGCCCTTGCGCCGCTTGCCGGGGGCGAAGCACAGCCGCAGCGTCTGCACGTCGATGGGCCGGGTGTAGAAGCCGGCCACCGGCGACAGCGCGCGCCAGGACGGATTGACGCCCACTTCCACATCCACCTTGCCCACCTCGAACAATTGCTGCAGCCGCGACGACGGATAGTACTCCAGCTCGAAGCGGACGCCGCTGTGCCGGCCGATCAGCTCCAGCGCGGCGCGGTACTGGGTGGCCAGCGCGCCGTCCTGGGCGCTGTACAAAGGGCCGAAGCTATCGTTGGCCACGCCGGCGCGCAAGCCGGGCGCGGCCGCGGCCGGCATCGCCAGCAGCAAGGCGATCAGCCGGACGCCGCGCTCAAGCAAGCCGGACTTCCAGCGCATCGCAAATGGTTTTGAGAATTTTGATGCGGGCATAGTATTTATTATTGGCCTCCACCAGCGTCCACGGCACCTTGCTGGTGCTGGTGCGGTCCACCATATCGCTGACGGCCAGCTTGTAGGCGTCCCATTTGTCGCGGTTGCGCCAGTCTTCCTCGGTGATCTTGAAGCGCTTGAAGCCGGTTTCCTCGCGTCCCTTGAAGCGCGCCATCTGTTCGTCCTTGCTGATGGCCAGCCAGAACTTGACGATGACGGCGCCGTTTTCGCTCAGCTGATGCTCGAAATCGTTGATTTCGTAATAGGCGCGCATCCAGTCCGCCTCCTTGGCGAAGCCCTCCACCCGTTCCACCAGCACCCGGCCGTACCAGGTGCGGTCGAAAATGGTGATGCCGCCCTTGCCCGGCATATGACGCCAGAAGCGCCACAGCCAGGGTTTGGCCTTTTCTTCCTGGGTGGGCGCGGCGATGGGCACCACCCGGTAGCGCCGCGCGTCCAGCGCCTGGGTGATGCGGCGTATGCTGCCGCCCTTGCCGGCGGCGTCGTTACCTTCGAAAGCCAGCACCAGCGAATGCTGGGCGAAGCGCGGGTGACGGGTCAGCCGGTGCAGCCGGCCTTGCAGTTTTTCCAGCTCGGCCTTGTATTCGGCCTTGTCCATGGGCTGGTCCAGTTGCAGGGTGTCCAGCAACAGCTTGTTGTCTATCGGCGCCAGCAGCGGCGGCGCGTCTATCAATTCGGCCTGCGACCCCTGCGCCTGCGCCAGCCGGTTGCGGATGGCGTTGAGCAGGGTGTTGCCCACGGTCAGGCTGCGGTAATTGGCGTCCTCGCCGTCCACCACCACCCAGGGCGCGGCGGCGGTATTGGTCAGCCGCAGGATGTGCTCGGCGGATTTGCGTATCTTGTCGTAGCGCTCGTAATGCTCCCAATCGGTCTTGGTCACGCGCCAACTGCTGGCCGGATCTTTTTCCATCTGCTTGAGCCGCTTGTGCTGCTGCTCCCGGGTCAGGTGGAACCAGAACTTCAGCACCAGCGCGCCGTCCATGGTCAGCATGCGTTCGAAGCGCAGGATGTCGAAGATCTGCTTGTCCAGCGCGTCGCGGTCGCTGCGGGCGAACACCCGGTCGAACAGGGCGTCGGAGTAATAGGAGCCGAAGAACATGCCGATGCGGCCCTTGGCCGGCAGCTGCATCCAGTAACGCCACATCCAGGGCCGGGCGCGGGCGTCGTCGTTGGCTTCGGCGAAGGCCACGGTGTCGATCAGGCGCGGGTCCAGCCATTCATTGATCAGATTCATGGTTTCGCCGCGGCCGGCGCCGTCGAAGCCGTGAATCAGGATCAGCACCGGAAAATCGGCTTTCTCCTTCAAATCGTATTGCAGGTCCAGCAAGGCCTCGCGCAATTTGGGCATGGCTTCCCGGAATGTCTTTTTATCGATGCTATGGCCGATTTCGGCGGATTCGAACATGATGCGTCCTTGTTATTGTCGGCCCGCGCCCGGCGCCACTCTCCCCTTCCGGCCGCGTTCCACTTCAGATAGTTCAGCTTAGTCCCATGACCGCGGCTTGCGCACTCCGCATTCCTACGCATGCCCGGCGAACCATTGGTCCAGCGCCTCCAGCAAGGCCGGCGCGGGCTGATCGCTCCAGATCCCGCAAGCGTCGGCGCCGACGCCGCGCAGATAGAGATAACGCACGCCGCCGAAGCGGGCGGCGAAGTCCACGCCGCGCGCGCTGAAATAGCGCCGCAGGGCCACGCAGTAAATCAGGTATTGCAGATAATAATGTTCTTGGGCGATGGATTCCGCCAGCCGCTCGGCGCGATAGTCTTCGCGCCGCCCGCCCAGGTGGTTGGATTTATAGTCCACCAGATAAATGCGCCCGTCGGATTCGAACACCAGGTCCATGAAACCCTTGAGAAAACCGCGCACGGTGGAAAAGTCCAGTTGCGCCGCCGCCGCGCGCAAGGGCGCGGCCAGGCCGTGTTCCGGCGCGGACAGGATGGCGGCCAGCTTAGCCACCTCCAGCCTGGGCGCCGGCAGCATGAACTCCATCTCCACCAGCCGCTTGCCGTCCGGCACCTCGGCCAGTCTCACTCCCGGATCCAGTTCCGCGTTCAGCGTGGCCGCCACCATCTCGCAACCGGCGTCGGCCCACTCCGGCGCGAAGCCGTGCTTGGCCAAGGCCCGCTCCACCGCCTGACGCAGGCCGGCGTCGTCCACGCCGAAGCTGATGGTTTCAAAAATCTCGTGCAGGCAGGTGCCGGCCTTGGCCCCGCGCGGAAAACCGAAACGATCCAGGGCCGGCGGCTCCGGCGCTTCCGCCGCCGCCGCGGGCTGGCCCGCGTCGTGGTCCGGGCTCTCCTGCCATTTGCCGGCCGCCTGCGCGTGGGTCAGCGAGGTGAAGCTGGCCACCCGCCACGGCGCGGCCAGCCGGCGCGTGAACGCTTGAGCCTGATAATCCCGCCCCGTTTCGCGCCGCGCGGCCAAGGCCGGCCGCGCGCCGTCCTCCTCCAGCACCGCGCAAGCGCCTGCCGCGGCGGCGTTGGCCGTCGCCGCGAACGCCTCCAGCTCCCGCCTGAGCACGGCGTCGTCCAGTTCCAGCGTTTCCAGCTCCGGCAAGGCGCGCGCGTCGCGGCCGTGCAGCAGCCAGCTCAGCGCCGCCGTCTCCATGCCGCGCACCCAGCCCCAGCACAGGTATTGGCGATATTGCGCCCGGGTCAGCGCCACGTAGAGCAGACGCAGTTTCTCCGCCAACAGTTCGCTGCGCGCCGCCAGTTTCACCTCGGCGTCGGCCGCGGCGTCCGGCGCCAGCCAGGATTGATCCTGGGCGTGGTAGCGCCAGAACGCGGCGTCGCGTCGCTCCAGCGCGCCGCCCCACAAAAAAGGGCAGAAGGCCACCGGGTATTGCAGGCCCTTGGCGGTGTGGATGGTGACGATTTTGACCAGGGCCGCGTCGCTCTCCAGCCTCAGCACCGCCTCCTCTCCGCCCGGCGGCTGCGCCACCCGCGTTTCCAGCCAGCCCAGCAGCGGCGCCATGCCCTGGCGCTGATCGCTCTCTTGCTGCAGCAGTTCGGCCAGATGAGACAGATTGGTCAGCCTGCGTTCGCCGTCCGGCATCGGCAGCAGGCGTTCGGCCACCCGTTCCCGTGCGAAGAAATGCCGCCAGGCGGCCATGAAGCCGCGCTCCCGCCATAGCAGGTGGTCGGCGGCGTTGGCCTGCAGCTGCGCTTCCCAGCGCGCCTCGTCCTCCACCCGGGCCAACAACTCTCCGGCGTCGACCCCGGCCAGTTCGGTCACCAGCGCCGCGCGCAGCCGCGCCTCGCTGGCCGGCTCCGCCCAGGCGCGCAGCAAGGCCAGCATCTCGCCGGCCTCGCGGCTGGCGAACACGCTCTCCTGGGTCAGCGCCACGCTGGCCACGCCGCGTTCGGCCAAGGACTGGCGCACCCGGTCTCCCTGACGATGGGTGGACACCAGCACGGCGATGTCGCCGCCGGCCAAGGGCCGGCGCGCCTCGCCGGCGACGATGGCGGCGCGATCGACCGCGGCCAGCGCCAGCAGACGCGCGATCTCGTCGGCGCAGGCCTCGGCGGCCCCTTCGGCGGCGGCTTCTCCGCTGGCGGCCCTGCCCTCGGTCTCCGGTCTCAGCCATTGAAAGCAGAACGGCGGCCTGTCGTCGTCGATGTCCAGCCGGCCGCCGGAGGCCGGTTGCGCCGCCACCGGCTGATAGGCGATGCCCTCGATCAGAAACGGCAGTTCCCGCGCGAACAGCGCGTTGACGGTGCTGACCAGCGGAGCCTCGGAGCGGCGGTTGGTGTCCAGCGTGTAATGATGTTGCGCGTCGTTACGCGCCGCCAGGTAGGCGAAGATGTCGGCGCCGCGGAAACTGTAGATCGCCTGCTTCGGATCCCCCACCAGGAAGACCGGCCGCCGCTGCGCGACGAAGCAATGTCGGAAGATGGAATACTGAATGGGGTCCGTGTCCTGGAATTCGTCGATCAAGGCCACCTGGAAGCTGCGCGCCACGTGGGCCGCCAGCAGCGGACCGCTGATCGGGTCGGTCAACGCCGCGCCCAGATCGGTCAACAGGTCGTCGAAACTGCGGCTGCGCTCCCCCACGCGGCGCGCGCTCAATTGTTCATTGGTCCAGGCGATCAGCTCCAGCTTGAGTTGCGCCACCGACAGCGCCACCTCTTCCATATAAGCGTCCCAGGCGCCCAGCCAGGCCTCCGTCAAGGCGAACAAGGGGTGCTCCGGCGCGGCGTGGCCTTTCTTCATGCCCTTGGCCAGCGAGGCCGGCAGCAGCTTGTCCAGCTGGCGGCGGCTCTCCTTGTCCAGCACCGGCGTGGTCTCCGGCGCGGCCAGCAGGCCGTCCAGGGCGCCGATGGCGCGCTCGATAATGGCCGGGCTGTAGCTGCGCGCGTTGAAGCCGACGGCGGCGCGCAGCAGATCGGCGGCCTCCGCCGCGCCTTCCGGCCGCGCCGCCAGCGCCCGCCAGCCCCGCTCCACCGCGAGCAAGGCGCGCTCCAGGCCGGCCACGTGCGGCGCGCGCATGCGCAGATAGGGCTTGGACAGATAGGGCCGGATGTCCACCAGCCAGCCGTCCGGCGTTTCGCCGTTGTCCACCAGCACTTGGGCGAGCAAGGGATCGTCCACCACCCGCCGCCGCCAGAAGTCGTCGACGATTTCGATCAAGCGCTCCTCGTCGTCGCTGACCAGTTCGGCTTCGAAGGTCTGGCTGCTTTCAAAGGCGGCGTCGGTCAGCACCCGCTGGCAGAAGCCGTGGATGGTGTAGATGGCGGCGGCGTCGAAGCCGGTGATCGCGGCCTTGAGCCGCTGCGAGGCCTGCTCCCGCGCCGCGCCGGGCGGAAAACGCGCCGCCAGCGCCGACAGAAAGGGATCGCCGCCGGCCTCGCCTTCTCCGGCCAGCGTCTGCGCCAGCTCGCTCAAGCGCCGGCGCAGCCGTTCGCGCAGCTCCGCGGTGGCGGCCTTGGTATAGGTCACCACCAGCACTTGATCGACGGTGGGCGGCGGCTGGCCGTCGCGCTCTTCCAGCAATAGCCGGGCGAACAGGGCCGCAATGGTCCAGGTTTTGCCGGTGCCGGCCGAGGCTTCGATCAGGTTGATGCCGCTCAGCGGGCAGTTCAGCGCGTCCAGCGCTTGGGGAAGCAGGCTCATGATGGCGACACTTTAATGCGATTCGGCCATTTAAACGACCCGTCATCGGGACCCGCGTCGCTTGTCCGCATTCAGAAGCGCTCGTCCAGGATAGCGGGCAGGACGATTTCCCGCGCGAAGGAGGCGTCGGACAAATTCAGCAAGGCGCGCGTCAGGCTCACCACGTCGTGCAGCGGGATCAGCTGGCCGGCGCCGCGCTCGGCGGCGTGTTCGCGGGGCACGGACAAATCGTCCTCCGTATTGAGGTAGCCCAATTGCAGGCAGGTCACGGCCAGGCGCTGCGCGCGGTACTCCTCCCGCAGCGCGTCGGCCATGCCGCTCAAGGCGAACTTGCTGGCGGCGAAAGCCACTTCGGGACGGCCGCTGCGCGGCAGGCCCGAAGTCGACCCCGTCAGGATGAGCTGCGGCTTGGCCGCGCCCGACATGCGCGGCAGCAGATGTTTGAGCAGCAGAATCGTCGAAGCGATATTGACCTGGACCACTTCCATCAGCTCCAGATCCGAACAGCGGGAAAACGCATAGGAGGACTCAAACGCCTCCCGCTCCCAGATCCCCACATTGCACATCACCACGTCCAGCCGTTCCGGCAGCGCGCTCATCACTTGCTCCACGGCCAGCGCCGGCTTGGACAAATCGGCCTCTATCCAGTCCAGCGCAACGCCGGCCGGCGGCTTCAGGTCTTCCGGCCGGCGCCTGGAAACGCCGATCACGCGGTCGCCCTCCCGCCCCAATCCTTCCACAAAAGCCTTGCCAAGGCCCCGGCTCGCTCCAATGATCAGTATATTCACGGCGTCTCCAAAATGAATCTGCGCGGCGGTTCCGCGGCAGTGACAGACGAGAAGGATACCTGATTCGTCAAATTTGTCGGCCACGCCGGCAAAGGGGATAATCGCCGCCCGAACCCCGCATTCAAGGCCTGACACAATGAGCGACGCCGCAATCCGACTTTCAAAACGCATGGTGGAACTGGGCCTGTGCACGCGCCGCGAAGCCGACGCCTGCATCGAGCAGGGTCTGGTGAAAGTGGACGGCCAGGTCGTCACCGCGCTGGGCAGCCGGGTGGAGCCGCAGCAGCGCGTCGAACTCCTGGGCCGGCCCGACGCGCAGCGCGACGCGGCGGTCACCCTGCTGCTGCACAAGCCGGCCGGCGCCGAGCCGCTGTCCCTGCTGGGCCCGGACAGCCAGATGCCGGGCGACGTCAGCGGGCTGAGCTGGCTGCCGCGCCATCGCCAGCATCTGCAAGGTGTCGGCGCCGTCGCCGACCGCGCCCACGGCCTGGTGGCGCTGACCCAGGACCGCAAGCTGGCGCAGCGGCTGGCCGATTGCCAGCTGGAATTCCTGATCAATGTCGACGCCGCGCCCGCCACCGCCGAACTGCAACAAAGACAGAGCGGCCTGCGCCCCGGCGGCAAGCCGCCGCGCGAACTCAAAGTCTCGCGCCAGAGCGACCGACAACTGCGCCTGGTGCTCGCGGCGCGCGACGCGCGCTGGCTGGACGATATCTGCGCCGGCCTGGGCGTCAGCCCGCTGGCGCTGCGCTGCATCCGCATCGGCCGGCTGGCGATAGGCCAGTTGGCGGCCGGGCAGTGGCGTTATGTGCCGGACTTCGAGCGTTTCTGAGAACCTAGCTTCATGCCCAGCGCCAGCGCCGCCGCCGCGTTGCGCGCGGCGCGGCTGACATTGTCCGCGGCCTCGGCCAAGGCCTGTTCCTGGCTGCACGGCCGGCTGACCGCGGCGAACACCGCGTCCAGCCCGTGCGCGTGGATCAGCTCGCTGCCCGCGCCCAGACAACCGCCTATCGCCAGCACCGGCACCCCATGACGCCGAGCGACGCGGGCGACGCCTATCGGCGTCTTGCCTTGCACGCTCTGGCTATCGATGCGGCCTTCGCCGGTCACCGCCAGATCGGCGTCGGCCAACGCCGCGTCCAGGCCGACGGCCTCGGCGACGATGGCGCTGCCGGAACGCAGCCGGCCGCCCAGGCAGGCCAGCAGCGCGGCGCCCATGCCGCCGGCCGCGCCGGCCCCGGCCGCCTCGGCCGCGGCCACGCCCGACTCGCCCTCCATCAAGACCGCGAAATGCGCCAAAGCCGCATCCAGCGCCGCCACCATCGCCGGCGTCGCGCCCTTCTGCGGCCCGAACACCGCCGACGCGCCGCGCGGGCCGGTCAGGGGGTTGTCCACGTCGCAGGCCACGTCGATGCGGCAGGTCGCCAGCCGCGGGTCCAGCCCGGACAGGTCCAGCCGCGCCAGGCTCGCCAAGGCCGCGCCGCCGGCCGGCAGCTCGCCTCCGTCCGCATCCAGCAGCCTGGCGCCCAGCGCCTGCAACATGCCGGCGCCGCCGTCGTTGGTGGCGCTGCCGCCTATGCCCAACACAAAGCGGCGCGCGCCGGCGTCCAGCGCGTCGCGGATCAGATCTCCGGTTCCGTGGCTGCCGGTCAGCAAGGGGTTGCGCCGTTCCGGCGGCAATAAGGCCAGGCCGCTGGCGGCGGCCATTTCTATCACCGCCACGCCGTCCGCGGTCAGCCCGTAGCGCGCGGACAAGGTCTCGCCCAGCGGGCCTCGCGCCGACGCCTCGCGCCACTGGCCGCCCAGAGCGTCCAGCATCGCCTGCACCGTGCCCTCGCCGCCGTCCGCCATCGGCAGCTTGTGGTAGCGGGCGGCGGGAAACACCTGGCGGAAGCCGTCCTCTATCGCCTGGGCCACCTGCAGCGCGCTCAGGCTTTCCTTGTAGGAGTCCGGGGCAATCACGATTTTCATGCGGTTTTCAATCACAAGAGACGACGATGGCAAGATATTAGCGATTGACCAGCCGCGGCGGAATCCGCAGCACCAGCAGCGCGCCGGCCAGCATCACGCCGGACAGAATGTACAACGCCGGATCCGTGCTGTGAGTCAGGTCCTTGATCCAGCCCACCAGGAAGGGGCTGACGAAGCCGGCCACCTGGCCCAGCGAATTGATCAAGGCCAGCCCGCCGGCGGCGGCCGCGCTGCCGAGAAAGGCGGTGGGCAGCGGCCAGAACATGGACAGGCCGGCCAGCGCGCCCATGGTGGCCAGGCTCAGCCCCAGCATGGACAGCCAGACCGCGCCGCCGCTATTGGCCGCCATCAGCAAGCCCAGCACGCCCATCAGCAGCGGCAGCACCACGTGCCAGCGGCGTTCTCCGCGCCGGTCGCCGGAACGGCCGACCCAGACCATGAAGAAGCAGGCGGCCAGATAAGGCAGCGCGCTGAGCCAGCCGATGACGCCGGCGCTCTGGAACCCCAGGCCCTTGATGATGGACGGCAGCCAGAAGTTGATCGCGTACACCCCCATCTGGATGGCGAAATAGATCGCGCCCAACATCCACACATTGACGTTGCGCAGCACGCTGGCGAAGGACTGCTCCACCGGCCGCTGCGCCGAGCGCCGCGCCTCGTCGTCGATCAGCGCCTGCCGCATCGCCGCTTTCTCTTCCGCGCTCAGCCAGCGCGCCTCGGCGATGCCGTCGTTCAGATAGAAATACACGCCCAGGCCCAGCAACACCGTGGGCAGGCCTTGCAGCAGGAACAGCCACTGCCAGCCGGCCAGGCCGCCTTGGCCGGCGGCGAAATGCTGCAGCATCCAGCCGGACAGCGGCCCACCCAACACGCCGGACACCGGGATGGCCGACATGAACAGCGCCATCACCTGGCCGCGCTTGTCGGCCGGAAACCAGCGGGTGAAGTACAGCACGATGCCGGGAAAGAAGCCGGCCTCGGCCACGCCGGTGAAAAAGCGCAGCGTGTAGAAGGACTGCGGCGTGGACACGAACATCAGACAAGCGGACAGCGTGCCCCACACCAGCATCAGCAAGGCGATCCAGCGCCGCGCGCCCACCTTGTGCAGCATCAGATTGCTGGGCACGCCGCACAGCACATAGCCGATGAAGAAAATGCCGGCGCCCAGGCCGTAGACGGTTTCGCTCAAGCCCAGCGCGTCCAGCATCTCCAGCTTGGCGAAGCCGACGTTGACGCGGTCCAGGTAGTTGAACAGATAACAAACGAAAATGAAGGGAATCAGCCGCCAAACGGCTTTCTTGTAAGCGCCGGCCAGAATGTCCTGCCGCGGCGCGCTCAGGGTATCGCTAGGGTTCACATCCATCTCCTCTGCGCGCGGGGGCTCTCCCTCCGGCGCGTCTCCTTGGTTCTGATGAATATTGTTTTTGTATCGCGTCGCTCATTCTGGTCAGCGCCAACGGAAAATACTTCGTGCAGACGTCTGGTTTATGCGCGGTAATTACCGGAATATATTATGCAAACGCATAAACTTTGGACGCGCCATGCCCATTCTGACCGCCGAACTCGCGCAGGACATCGTCAGCCGCACCATGCGCATCATTCCGTTCAACGTGAACGTGATGGACGCCCAAGGCGCGATTCTGGGCAGCGGCGACGCCGGCCGGCTGGGGCAGTTGCACGACGGCGCGCTGCTGGCGCTGGCGCAACGACGCACGGTGGAAATAGACGAGGCCACCGCCGGCAAGCTGCACGGCTCCCGTCCCGGCATCAACCTGCCCTTGCACGTGAACGGCCGCATCGCGGGCGTGGTCGGCCTGACCGGCCAGCCGGAGCAGGTTCGCCAGTTCGGCGAACTGGTGCGGCTGACCGCCGAGATGATTCTGGAGCAGGCGCAGTTGCAGCGGGCGCTGCAACACGACGCGCGCCAGCGCGAAGCCTTTGTGCTGGAATGGATACGCGGCGAGCCCGGCGCGGCGCTGGACGCCTGGGCGCAGCGTCTGGGGCTGCGCTTGGAACAGCATCATGTGGCGCTGAGCCTGCAACTGGACGAAGAGGGCTTGGCCGCCGATCAGGCCCAGGCGGCGCTGCAACAGCTGCAATCGGCGCTGGCGGCGCGCTGGCCGCGCTTGCTGAGCGCGGCCACCGGCCCTTACGAGCTGGTGCTGGTGGAGGCTTGCGAGGAGGAAGGCGAAGCCGAGCGCGAAGCGCTGCTGCAACGCCGGCTGCGCGCGCTGGCCGCCTGGCTGGAAGAAACGGCGGCGCCCGGCTTCCGCCTGGGCATGGGCATTGCGCTGCCGGGGCGGGACGGCGCGGCCCAATCCTGTCTCAGCGCCCGCGCCGCCGCGCGCATCGGCCGGCAACGGCAGCCCAAGCGGCGGGCGCACAGCTATTACGAACTGGCGCTGCCGGTGCTGCTGTCCGGCCTGGATCACGGCTGGCAGGCCCAGCAATTGCGGCAGCCGCTGCAAAGGCTGGAACAGGCCGGCAAAAGCGGGCTGCGCCGCACCGCCGAGGCCTGGTTCGCCCACCAGTCCCACCCCGGCGCCACCGCGCGGGCGCTGCACATCCACCGCAACACGCTGGACTACCGGCTGGGCCGCATCGCCGACATCACCGGACTGGACCTGCAGCGTCACGAGGACCGTTTCCGGCTCTACGTCGCGCTGCTGCTGGGGTGACACTCGCTCGTCGACGGCCTCGGCCTCGGGCTACCGGCCGATGCGCTTGAGCCGCGCCGGCTTGGCCCCCTGCTGCGCCAGCGCGATTTCCAGCAAGGGCTCCAGATGCTTATGCGCAGTCCATGACTGCGGCAACGAAACAAGACCAAGACGGCGTATGGACACTTTTTGAGAGGCAGGCTCCAAGCCTGTCTCTAGTATTGCCCCCTGTCGCGATGCCCGAGATCGCCCTCACCGCACAGGACCGCCATATGCCCTCCATTCCCTTTTTCTCAAGTCGCCCCTCCCAGCAGCCTAGCCCGATTGAAGCGCAACTGCTCGCCAACGCAAAAACCCCGGCAGAACGCCGTGAAACGGAAAATCTGTTTGCTCAGGTGAAACAAATACGCAATGCACCCGATTCGTCGGCATCCACGCTTTCGCCCCCCGCCTTTCCCCTCACCTTGAAAAACGTTCTGCTGAGCGGCCTGTATGTCCAGGCCGGGGTCCAGCCGCTTCTCAACCGCGAATCGCCATTGCTTCCAGCGTTCTCCGCGCCATCCGCCCTCCCCTCGGCGCTGGTCCAGGTCCACAGCCAGCCCTATTCCCGCTCCGCGCCTCCACAGCCGGAAACGCCCCTGCTCCGCCAAGCGCGCCATGTCGTTCCCAAACCCAAGACCACGACCACGACCGCTGCGCCTGACGACGTCAAGATCGTTAAGATGTTTGATTTTTCCTGCATGAACGAAGGCGAGAACCTGTCCTTCGCCCAAGTGCTGCGCCAAATCGGCAAAACCTTGCGCAACCCCATCACCGCACTGGCCACGGAAAGCAAGCATGTCGACAGCTGGAGACAGGGCCGCGGCTGCGCCACGTCCGAGGAGATCTCGGCCATCACCGACATCACCGAGAAAGTCGATGCCATCACCTCCCAAGTCCTGACGCTGCTGCCAGGCAGCCAGCCCTTGGCCATCGCGCAATACATCGTCGGCCCTCTGCTGGAGCATGCAGCCAATGATCTGGAAGGCAAACCCACCTCGCGGGAAGAAGAACTCAACCTGTTGCAGCAAGTGACCCAACAAGCCCGCTTCAGCATTGATGGGATGAGCCATGCCGAGCGGCAGCGCTTGCAAACCGCGCCCCAGCCTGGCGGCAAGGCTTCAGGAATAGACCTGCCGGCATTCCATCTCAAAAACGGTCGTAACCACATCAAACTCAAAGCCAACGGCAAACACCATGACGTCGCCTTGTTGGAGAAGGATGGCCGCAGCTTTGCGCAAATCCCGGCCAAGCAGCAGGGAAAGTTCGCTAACCGCGAAGTCTATTTCAACCATCTCGCACAGGAATGGCGCTTGCTGGGCGATGGCAAATTCCGGCATTTCAGCAAGCAGGAACAATTGGCCGCCCATAAACTGGCGCTGGGTCCGCATCACTTGCATCGCTCCAGCAGCGTGAACACGCCTCATGTCTACAGCGTTCACAATTCCTTCACTGCGCAACCGGCACGGCTTGAAGCCATCGAGCTGTTTGGCCGCCTGGTGCCTTACCGTCATGAACTCGCCACCGGCAAGGAATACATCTACGATGCCCGCCGGCCTGACGCCGCGCCCCTGGAAGTGGAAAATCGTCTGGGCGAATGGCATATCAAGCACGAGCTCACGCGACAGGCCGCTCCCGAACTGCGCGCGGCCATCGCCAAGCACGACATCGCGCCGCTGGCCCTGGACGAGCGCCAGCTTTCCACGCCCAATCACTTTGGCATCCAGCGCACCGGCGATGGCCAATACGTCCTGGCCATCGACCAGCAGTACTACCCCGTTCAACGGCACGGCAAGCAAGTGCAGCTTGGGGGCGCCCGCAATCTGCAGATCGAGCTGAGCGCCCACGGCAAGCGCGTCGAGGTGGGATTGGCCAAACCAGCCAGCCGGGACAATCCCGCATTCAAACTGGTTGACATGCCTATCATCGGCAAGCCGCTGAAAATCCGCGCCGCGCGCAAGGCCATAGGCAAGGCGCTGCCAATCGCGCAAACCAAAATCGCCAATGCGATCCAGGCCTTGAACCGCTCCGACCTTCGCCCCCAGGTCCAGTTGGCGGAAGAGGCCTATTTCGGCAAAACCTTCCATCAGGACCCGAAACGCTTGGCGCAGCTGGGCAAATATCTGGACCAGATCCAGGGCGATCTGGCGCGCATCGACACCGCCAACTTCAATTTCGACAGCCGGGTCGGCTCTCCCACCACGGTGGCGGAACTCTCCAGGGAGCAATACCAGATGCTGGGCCGCAAGCCCAAATCAAAAATCATCAATGTTGGCCGCGATGGCTTCTACGCCTATTACGAACGGATGGGCAAAAACCCGAGCGCGGTCGCCGATGTGCTGATCCATGAGCTGTCGCATGGCGGCCCCAACACGCTGGACTTCGCTTATGTCGGTACGCAAAAGCAGGCCCGCGTCGGCGATGTCGATGTATTTGAACTGATCAACCTGGCCAATAAGCATATCGAGAAGGATAGCCGCTACGGCGGCGCCGACCTGCCGCAGATCGATAACATCAATATTGCGTTCAAAGGGCTCAAGAACGCCGACTCCATCGCCCAGTTCGTTTCCTTCCTGGGCAAGGCGGACAGCGACCCTGCCGGTTTCGAGCGCGACTACCAAACGCTGAAGGCCGCCTCCGACCGCTCTGACCATTTTCAGCAACGCCTGCCGGAAGGCGTGCCGGTAAGCCGCAACCGCCGCTCCATTGATGCCCCAGTCCCGTCACTGCCGCCATTGCTGTTGCTAGTGGAACGACAAAGCGGCCGTTATCACTTGTATCGTCCGCTCGCAGGCTGATTCACGTCGCCCGCCGCCGGGCAGGGTCCGATCTCCCTGCCCGGCCCGCCGATGCGCTAAACTGTTCGGTTTAGACTTCTTGCGTAATCCCTCATGGGCCAGCCCTCTGCCACTCCCCCCCTCTCCCGCCGGCTGGCCTGGATCGCCGCCGCCGGCTGCCTTGGCTACTATCTGCTGCTGGCGCTGCGTCCGGCCTGGCTGGAAGCCAAACTCGCCGGCTGGCCGGCGTCCGTCCTGCTGGCGCTGGCCATGTTCCTGCTGTTCTTCCTGCTGGCCGCCGGCTACGCGCTGGCCGCCGGCCGCGCCGACGACTCGGAGCGCGCATGAACCACGCGTCCGCCTTTTTCCTATTGTTCGTGCTGCTGACCCTGGCCATCACCGCCGCCGCCGCGCGGCGCACCGCCTCGGCCGGCGATTTCTACACCGCCGGCGGCCGCATCCGCGGCTGGCAGAACGGGCTGGCGCTGGCCGGCGACTACCTGTCCGCGGCGGCCTTCCTCGGCGCCGCCGGCCTGTATCTGTCCCAGGGCTACGACTCTCTGGCCTACGCCGTCGGCACCCTGGCCGGCTGGCCGCTCTTGCTGCTGCTGTTGGCGGAAAAGCTGCGCGGCAGCGGCTGCTACACCGCCGCCGCGGTGCTGGGCCGGCGCTTCGACCACGACGGGGTGCGGCTGGCCGCCAGCGTCAACTCGCTGACGGTGACGCTGTTCTACCTGATCGTGCAGATGGTGGGCGCCGGCAAGCTGATCGAGCTGCTGTTCGGCCTGCCCTATCTGGCCGCGGTGAGCCTGGTGGGCGCGCTGATGGTGCTCTACGTGGCGCTGGGCGGGATGTTGGCCACCACTTGGGTGCAGATGGTCAAGGCGGTGCTGATGTTCGGCTGCGCGCTGTTGCTGGCCGGCGGCGTGCTGGCGCGCTTCGGCGGCGATCCTGCGCGGCTGTTCGCCGCCGTGGAGGCCTTGCGCGGGCCGCAGGCCTTCCTGCCCAGCCCGGCGCTGAGCAATCCGCTGGAAGTGCTGTCGCTGGGCCTGGGCCTTTGCCTGGGCCTGCTGGGCCTGCCCCATGTGCTGATGCGCTTCTTCACCGTGCCTGACCGCCGCGCCGCGCGCCAGTCCGCCTGCTTCGCCACCGGCCTGATCGCGCTGTTCTTCGCCGTCAACATCGTCATCGGCTACGGCGCGCTGGCCTTGGTGGGGCCGGAACCCGGCTTCCACGACGCCGCCGGCAAACTGCTGGGCGGCGGCAATATGGCCGCCATCCACCTGGCCACCTTGCTGGGCGGGCCGGCCTGGCAGGGCCTGGTGGCGGCGGTGGCCTTCGCCACCATCCTGGCGGTGGTGTCCGGCCTGGCCATGGCCGGCGCCAGCGCCATCAGCCACGATCTCTACGCGGTCTGGTGGCGGCGCGGCCGCGTCGACGCCCACGCCGAATTGCGGGTGTCGCGCTGGGCCACCGTCGGCCTGGGCCTGCTGGCCCTGCTGTTGTCCACGCTGTTCCAGCAGCAGAACATCGCCTTCCTGATGGGCCTGGCCTTCGCCATCGCCGCCTCGGCCAATTTTCCGGTGCTGTTGCTGGCCCTGCACTGGCCCGGCCTCAGCGCGCGCGGCGCGCTGTGGGGCAGCCTGGGCGGGCTGGCCGCGGCGGCGGCGCTGATCGTGGCCGGCCCGGCGGTATGGGTGGGCGCGCTGGGCCACGCCAAGCCGCTGTTTCCCTACGCCAACCCGGCGCTGTTCTCTGTGCCGCTGGCCTTTGCGCTGGCTTGGCTGGGTTCGCGCCGCGGCGCAACGGCGGTATCATCGGCTAGCGATACTTCTCACCGACCCTGACACTCATGACCACACTGACTCTTTACGGCAACCGACTGTCCGGCCACAGCTACAAGGTGCGCCTGGCGCTGATGCTGGCCGATGTTTCCCATGATTACGTCCATGTGGACCTGGAGCTGCCGCGCGAACAGCGGCCGGAGGATTTCCGCGCCGCCAGCCGTTTCGGCGAAGTGCCGGTGCTGGTGGCCGACGGCACCGCGCTGTGCCAGTCCAACGCCATCCTGCAATGGCTGGCCAATAATTTCGGCCAGCTCAGCGGCGAGCACGGCAGCCGCGAGACCGTGCGCGAATGGCTGAGTTGGGAAGCCAACCGCGTCGGCCTGTCGGTGCCCAATCTGCGCTGGTCGCGGATGAACCGGCTGCCTCAGCCGGAGGTGGAAGCCTGGCTGGAGCAACGCGCGCGCGCCGATCTGGACGCCCTGGACGCCGCCCTGGCCGAACAGCCCTATCTGGCCGGCCAGCGGCTGAGCATCGCCGACCTGTCCGCCAGCGCCTATCTGTGGTGGCTGGCCGACGCCGGCCTGGACATCGCCGCTTGGCCTCAAGTCCGGGCCTGGCTGGAACGCATCGCTCAGCAGCCGGGCTGGCAGCACCCCGATGTGCTGATGGCGCCGGACATTCCCGACTAAGCCCCCACGGAGCCCCGCCATGTCGTCCCGTCCCGATTGCATCCGACACTGGAGCGAGCTGATCGAAGCCCGCTCGCAAAGCTATCCCGACAGCCGGGAGCCGCTGGCGCGCGGCGCGGCGCTGGGCAAGCATTACGGCTTCGCCCGCCTCGGCATCCATCACGAACTGCTGGAGCCGGGCCAACGCACCAGCTGGCCGCACGCGGAAAAAACCGAGGACGAATTCGTCCACGTGCTGGAGGGCGAGCCCGACGTCTGGCTGGACGGCGCGCTGCACCGGTTGCGGCCCGGCGACTCGGTCGGCTTCAAGGCCGGCACCGGCCTCGCCCACACCTTCATCAACAATAGCGATAAGCCGGTGCGCCTGCTCTGCGTCGGCGACGTCAACCGCGACGACAATCAGGTGCACTACCCGCTGCACCCGGCGCGCAACGCCGCCATCGGCCCGCAGCACTGGAGCGACGCGCCCGAGCGCCCGCAGGGCGATCACGACGGCCTGCCCGATCTGCTGCGCGCGGCCGGAGGCCCTTTCTGACATGCACGATTTTCTCCAAGCCGCCGCGTCCCTGATCGGCCCCGCCCATCTGCTGACCGAAGCCGCCGACACCGCGCCCTACACGCTGGACTGGCGCCGCCGCTACCAGGGCCGGCCGCTGGCGGTGGCCTTGCCCGGCAGCACCGCCGAGGCGGCCGAGCTGGTCAAGCTCTGCCGCCGCCATCAGGTGGCCATCGTGCCGCAGGGCGGCAACACCTCCACCTGCGGCGCGGCCACGCCGGACGTCAGCGGCCGCCAACTGGTGGTGGCGATGCGGCGGCTGCGCGCCGTGCGCAAACTGGACGCGGACAACAACGCCGTCACCGTGGAGGCAGGCGCCACGCTGCGCGAGGTGCAGCTGGCGGCGGAACAGGCCGGACGGCTGTTTCCGCTGTCGCTGGCCTCGGAAGGCAGCTGTCAGATCGGCGGCAATCTGTCCACCAACGCCGGCGGCGTCGCGGTGCTGCGCTACGGCACCATGCGCGAACTGACGCTGGGCCTGGAAGTGGTGCTGCCGGACGGCCGGGTGCTGGACGCGCTGGCCGGCCTGCGCAAGGACACCACCGGCCTGGACCTCAAGCAATGGTTCATTGGCGCCGAGGGACAGCTGGGCCTGATCACCGCCGCCACGCTGAAGCTGTTTCCGCTGCCCAGCGCCCGCGCCACCGCGCTGATCGGCGTGGACGACATCGAAACCGCCATCGTCTGGCTCAACGGCCTGCGCCAACGCTTCGACGACCGCCTCACCGCCTTCGAGGTGATCGAGGCCGACTGCCAACAGGCAATCGAACGCCACCGCCCCGGCCAATTGCCGTTCACCGCGCCGTGGCTGCTCTTGATCGAGCTGTCCGACGGCGGCGACGACGCCGCACTGAACGAGGCACTGCTGGACTGGCTGGCCGGGCAAACCCCGCGCGACGGCGTGGTGGCGCAAAGCGAGGCCGAGCGCCGCAAGCTGTGGCTGCTGCGCGAGGAGATTTCGGAAATCCAGAAACAGGACGGCCCCAGCATCAAGCACGACATCGCCGTACCCACCTCGGCGCTGCCGCAATTGGTGCGCGACTGCGGCGCCGCGCTGCGCCGCGCTTATCCCGGCGTGCGCATCGTCGCCTTCGGCCACGCCGGCGACGGCAATCTGCACTACAACATCAGCTATACCCGGCCCGGCAACGTCGATCTGTTCGACGACGAGGCGGCGGTCAACGCCATCGTCTACGACCACGTCTACCGCCTGGGCGGCACGCTGGCGGCCGAACACGGCATAGGCCAGCTCAAGCCCCAGTGGCTGGAACGCTACAAGGACCCGCTGGCGCTGGAGCTGATGCGCGCGCTCAAGGCCGCGCTGGACCCGGAGCGGCTGATGAATCCGGGCAAGTGGCTGTGATGGATTGCCCCGCCCCGCTCAACCCTTAAGGTCCGGATCGCCCGGTAAGGCGCTCGCCAAGCGCGCCAGCGGCGCCGTCCAGTCCCCGGCCTCGCTTTGGCGGAACAGACGATGCCGCGGATACCAGGGCGTGGTTTCGCTCTCCAGCCCCCAGCGCCAGTCGGCGTGCCGCGCCGACAGCAACAAGGCGCAAGGCAGTCCCAAAGCGCCGGCCAGATGGCCGAAGGCGGTGTCCACCGTCACCAGTCCGTCCAGCTCCGCCAGCAAGGCGGCGCTGGCGGCGAAATCCGCCAACTCATCGCCCAGGGCCGGCACGCCGCGCGCGCGCAGCCAATCGCGCTCGGCCTGGTTCAGCTCCGGCTGCAAGGCCAGCCACTGAACGCCGGGCAAGGCCAGCAGGGGAAGCAACGCCTCCGGACCCGGCAAGGAGCGGCAATGGTCGAACTCGTGCTCCGGCCGGCCGCGCCACACCAGGCCCAATTTGCGGCCGCCGGCCGGCAAGCGCGCGCGCCAAGCGGCGCGGCCGGCGTCGTCGGCGCGCAGATAGGCCGGCGCTGGCGCGGGCTCCGGCTGCAAGAGGCCGGGCAAACTCATGGAAAACACATGGCAATCGTGTGCCGGCCACGGACCGGCGAGATCGCTTATCGGCAGCCACTCCACCGGCCAGCCCTGCGCTTGCAACAAGGGCAGCAGGACAGGCCGGCAGGCGACGATCACGCACGCCGGCCCGCGCCCCAGCAGCAGCGGCAGGTAACGCGCCGTCTGCAAGGCGTCGCCGTAACCCTGCTCGAACCACAGCAGCAGACGGCGGCCGGCCAAGGCCTCGCCGCGCCAGCGCGGTGAGCTCAAGGCCGGCGACGGCGTGGTTTCCAGCCGCGCCTCGTGCAAGGGCCAGCCCTCGCCCCAGCGTCCCTGGGTCAGCAGCAAATAGCCCAGATTGCGACGCAGCCCGGCGTGCAGCGGCTGAGCGTCCAGCCCCGCGCGCAGCGTAGTTTCGGCCTCTTCCCAACCACCTTGCTGCGCCAGAGCCAGCGCCAATTGCTGATGAGCGTCCGCGTCCGACGGCTCCAGCGCCAAGGCGCGGCGCGCCAGCGGCTCCGCCTCCTCGCTGCGCCCCTGCCGCCACAAACACAGGGCCAGATTGCCCAGCACCTGCGCCTGTTCCGGCGCGCGCTCCGCCGCCGCGCGCAAGCAGGCCTCGGCCTCGGCCCAACGCCGCTGCGCCTGCAACAACAAGCCCAGATTGCTCAGCGCGCCGGCATGGCTCGCCTCCAGCGCCAGCGCCCGGCGCAACAGCGTTTCCGCCTCGGCCCGCTCCCCGCGCTCCGCCAGCCTTTGTCCCAGCAGATTGAGCGCGTCCACGTCGTCCGGCGCGCAGGCCAGCGCCCGGCGCAAGCAGTCCTCGGCCTCCTCCGGCCGCAGCCGATACAATAAACGGCCCAGATTGAAGCAATGGACGGCGGACTGCGGCCGCAGCCGCAGGGCCAGCCGATACTGGGCTTCGGCTTCGTCCAGCCGTCCCGCCTCCTCCAGCAAGACGCCCAGATTGCCTTGGCAGGCGGCGTGCTCCGGACGCTGCGCCAGTTCCGCGCGGTAATGCGCCTCCGCCTGCGCCAACTGGCCTTGCGCCATCAGGCAGCGGCCCAGATTGTAATGGGCGTCCGGCGTCCGCGGATCGCATTGCAGCGCCTGACGCCAGCACTGCTCGGCCATGGCCAGTTGCTCCAGCCGCGCCGCGCATACGCCCAGCAGGTTCCACAATTCGGCGTTGTCGGCCTGGGCCTGCAAGCCGCTTTGCGCGGCCAGCAAGGCGCCGTTCAGATCGCCGGCGGCCAATAAGGCGCCGGCGCGCAAGGCGAGGGAAGTCGGTTCGGTCATAAGTTTTCAGCGCCCGGAACGCAAGCGCCCCGGCTCCGTTCCGATTAAGCGCTTTTTGAAATCAGCGGAATATCGTCTCCCGCATAGTAACCAGCATCTCTCCTTGATGAAAACGCCCTTTGCCGTGCCCCGCCTGAATTTCTTCCACGCGCGGCGGCCTTTTCACAAGGTGGGCGGCAAGAACGCTGCCTGCCGGCTGGATGCTGGGGCCGGCTGAGCCGCCGCCTATGAAAACGGCCGGGGAGCATGCTCCCCGGCCGTGTGTTCTCGCTCTCGCCGTTTTACAAACGGAATTTGTCGAACTCGGCGTTCATCTTGCCGGCATTGAGCGACAAGCCGGTCAGCGTGCTGCTGACGTTCTGCAAGGCGTCGTCGTTTTCCAGCACATGGCCGTTGATCGCCTCCGAGCTTTGCGCGATCAAGGTAGTCGCCTTGTGCTGCTCGCTGGTGGAATCCGAAATCTCGTTCATCTTGGCCACCACGTCCAACATGGACGCGCGGATTTCCTCGATCTTGGCCACCGCTTCGCGGGTCAGCTCCACGCCCTCGTCCACCGCGGCCACGGTCTGATTGACGTCGTTGACCGCGCGGCCGGTTTCGTCGCGGATGGCGCTGACCATATTGGAGATTTCCAGCGTGGCCTGGGCGGTGCGCTCGGCCAGCTTGCGCACCTCGTCCGCCACCACCGCGAAACCGCGGCCCTGTTCGCCGGCGCGCGCGGCCTCGATCGCCGCGTTCAAGGCCAGCAGATTGGTCTGGTCGGCGATGTCGCGGATCACATTGGTGATGCCGGAAATTTCCTGAGAGCGCTTGTCCAGCGAGGACAACATGGTTTCCAGGCCGCGCACCGACTGCACCGTGCCCTCCATGCCGCTGGACAGCCTTTGCATATTGCTGGCGCTGGCCTCCAGGCTGGCGCCGGTCAGGCTGGTCAGCTCGTCGGCCTGGCGCGCGCTGTCGGCGATGTGGGAGATGGACACCGTGATCTGCTCCAGCGTGGCCGCGTTGGACGAGGACACGTCGGAAATATGGCGCGAGCTGTCCGCCACGCCGGCCACCAGCTGGCTGGCGTCCTGCACCCCGTTGACCACGCCGGCGGCGTCCTGCTTCAGGCCGCGGAACAGCTGGGCCAATTGGGCGACGAAGGTGTTGAAGGCGCGCGCGGTGGCGGCGATTTCATCCTGGCCGTCGTCCTTCAGCCGCAAGGTCAGATCGCCCTCGCCGTGGGAAATGTCCTCCATCGCATTCTTCAGCCGCACCAGGCCGGCCAGCATGCGGCCTATCACCAGACTCGCCAGCGGGATCATCAGCACGAACACCAGCGCGGTCAGGCCGGCGATGGTGTACAGCAGCGTGGTCAGCGGCGCCAGCACGGTGGCGCGGTCCGCCGCCAAGGCCATCACCCAGTTGGTGCCGGGGATTTCCTGCGCCGACAACAGCATGGCCTGGCCGCCGATCTGCACTTCCGACGCCTGGTCGTGGCTGACGATGTCCGCCAGCCGTTCCGGCGTCAGTTCCGGCGCCACGCTGGTGATGGGCTTCAGCGCCAGATCGGTTTGAGGATGGGCGATCACCGTGCCCTTCTTGTCCATGATGAAGGCGTAGCCGTTGCCGCGCACTTTCAGGCCCAGCACCGATTTCACCAGCGTGTCCACCATCACGTCGCCGCCCACCACGCCGGCGAAAGCGCCGTTGTGGTTGAAGGGCGCGGAAATGGTCACCGTCAGTTTCTTGGTGGCTTCGTCCAGATAGGGGTCGGTCACCACCGCCTGGCCGCTGTCCTTGGCGCGCTTGTACCAATCGCGGTCGGCCACCTTGTAGTCGGCCGGCGCCGTCCAATCATCGGAAAACAGCGAGCGGCCGTCGGCGTAGCCGGCGTAGTTGACGTTGAAACCGCCGGCCTTGGCGCCGGTCTTGAGGAAGCGGAGGGCGTCGGGCTCGGACGCCATCGTGCTCTGCGCGACAATCTGCTGTTTCTTCTCGCCCAGCCAGGTGGTCACCACCGCGCTTTGTCCCATCAGGCTGGCCTCGAACTCCTGGTCCAGGCCCTGCAATATTTCCGTGCGCATCTGCACGAAGACGATGACCACCAGCACCAAACCAAACAGCGCCATCAATAGCGCGTTCAGGGCGATCAGCCGGCTACGGAGCGATTTCATAACAGTCCTTTTTCTCGCGTGATTGACAACCATGGTTTTGATGCCCCGCCTTGCCGCGCGACACTCCCCTTACCGTTGGCAGCCAATTGTTATTGTTGGTTTATCTTCGGCCAGTTTAACGGATGTAACCCGTTTTAAATATCAAATATGGGTACAGTTGTGACAGATTATGATTTTGTTTGATCAAACACAGGAGCAAGGGAAGACGCGCGCCGGACGGCGGGCAAAAAAAACCCCCTGCGGTTTGACAACGGCAGGGGCCAACACGAGGAAGAAACGTCGTCCGGCGGACCGGCCGACATTTCGAGGGGCTAACACCTCAAAACCATACGGTTTTCAGTGCAGCCGCCACTGTAGCGTAATTACTCTATTCAGTCCAGTCCATTCCGCGACTGACGTCAGGAACGCCAGCGAAAATCGCGGAACTGCTCGCGCAGCCGCACCTTCTGCAATTTGCCGGTGGCGGTGTGCGGCAGCTCCTCGACGAAGGCCACATCGTCCGGCGTCCACCATTTGGCGATCTTGCCTTCGTAAAAGCCCAGCAGCTCTTCCGCCGTGGCGCTGGCGCCGGGCTTGAGCACCACCACCATCAGCGGCCGCTCGTCCCACTTGGGATGCGGAATGCCGATGGCCGCCGCCTCCGCCACCGCCGGGTGGCCCACCAGGATGTTTTCCAGCTCGATGGAGCTGATCCACTCGCCGCCGGACTTGATCACGTCCTTGGTGCGGTCGGTGATGCGCATGAAGCCGTCGGCGTCTATGGTCACCACGTCGCCGGTGTTGAACCAGCCGTCGGCGCTGTGGCTGGCATCCAGTTCGCGGCGGAAGTATTGCGACAACACCCACAGGCCGCGCACCTGCAAGTTGCCGAAGGCCACGCCGTCGTGCGGCAGCGGCTTGCCGGCGTCGTCCACGATGCGGAGTTCGACGCCGTAGATCGGCCGCCCCTGCTTGGACAGCAGCGCGTGCAGCCGGGACGGCTCCAGGCCCTCGTGCTTGAGCTTGGGCGTGCCGGTGGTGCCGCAGGGCGACAGCTCGGTCATGCCCCAGAGCTGGCGCATTTCCACGCCGTGCTCGGCCAGTTGTTCGATCATGCTTTCCGGTACCGCCGATCCGCCGGCGATCACCCGCTTCAGGGAATGCAGCTTCAGATGGTTCTTCTGGCAATGCTGCAACAGCATCATCCACACCGTCGGCACCCCGGCGGTGACGGTCACCTGCTCGCTCTCGATCAGCTCGTACAGATTGACGCCGTCCAGCTTGGGTCCGGGCAGCACCAGCTTGCTGCCGTTCATGGTGCAACTGTAGGGCAGACCCCAGGCGTTGACGTGGAACATCGGCACCACCGGCATCACGCAGGCGCGGGCCGAGATGTCGAAACTGTCCGGCAAGGCGCTGCCGTAGGCGTGCAGCACGGTGGAGCGATGCGAGAACAGCACGCCCTTGGGGTTGCCGGTGGTGCCGGAGGTGTAGCACAGGCTGGACGCGGCGTTTTCGTCCAGCAACGGCCACTGGTACTGGTCGCTGTGGCTGTTGACCAGGTCTTCGTAGCACAAGAGATTGGACAGCGGCGTCTGCGCCGGCATATGCGCCTTGTCCGTCATCAGCACGAAGGCTTCCACCGTGTCCAGTTGCGGCGCGATCTGCTCCACCAGCGGCAGGAAGCTCAGGTCGAACATCAGTACCCGGTCTTCCGCGTGCTGGACGATCCAGGCGATCTGTTCGGCGAACAGCCGCGGGTTCACCGTGTGGCACACCGCGCCGTAGCCGGACACGGCGAAGTAGGTCTCGTAATGGCGGTAGCCGTTCCAGGCCAGGGTCCCGACGCAGTCGCCCTGGCGCACGCCCAGCGCCGCCAGCGCATTGGCCAGTTGGCGCGCGCGCCGCGCCGCCTCGCGGTAGGTGTAGCGATGGATGGGCCCCTCCACGGTGCGCGACACGATGGGCGTGTCGCCATGGTAGGTTTCGGCGTGACGCAGCAAGTCGGAAATCAGCAAAGGCCGGTCCATCATCTGTCCGCGAAGCATGGTAGTCCCCTCCATTGGCATGGTTATGGACATTCACCATACGGCGGCTAGAGTGGACGCTCCAATCAATTTTTCTGATGGCGCGGCCAAGCCGGATTTATACCCCCGTCATGACACGGTAATTGAAGAACAAAGACCGCTACAATCCGCATCCAGCCCATTGGCGGCGGACCGCCGCGCTGTAGCAATGCAACAGGCCTGGCTTCAACTCTTCACCGGCTTCTTCGCCAGCATCCGCTGCAAAGTGCGCCGGTGCATGTTCAAGGCGCGGGCGGTGGCGGAGATGTTGCCGTCGTTTTCGCTGAGCACCCGTTGCAGATGCTCCCAGGTCACCCGCCGCAGCGACATCGGCTGCGGCGTCAGCGGCAGCTCGGGATTGGCCTGCTGCTGTTCGAAAGCGGCCAGGATTTCGTCCACCGTCGCCGGCTTGGCCAGATACTGCACCGCGCCCAGCTTGGTGGCCTCCACCGCGGTGGCGATGCTGGCGTAGCCGGTCAGAATCAAAATGGCGCTGCGCGGGCAGGCGGCGAGCAAGGCCGGCAGCAGGCGCAGCCCGCTGTCGCCGTCCAGGTTCAAATCCAGCACGATGCGCGCCGGCGCGTCGCCGGCCAGTTCCAAGGCCTGCGCGGCGGTTTGGGCCGCCGCCACTTCAAAACCGCGCCGGCTCAGGGAGCGCGCCAGAATGGCGACGAAGGCCTCGTCGTCGTCCACCAAGAGAAAATCCAGCATCAGGCTCCCTCCTTATCGTCCGCCAGCAAGGGCAGGCGCACCTGCGCGTGCACGCCGCCCTCCGGCCGGTTCAGCAAGCGCAGCGAACCGCCCAGCCGCGCCAGCGTCGCATGGCTCAGCATCACGCCCAGGCCCATGCCCACCGGCTTGTCGGACGGCAGCGGGGTCAGGCCGGCGCGCTCCAGCTGCTGCTCGGTCAAACAGCCCTGATGATTGACGATGTCCAGCAGCAAGGCCCCCTGCTCCAACCGCGCCGCCACCGTCAGTTCGCCGCCGCCGGCTTCGGCCGCGTTGTTGATCAGATTGAAAAACGCCGGCCAGAACGCCGGGTCCAGCGTCGCCAGCGGGTCCGGCCCGCGCGGCGTCTGCCAGTCCAGCCTCACGTCCGGCCGCAGCGAGCGCCAGCCGGCCAGGCGCTCGGCCAAGGCCGCGAACAGCGCGGTCTCCCCCGGCGCGGACTCCGAACCCAGCTTCAAGCGCGCCAGCGCGCTGCCGCAATTGGCCAGCTGCGCCTTCATCAGCCGCAAGTCTTCCATCAGCTCGGCGTCCCGCCGCCGCGTGGCCAGCAACTCGTCCACCAGCAGCGTCATGGTGTTCAAGGGCGTGGACAACGAGTGGGCGGCGCCGGCCGCCTGCATGCCTACCGCCAGCAATTGCTCGTCGCGCAGCTGGGTTTCCCGCGCCGTCGCCAGCGCGGCCTCGCGCAGGGCCAGCTGCCGCGCCAGCCAGGACACGAAGCCGGCGATCAACAGCGCCGACAGCGCGAAGCTCAACCACATCCCGGTCAGATGCATGGAGAAGATGTGCAACGCGTTGCCGTGGTCCACCGGCCAGCTCAGATGCCACTCGAACAGCAGGCCGTAGGCGGCGACGCTGGCCAACGCCAGCGCCCAGGCGAACAGGCCCGGCGACAACAGCGCGGCGAACAGCACCGGCGGCAGGAACAGCGAGGCCAGCGGATTGGCCGCGCCGCCGGTAAAGGCCAGCAGCTCGGTCAGCACCAGCACATCGGCGGACAAGCCCAAACGCAAGGCCAGCAAGGGGTCGCCGCCGCGGCGCAGCCACCACGGCAGGCAGACGTTGACCGCGGCCAGCGTCAGCAGCGCCTGGGACAGCAAAGGCCAGGGCAGGTAGACGTGCTGCCACCAACAGACCAAGGCCACGGTGGAGCCCAGCAGCAGCATCAGCCAGCGCAGCCAGCCTATCAGCCGCGCCGAGCGCGCGATGTCAGCGGTCAGGCCCAGGCGGGGGGAGGAAACGGGGAATCCGGCAATCATGGCCGACACTTTATCACCATGCGCCAAACAGGGGCGCTGCGACACTTTGCCGCATTGGGCCACCGCACCTCGCAACTTAGAATTGTCACCTCTAAATTTGTTAACGTTAGTTTCTAAAAAATGACTAAAAAACCGTATTTGCTGCCGATTCCCCTGGCGCTCGCCGTCGGCCACGCCTTTGCTCAGGAACTGCCGGAATTCCGCGGCGAGGAGGTGCTGGTCACCGCCACCAAGGCGGAGCAGCCGCTGAAAATGTCGGTGGACCCGCGCGCGCCGCGCCAGCCGCTGCCCTCCGCCGACGGCGCCGGCCTGCTCAAGGGCCTACCCGGCTTCAACGTGATCCGCAAAGGCGGCGCCTCCGGCGACCCGCTGCTGCGCGGCCTGGGCGGCTCCCGCCTGGCCATCCTCGCCGACGGCAACTTCGTGTTCGGCGGCTGCGGCGGCCGCATGGACCCGCCCACCGCCTATCTCTATCCGGACGCCTATGACGAGGTGAACGTGGTCAAGGGCCCGCAAAGCGTCAAGCTCGGACCCGGCCTGATCAGCGGCGGCGTCAACTTCGAACGCAAGACCAAGCGCTTCGACGAGGCCGGCGTCCGCTTCAACGGCAGCCTGACCGGCGGCAACGCCGACCGCAACGACGCCTACGCCGACGCCGCCTTCGGCTCCAGCCTGGGCTATGTGCGCGCCATCGCCAGCCGCAACCACGGCGGCGATTACAAGGACGGCAAGGGCAATAAGGTCCACTCCAGCTTCGACCGCGACAGCCAGACCCTGATCGCCGGCCTGACACCGGACCAGGACACCACGCTGGAACTGGCGCTGGATCGCAGCCGCGGCCAGGCCGCCTACGCCGACCGCGGCATGGACGGCAGCAAGTTCGACCGCGACGCCTGGAGCTTCAAGGCCGAGCGCCGCAATCTCAGCGGCTGGCTGGACGCCGTGCGCCTGCAACTGGGCCATAGCGAAGTGGACCACGTGATGGACAACTACTCGCTGCGCCCGCAGACCGCGCCGGCGGACCGCGCGGCGATGAATCCCGACCGCAGCGCCGACACCGGCCGCCTAGCCGCCGACATGGCCTTCGGCGACTGGGAAGTCAGCGCCGGCTTCGACTGGCTGCGCGACCGCCACCGCAGCCGCATGGGCAAAGGCCCCAACGTCGGCCAATACGTGGATCAGCCGCGCACGCCCAATCAGAGCTTCGACAACCGCGGCGTCTACGCCGAAGCCAGCCGCCCGCTGGGCGACGGCGGCAAGCTGATCGCCGGCCTGCGCCGCGACCAGACCCAGGCGGTGTTCGAACCCAAGGCCGCGGCCATGGGCCAGCCGGCCCAGCCGCGCCGGGAAACCCAATACCAGCTCAACGCCGGCTTCCTGCGTTACGAACACACGGCGGGCAGTTGGACCCGCTACGTCGGCCTGGGCCAAGCCGAACGCGCGCCTGACTTCTGGGAGCGCAACAAGAACGACAGCCTGAACAGCGAAACCAACCGCCAGCTGGACGCCGGCCTGCTCTACCGCGGCGATAAGCTGCAAGGCTCCTTGTCCGCCTACGCCAGCCGCGTGCAGAACTTCATCCTAGTGGAAGGCAGCGCCGGCGCCGTCGGCAACAAGGCCCGCAATATCGACGCGCGCCGCTACGGCTTCGAAGGCGACCTCAGCTGGCGTTTCGCGCCGGAATGGACGCTGTCCGGCAGCCTGGCCTGGGTCTGGGCCGCCAATCTCGATGAAAACCGTCCGCTGGGCCAGACTCCGCCGCTGGACGCCAAGGCGGCGCTGAAATGGGACAACGGCAAATACGCGGCCGGCCTGACCGTGCGCGGCGTGCAGCGCCAGGACCGCGTGGCCCCCGGCCAGGGCAATATCGTCGGCACCGACATCGGCGCGACCCCGGGCTTCGGCGTGGTGTCGCTGGATGGCGGCATGAAGCTGAACAAGCACGCCAAGCTCTTGTTCGGCGTCGACAACCTGTTCAACAAGGCCTACGCCGAAAGCGTCAGCAAAGGCGGCGCGATGGTGGCCGGCTACGACCGCACCCTGCAGGTCAACGAGCCGGGCCGCACAGTGTGGGGCCGCGTGCAACTTCAGTTCTGAGAACGTGTTTACGATCTTGCGAGCGAAGGCGGGACAAGGCGAAAACAGCTGAGAAAGCGGGGTGTACACACGGTATATGAGCATTTCGAAGTTGTGCTCGCCGCGCCGCGTCTCACGACGCGCAGCAGATCGTAAACAGGCTCTGAGCGCGAGGCCTCTCGCCGCCATGCCTCCAGTCTGCTAGGCTGGAGGCCTTTTGCCACCGCCCAAACCTCGACCGCCGGATGAAAACGCCCTATCTGAAAATACTCGCCTGCGGCCTGACCCTGTTCATCCTGCTGGGTCCGCTGGTGGCCTTGCTGGCCAGCGGCGTGGTGCCGATGATGGCTTATTTGATGGGCGCGATTCCGGCGCTGGGCTTCGGCCTGCTGCTCTGCCTGCTGCGCATGCTGCTGGCCCGGCCCATCGCCGGCTGGCAGCAAGGCTGGCCGCGCTGGCTGCTGGCCTTGGTCGCCTTCCTGCCCGGCGCCTTCAGCGGCAGCGTGGTCACCTTCGTCTACGCCCGGCTGGCCGAGCCGCTGCTGTACAACGACCTGATGAACCTCTACCTGGGCGCGATGGCCGGCGGCGTCTGCAACGCGCTGTTCTGGCTGATGCGCTTCGGCGCGCCTAAACGCCCGAGCTAGACAAAAAGAAAGCCCGCCGAAACCGGCGGGCCGCAACCAAATGTAGAACGCTGGCTGCGTCAGGGCCAGCGTCGCCAGCATAGCCGGATTCCCCCTCTGCTCCCATGCGGCGAATTGCCGCAGTCCCAGAGCCTGCTCCAAGCCTCGCCTGCAAGACGAAAACGGCTGAGAAAGCGGAATGCACGAATGCCGCATGAGCGTTTCGAATGCTGCGCTCGCCGCGCCACGTCTCACGAAGCGCAGCGGACTTTGCACCGCTTCTCAGCGCCGCCGCAAGCCGGCCTCCAGCCCGCCGCCGTCTCGCTTGGCCAGAATCAGGCGCAGGCCGTGCAGCTCCGCCACCCGCTCGACGATGGACAAGCCCAGCCCGCTGCCGACCACGTCCTGGCCCGGCGGCCGGAAGAAGCGCTCGCGTATCCGTTCCAGCCATTCCGCCGCCACGCCCGGACCGCGGTCCAGCACGCTGACCGAGTCCTCGGCCAGCACCAGCCGCGCCTCGCCGCCCTCGGCGCCGTAGCGGACGGCGTTTTCCAGCAGATTGCGCAGCATCAGGCCCACCAGGGTTTCGTCTCCGTTCAAGGGCAAGACCCGTTCCGGCACGCAGCGCCATTCGGTTTCCAGCCTCACCCCCTTGAGCGCCGCCTCCGCCGCCATCTCCGCCAGCACGCGCTCGGTCAAGGCCGCCCAAGCGATGGGCTCGCCCTGGCGCGGCGCGTTCAAGGGGTCCAGGCGCGACAGGGCCAGCAACTGCTCCACCAAGCGCGTGGCGCGGTCTATGCCCAACATCAATTGCCGCATGGCGTGCCGGCGGCGGCCCTCGTCCGGCAGCAGCTCCAGCACCTCGGCCTGCACCTTCAGCGCCGCCAGCGGCGTGCGCAGCTCGTGCGCGGCGTCGGCGGTGAAGCGGCGCTCGTGTTCCAGCGTGGCCGCGATGCGAGCGAACAAGGCGTTCAGCGCGTCCACCAGCGGCAGCACCTCCCGCGGCACCTCCAGCGACACCGGCTCGCTGTCGTCCGGCGCGCGCTGGGCGATGCCGGCGGCCAGGCGCTTGAGCGGCCCCAGCTCGCGGCGCACCGCCAGCAGGATCAGCAGCAGCATCACCGGCAGGCCCACCAGCCACGGCAGCAGCTGGGCGGACACCACCTTCAACACCATCTCGTGGCGCAAGCCCTGTTTCTGTCCCACCGCCACCAGCCGCGAACCGTCCGGCGCGGCCAGATAGATCAGCCGCCAGTTGTGATCGCTGTCCTTGCCGCGGTAATCGTAGAAGCCGCGCCGCTCCGGCTCGAAGTCGAAGCGACGGCCGCGGCCGTCGCTAAGCAAGAGATTGCCGCGACGGTCCCAGACCGCCAGGCCGAAATCGTCGTTTTCCAGCTGCCCCTTGTCGGCGTGCTTGAGCAGGTGCTTGAGCTTGGGCAGCTCAATCAGCGAATTCTCGCTGACCTCCACCAGCAACAGCTGGCGGGCGAACTGCCCCATCTGGGTGTCGAACAGCTCGTCCACCTCCTCGTGCGCCAGCCAGGCCGCGGTGGCGGAAGCCACCAGCCAGATGGCCGGCACGATCAGCAGCAGCAGCAGCAATAGCCGCGCCTGCAGGCTGCGCGGCCCCCTCATGCCGGATCTCCCAGGGTGTAACCCACGCCGCGCAGGGTGCGGATGAAGGCGCTGCCCAGCTTCTTGCGCAAATGGTGCACATGCACCTCCACCGCATTGCTTTCCAGCTCCTGGCCCCAGCCGTAGAGCTTGTCCTCGATCAGCTCGCGCGGCAGCACCCGCCCCTTGTGGCTGAGCAGCAACTCAAGCAACGCCAGTTCGCGCGCGGTCAGCTCCAGCGGCGCGCCGTCCAGCGTGGCCGCGCGCGCCACCGGATCCAGACAAAGGCGGCCGTGCCGCCATTCCGGGTGGCTCTGGCCGTGGCGGCGCCTATGCAGCGCGCGCAGCCGCGCCGCCACCTCGCTCAGCGCGAACGGTTTGACCAGATAATCGTCGGCGCCGGCGTCCAGGCCGCCGACGCGGTCCGCCAGCGCGTCGCGCGCGGTCAACACCAGCACCGGCACATCCTGGCCGCCGCGCCGCCAGGCGGACAGGATGTCCATGCCGTCCATGCCCGGCAGCCCCAGGTCCAGCACCACCGCGTCGTAGGGCGCGGCGCTCAGCGCCGCCAGCCCCTGCTTGCCGTCGCGAAGCCAGTCCGCGACAAAACCCAGCTGCTCCAGGCCGATTTTCAACCCGTCGCCGATCTGAGCGTCGTCCTCCACCACCAAAACCCGCATATCCGTCTCCCCGTCGCCGGGCATTCAAGGTCCCGGCAGCCTAGCGCGCTCTCGCCGCCGTCACAAGCGCCGCCGCAAAGCCCGATTGCAACAGAGCGCGCTTAAGACAATCTTAAAGGCCCCGCTCAAGAAATTTCATCGCGTCGTCACCGAAATCTCACGCGACTGTCACCTGCCGCTGTCAGCATCGCCAGCAGTCCACAGGCCGACGGAGCCGCCATGCAGCCAGACCCCGCCCCCGACAGCGCCCGACAACTGCGCGCGATCTGGATTTCCGACGTCCACCTCGGCACCTCCGGCTGCCGCGCCGACCACCTGTTGGACTTCCTGCGCTGCCACGAATCCGAATACCTGTACCTGGTCGGCGACATCGTCGACGGCTGGCAGCTGAAAAAATCCTGGTACTGGAAGCAGAGCCACAACGACGTGGTGCAAAAAGTGCTGCGCAAGGCGCGCAAGGGCACCAAGGTGATCTACGTGCCCGGCAACCACGACGAGGCGGCGCGCCAGTACGCCGGGCTGGACTTCGGCGGCATCGCCATCCGTCAGGAGGCCGAGCACCGCACCGCCGACGGCAAGCGGCTGCTGATCCTGCACGGCGACGAGTTCGACGGCGTGATCCAGTACGCCAAATGGCTGGCCTACGTCGGCGACACCCTCTACACCCTGATCCTGGAACTGAACCGCGGCTTCAACTGGGCGCGGCTGAAACTGGGCCTGCCGTACTGGTCGCTGTCGCAGTACCTGAAACACAAGGTCAAAAACGCGGTCAACTTCATCAGCAATTTCGAAACCATTCTCGCCGGCGAAGCGCGCCGGCGCGGCTACGACGGCGTGATCTGCGGCCACATCCACAAGGCCGAGGTGCGCGACATCGACGGCATTCTCTACGGCAACAGCGGCGACTGGGTGGAAAGCCTGTCCGCGCTGGTGGAACACGCCGACGGCCGGCTGGAAGTGCTGTACTGGACCCAAATGGGACAGCCGGCCGCCGCCTTGCAAGCCCAAACGGCGCAAGCCGACCACAAGGAGACGACATGCGCATCCTGATTGTCACCGACGCCTGGCTGCCCCAGGTCAACGGCGTGGTCCGTTCGCTGACCGAAACCGCGCGCGAACTGGCCGGCTTCGGACACCAGGTGGAAATGATCACCCCGCAGGCCTTCCGCACCCTGCCCTGCCCCACCTACCCCGACATCCGCCTGTCGCTGTTTCCCTACCGCAAAGTGGCCGACCGCATCGCCGCCTTCGCGCCGGACGCCATCCACATCGCCACCGAAGGGCCGCTGGGCCTGGCCGCGCGCCGCTATTGCCTGCGCCACGGCCTGGCTTTCTCCACCGCCTACCACACCCGCTTTCCGGAATACGTGCACGCCCGCTGCCGGCTGCCGCTGGCGCTCAGCTACGCCTGGATGCGCCGCTTCCACAACGCCGCCCATTGCGTGATGGTGCCCACCCAGTCCATCGCCGACGATTTGAGCGCCCGCGGCTTTCACAACGTCAAGCTGTGGAGCCGCGGCGTGGACACCGCGCTGTTCAGCCCCGGCCCGCGCGAGCGGCTGGACGGCACCGCGCCGCCGCGCTTCGTCTACATCGGCCGGGTGGCGGTGGAAAAGAACATCGAGGCCTTTCTCAAGCTGGAGCTGCCGGGCAGCAAATGGGTGGTGGGCGACGGCCCGCAGCTGGCGCGGCTGAAGCAGCACTATCAGGACGTCCACTTCGCCGGCATCTTTCCCCAGCACGAGCTGGCGCGCTTCTACCGCGCCGCCGACGTCTTCGTGTTTCCCAGCCTGACCGACACCTTCGGCCTGGTGCTGCTGGAGGCGATGGCCTGCGGCACGCCGGTGGCCGCCTACCCGGTGGCCGGGCCGCTGGACGTGGTGGGCGACAGCGGCGCCGGCGTGCTGGACGCCGACCTGCGCGTCGCCTGCCTGAAGGCGCTGGAACTGGACCGCGGCCATGTGCGCGCCGTCGCCGAGCGCTACTCCTGGCAAGCCGCCAGCCGCCAGTTCGAACAACATCTGCGGCCCGCTCGGCTGGCGCTGGACGCGCCGCTGGCCGACCCTAAGGCCAGTTGAGGCCACCGCCCGCCGGCTTGCATTGGGAACGGCAGCGTCTATAGTGGAATGGTCAACACGACAGGGAGGGTTCCGAATGCTTTCATGGCAGTATGCCGGCGGCCATCCAGTTTTCCACGCGTTGAGCATTGGCCAATAAACACGGCCAGCCAAATCGGCACAGTCCGCAACGCCAAGCCAGCCTCCAAGACGGAGCGCATGCAACACCGGCCAGGCCGGTCCGCCAAATCCAGAGTCAATAAACTTGTGATTACCGTTTGTCGATTTGCCCATTAAGAAAGAAGCGGTTGGTCTTTCTGTGATGTCCATCAAGGACACGGTGCGCGGCAAGCTGCCATGATGGCGGCGCCGCCACGACACGGCATCGTCGTAGCGCTGTCTTGTACAGCCCGCTCTTTGGTAACGGCCTTGCGGTAAAGCGGTGGTCGTGCGGTTCTGCAAGGGTAAAGCGCATAGTCTTTCTCTGTAAGTTGTCCGAGAGGGCGTCCCGCCACGGTGACGCCCTCTTTCATTGCGTCGCGGACAAATAACGCGCAGCGATAAACACATCAGAAAACAATCGTTCGGCGGCGACGGCAATGTCGGTTAACATGCTGTTCCAATTGAATTTAACGTCGATATCGCCGGCCTTGCCCAGTAAGAACAAGCGGCGAAGCGACAAACCGGTTAAAATCGGCCCCATACTTTTCGAGCTTCTACTTCATAAATTAGCGAGCAGCAAACCTTATGTCCTCTCCCAACCTGACCTCCGAAAAGGTCCTGTCCGTCCATCACTGGAACGACACCCTGTTCAGCTTCACCTGCACCCGCGACGCCGGCCTGCGCTTCATCAACGGCCAGTTCGTGATGATAGGTCTGGAAGTCAACGGCAAGCCGCTGATGCGCGCCTACTCCATCGTCAGCTCCAACTACGAAGAACACATGGAGTTCTACAGCATCAAGGTGCAGGACGGTCCGCTGACCTCCCGCCTGCAGCACCTGAAGGTGGGCGACACCGTGATGATCAGCAAGAAGCCCACCGGCACCCTGGTGCAGGACAATCTGCTGCCCGGCAAAAACCTCTACCTGCTGTCCACCGGCACCGGCCTCGCCCCCTTCATGTCCATCATCAAAGACCCGGACGTGTACGAGCGCTACGACAAAGTGATCCTGACCCACGGCGTGCGCTGGGTCAGCGAGCTGGGCTACCACGACTACATCACCAAAGAACTGCCGGAAAACGAATTCTTCGGCGAGATGGTGCGCGAGAAACTGATCTACTACCCGACCGTGACCCGCGAGCCCTTCCGCAATCAGGGCCGGCTGACCGACCTGATCACCAGCGGCAAGCTGTGCGCCGACATCGGCCTGCCGCAAATGAACCCGGAACACGACCGCGCGCTGATCTGCGGCAGCCCGTCCATGCTGCACGATCTGTGCGAGATCCTGAACGGCATGGGCTTCAAGGAATCCCCGCGCATGGGCGAACCGGCCGACTACGCGATCGAACGCGCCTTCGTCGAAAAATAAGCCGATCCGCCTCCCGCGGCAGCAAAAACGCCATCCTTCGCGGATGGCGTTTTTCATCTCCCGGCGGCGCGGCGCGCGCTGACGCGCGCCCGCCGGACACAGGCCGCGCTTACTTCAACACGCTCTCCAGCGCCTTCAGGCACAGCGCCACGTTCTCGCGGCGCGCGCCGTAGCCCATCAGGCCGATGCGCCAGGCCTTGCCGGCCAGATCGCCCAGGCCGCCGCCTATCTCCAGGTTGTACTCCTGCAACAGACGATTGCGCGTGGCCGCGTCGTCTATGCCCTCGGGAATATAAACCGCGTTCAGCTGCGGCAAGCGCGCCGCGGCGTCCACCACGAACCTCAGCCCCAGCTTCTCCAGGCCGGCGCGCAGAATCAGATGCATGTCGCGGTGGCGCCGCCAAGCCGCCTCCAGGCCCTCGCCGGCCAGCTGGCGCAGCGATTCGTGCAGCGCGTACAAGGCGTTCACCGGCGCGGTGTGATGGTAGCTGCGCTTGCCGCCGCCCCAGTAGGCCATCACCAGGGTCTGGTCCAGGAACCAGCTGGGCACCGGGCTTTGCCGCGCCTGCAGCTTGTCCACCGCCGCCGGCGAAAAAGACAAGGGCGACAAGCCGGGCACGCAGGACAGACACTTCTGGCTGCCGGAATACACCGCGTCCACGCCCCATTCGTCCACGCGCAGCTCCACCCCGCCCAGCGAGGTCACCGCGTCGACGATGCTCAGGCAGCCGTGGCGTTTGGCCAGCGCGCACAGCGTCTTGGCGTCGGACAGCGCGCCGGTGGAAGTCTCGGCGTGAACGAAGGCCAGGAAGCGCGCGTCCGGATTGGCTTTCAAGGCGCTCTCCACCGCGTCCGGATCCACCGGCTGGCCCCAGGGGCTGTCCACCAGCACCGGCACCGCGCCCAGCCGCACCACGTTCTGGCGCATGCGCTCGCCGAACACGCCGTTGCGGCAGACGATGACCTTCTCGCCCGGCTCCACCAGGTTGACGAAGCAGGCTTCCATGCCGGCCGAACCCGGCGCCGACAGCGCCACCGTCATCGGGTTTGCGGTCTGGAACGCGTATTGCAGCAGGCTTTTCACCTCGTCCATCATGCCGACGAACAGCGGGTCCAGATGGCCGACGGTGGGGCGGGCCTGGGCGGCCAGCACTTCCGGATAAACGTCGGACGGGCCCGGCCCCATCAGAATGCGGCGCGGCGGCAGGAAGGCGGAAACTTGCGGGGCGGCTAGCATGGAAGCTCCTTAAGCGCGAAATCAATGGACGAAAGCGGTTGCAAGCCGGGGCATGCGGCCGGCATCGAAGCGTTTGAGTGTAACAGCATAAGGCCGCCGGGCGCGCCTGTCCTGCCGGCGGTCCCGTTCAAAAAGAAAAAGGAGGCCGCGGCCTCCTTTGAGTCTTGGCCTCCCTGAGGGGCCTGTTTTTTTTAGCGAGCCAGACGCGAGGTCCGGTTTATTTGGCAGCCGATGCAGCGGCCTTCTTGGCCTTGCCGGCGTGCTTCTTGTGTTGAGCGGCCTTTTTCTCTACTTTCTTGGCCGGAGCGGAGGCCTCGGCCTTGGCGGCCTGGGCTTTCTGCGCCGGAGCGGAAGCGGCTTTTTTAGCGTGCTTGGCGTGCGGCTTTTTAGCGGCGTGCTTCTTGGCCGGAGCGGAAGCTTCAGCCTTGGCGGCCTGGGCTTTCTGGGCGGCGGCGGAAGCGGCCTTCTTCGCATGCTTGGCGTGCGGCTTCTTGGCGGCGTGCTTGGCCTTGGCCGGAGCGGACGCTTCGGCCTTGGCGGCCTGGGCTTTTTGCGCCGGAGCGGAAGCGGCTACCTTTTCGCCTTTCTTGGCGTGGTGGATCTTGGCCGGGTGCTTTTCAGCTTTCTTGGCGGCCGGAGCCATTTTGGCTGCCGGAGCGGAAGCGGCCGGTTTGGCGGTTTCGGCGGCGAAACCAGCGGCGGAGCTCAGGCCGAAAGCGGCGGTCAGGGCAAGCAGAGTCAGTTTGTTCATGATGCATCTCCAGTTTCAGGCTTGGGAGCCTTGGGCTCCCGTTCACCGATCACATCGCGCCGGATTCGGCGCTTCCTTGAGACGTATCCTAGCCCTGCCCCCGTCCCGGGTCTGTTAGTCGCTTGTAAGCCCGTGTAACGTCAAGTACGGCGCGCCCTCAAGGCTTCCTCTTCGCCGTCGTCACCTGGTACACCCCGCCGAACAGGGTGCGCTTGCTCCAGTCGAAGCCGTCCGCCTCTTGCGCGTAGTCGCGAATCTCATGGTTCCACAAGGCCTCGGCGAACGGCTCCAGCACGCGGTTCACCCATTTGAGCAGCCAGCCTATCGGCTGCCACGGCTTGGGCCTATGGTAGTCGACGAAGACCGCGCGGCCGCCGGGCGGCACCTGGGACAGCATATTGTCGACGATGGCGCGCTTCAGATGATCCGGCACCTCATGCAGCAGGAAGAAACTGCAGATCAAGTTGAAATCGTCGGACTCCAGCCGGTGATTGCCGGCGTTGGCGCGCACCACCGCGGCTTGGGGGCGATCGCGCAGCTTGCGCTCGGCGTGCTCTATCTGCACCGGCGTGATGTCGGTGAGCACGAAGCGCCCGTCCCCGCCCACCCGGTCCGCCGCGCGCTGCACCAGGTCGCCGTAGACATGGGCCACCTGCCACACCTTGTCGCCGGGGCGGATCTGCTCCAGATAGGCGCGCATCAGCCTTTGATCGTTGAAGAACAACAAGACGCGCACCACCAGGTTGCGATCCAGCCAGCCGGCCTTGCGCGGGTTGACGTAAGCCCAGTCGTACACCTGGGTCATGTATTCCGGCACGCCCTCGTAATACGGGTCTACCGGCAGTTTGGGGTGGTTTTGGGTCATCGCGCAGCCATCTGAAAGCAAGAAAGCTCCAGACTAGCAAAACCGGCCGGCGATATTTTTGAGGCAAGCCAAGAAAGCTGGCGGATAGGCCGGCCGCGGCCGGCCTTTAGGCTCAATCGGCCAGGGTCAGCACCACCGGAGTGTGGTCGGACGGACGCTCCCATTTGCGCGGCGCCTTGTCGATCACACATTCCAGCGCGCGCGGCTTCAAGGCGTCGCTGACCAGGATGTGGTCGATGCGCACGCCCTTGTTGCGACGGAACATCATCGCGCGGTAATCCCACCAGCTGTACTGCTTCTCCTCCTGATTGAACAGGCGGAAGCTGTCGCTCAGGCCCAGCGCGATCAAGCGGCGGAAGGATTCGCGTTCCGGCGTGCTGCACAACACTTGTTCGTGCCAGCTTTCCGGGTCGTACACATCGCGGTCTTCCGGCGCGATATTGTAATCGCCCAACAGCAGCAACTGCGGGTGGCGTTGCAGCTCCGCGGCGACATAGCGCTCCAGATTGGCCAGCCACTCCAGCTTGTACGGATACTTGGGCGAATCCACCGCCTCGCCGTTGACGAAATAGCCGCAGATCACGCGGATGCCGTTCACCGTGGCGGCGATCACCCGGCGCTGCTCGTCGCCGTAATCGGGGATGCCGAGCACCACGTCTTCCAGCTCCAGCGGCGCGCGCACCAGAATGGCCACGCCGTTGTAGGTTTTCTGACCGAACCATGCCGCGCGGTAGCCGGCCGCTTCGATCTCGGCCAAGGGAAACACGTCCTGATCCATTTTCAGTTCTTGCAGGCAGAGCACGTCCACCGGGCTGTCCGACAGCCATTGGATCACCTGCGGCAGGCGGACCTTGAGGGAATTGACGTTCCAGGTGGCAAAACGCATCGGCGGGCTCTCCAAATGTTTTTCATGCAAAGGCCGACACCATAACCGCAGCGCGCGGCACTGCCAAGCTTTGGGCGGCGACAGTCGATGGCGTCGATTATTTGATGCTTGATTAAACAAAAGTGTTTAAACAAATAAACAACAGCCGGACGACGGGAATTTGCCAAGGCCCGGAACCCCGGCCTATGATCGAAAGCGTCGTCGTAACCGGAGCAAGTTCTTGACTATCAAGCACAAGCAGCACGACGCGCAACAGGCATTATGCCCAACGCGCAACCCCAACCGCCCTCGTCTGGCGCCGTTGACCCCGCCGTTCTCGATGCGGACCCCTACCTTCCAGCACCGCCACACCCTGCAGCCGCTGACGCCGCCCGCCAAACCAGAGCGGGACGACTGAATCTTTTTAGCCGCGCGATCCGCGGCAAAAAAAAGGCGCCTCCGTCTACACGGAGGCGCGCAATAGACACTATATCAATCTACCCTGATATGCGTCTGGCTCGCTTGCTGCTCTGGAGATAACCCACTGAGCAAAAAATTAGAGCCGCGGCGCTTCACAAGAGTTCCGACAAAGCCCGGAATATTTTTCCCTCAGCATAAAACGGCCGTTTCAAACTGTTTCCACCATGCCGGAATGGCGCAGCAAGGCGTCGATCTGCGGATCGCGGCCGCGGAAGGCGCGGAAGGATTCCAGCGCCGGACGGCTGCCGCCCACCGCCAGGATCTCGTCCCAGAAGCGCTTGCCGGTGTCCGCATTGGCGCCGCCGGCCTCCTCGAAAGCCGCGTAGGCGTCCGCGGACAGCACTTCCGCCCACTTGTAGCTGTAATAGCCGGCCGAATAGCCGCCGGCGAAAATGTGGCTGAAGCTGTTGGGGAAGCGGTTGTAGGCCGGCGGGAAGTTCACCGCCACCTCGCCGCGCACCTCTTCCAACAGGGCCAGCCAATCGCCCTTGTCGGCGTCGAAGACGCTGTACAGCTGCAGGTCGAACAGCGCGAACTCCAGCTGGCGCACCGTGGCCATGCCGCTCTGGAAGTTCTTGGCCGCCAGCATCTTGTCGAACAGCTCGCGCGGCAAGGTCGCGCCGCTGTCCACATGGCGGGTCATGCCCTGCACCACGTCCCATTCCCAGGCGAAGTTCTCCAGGAACTGGCTGGGCAGCTCCACCGCGTCCCATTCCACGCCGTTGATGCCGGCCACGCCCAGTTCGTCGACTCGGGTCAGCATATGATGCAGGCCATGGCCGAACTCGTGGAACAAGGTGATCACTTCGTCGTGGGTGAACAGCGCCGGCTTGTCGCCCACCGGGCGGGTGAAATTGCAGGTCAGATAGGCGATCGGGGTCTGCACCTGGCCGCTCTTGCGGCGGCGGCCGCGCGCGTCGTCCATCCAGGCGCCGGAGCGCTTGCCGTCGCGGGCGTACAGGTCGAAATAAAAGCTGCCGACCAGTTGGCCATCCTTGTGGATGTCGAAGAAGCGCACGTCCTGATGCCAGACCGGCGCGCTGCTAGGCCGCACCTCGATGCCGAACAGCGTGGACACCACGCCGAACAGGCCGGGCAGCACCTTGCTTTCCGGGAAGTACTGCTTCACTTCTTGCTCGGAGAAGGCGTAGCGCGCCACGCGCAGCTTTTCCGCGGCGTAGGCCAGATCCCAGGCTTCCAGCTTGGCCAGGCCCAGTTCGGCGGCGGCGAAGGCCTCCAGTTCCTGGCGGTCCTTGACCGCGAACGGCTTGGCGCGCGCGGCCAGATCGCGCAGGAAGGCGATCACCTGTTCCGGGCTTTCCGCCATCTTGGTGAACAGGGACAGTTCGGCGAAGTTGGCGAAGCCCAGCAGCTGGGCCTCCTCGCGCGCCAGTTTCAGCTTTTCGCGGATGATGGGGCTGTTGTCGCGTTCGGCCGGGCCGAACTCCGACGCGCGCTGCACATTGGCCTGGTACAGCTTTTCGCGCAGCGCGCGGTTGTCCGCGTACTGCAGCACCGGGAAGTAGAACGGGAATTGCAGCGTGATCTTGTAGCCGCTCTTGTCGTCGCCGGCCGCGGCGGCGGCGAACAGTTCCAGCGAATCCTCGGGCACGCCGGACAGCTCGGCCTTGTCCTCGATATACAGGCTGAAGGCGTCGGTGGCGTCCAGCACGTTCTGTTCGAACTTGGCGGACAGCTCCGCCAGCCGCGTCTGGATGGCGGCGAAGCGCTCTTTTTCCGCCTGCGGCAATTCCGCGCCGGACAGGCGGAAATCGCGCAGATCGTTGGATACGATCTTCTTGCGCGCCGCGCTGTAGCCGGCGTGCTCCGGGCTGGCCGCCAGCGCCTTGAAGCGGGCGAACAGCTCCAGGTTCTGGCCCATCTCGGTCCAGAACTCGGAAATTCTCGGGATATTGCTGTTGTAGGCCTCGCGCAGCTCCGGCGTGTTCACCACCGCGTTCAGATGGCCCACCACGCCCCAGGCGCGGCCCAGATGCTCGGTGGCGTCGGTCAGCGGATCGACGAAGCTTTCCCAGCTGGGCGCGCCCTGCTCCGCGGTCAGCCGCGCCACCGCGGCGCGCGCGGCGGACAGCAATTCGTCGATGGCGGGGGAAATGTGCTCCGGCTTGATCTCCGCGAAACGGGTCAGTCCGGAAAAGTCCAGCAAGGGGTTCTGGCTCATATTGGCATCCTGTGGGGGTATGATAGGAACTTTACCCGATTTCAGATGAGGACAGACCGATGAAAAGCAATATCCGCCCTTATGACGGGCATCAGCCGCAGATCCACGACAGCTGCTACATCGACCCGGCTGCCGTGGTCATCGGCGAAGTCTCGTTGGCGGAGGGCGCGTCGGTCTGGCCCTGTGCGGTGATACGCGGCGACGTCAACGCCATCAGCATAGGCGAGAACTCCAACATCCAGGACTTCGCCATGCTGCACGTCAGCCACAGAAGCGCAGCGGACCCCGTCGGCGCGCCGCTGGTGATAGGCCGCAACGTCACCATCGGCCACCACGTCACCCTGCACGGCTGCACCATAGGCGACGAAGTGCTGGTCGGCATCGGCAGCATCGTGCTGGACCGCGCGGTGATAGAACCGCGGGTGCTGATCGGGGCCGGCAGCCTGGTGCCGCCGGGCAAGCGGCTGGAGTCCGGCTATCTTTATCTGGGCAACCCGGTCAAGCAGGCGCGGCCGCTGACCGACAAAGAGCTGGCCTATTTCCAATACTCCGCCGAACACTATCTGCGCGTGGCGGCCAAGCACAAACCCAATCTGGAGGATTGAAGATGCAAGACGGCGCCGAAGAACTGGAATACGTCGGCTTCTGGCTGCGAGTGCTGGCCAGCCTGATCGACACCCTGCTGCTGTGCCTGGCGCTGGCGCCGGCGATCTGGCTGCTGGCCGGCGGCGGCGGCGAAACCCGCCGCGTGGCGGAAAGCGGCGACGGCTGGACGATGCAGGCCTTCATGATGCAAGGCGGCTTCGAGTTGAGCCCGCTGGCCGGCCTGATGGTCAACTGGGTGCTGCCGGCGGCGGCGGTGCTGGCTTTCTGGTGGTTCAAGAGCAGCACGCCGGGCAAGATGCTGCTGGGCGCGCGCATCGTGGACGCCAAAACCGGCGCGCCGATGACGCCGATGCAGGCGGCGCTGCGCTATCTCGGCTACTTCGTATCCTGCTTCCCCTTCTTGCTGGGCCTGATCTGGGTGGGCCTGGACGCGCGCAAACAGGGCTGGCACGACAAGATCGCCGGCACCGTGGTGGTGCGGGCCAAGCGCCTGGGCAAACAGCCTGTGCGCTTTGAGCAACAAGCCTGACTTTCCCTCGCGCCGCCGGCCCCGGCGGCGCGCTTTCCTGCCCCTCCCCTCCCTAAGCCCGCGCGCAAGCCCCATCTCCTCTTTATTTCCAACTGCCATTAAGTACGGCAGAAAATAAAATCAAAGGTTATATAACTACAGGGCAGCAGCGGTTACCGCCGCGGCTCGCACATCGCCATTGGGCCTGGGCGTCCCACCGGGCGCTCCAACTTCTCTGATGTTATTGATCTCAAGGAGTCCAAACATGACTATCGATCGCGATCAAAAATCCGGCCTGTTCATCGTCAGCTACAACGTCAACAAACCCGGCCAGGCGGGCGGCCTGAACCTGCGGCTGGATCTGACCGTGTACACCCCGTCGCGCCATATCACCGGCCGCGCCACCATCACCCACGCCACGCTGCAGCCGCTGGTGTTCGAGCACCCGATCCAGGGCCGCTACGAAGAGCAGGGCCGCGATATCGAACTGCATCTGGTGGGCGCGCCGCGCCTGCACGAGCAGCACGCGCAAAACCAGGCCCACGCGGCCGGCCACGCGCTGCTGGAACAGTTCTTCTTCGACGGCCAACTGAAAGACGGCTGGCAAGCCGGCAACAACTCCAAGGCGCGCTACGCCTTCTTCCAGAACCAGCAATGGCACGAGCAGCTGGGTCAGGAAGTGCGCCTGGCGGATGAAATCAACAACGCGATCAAAGCGTTGAACCTGCGCTAAGAACATGTTTACGATCTCGCGAGCTAAGGCGAGACAAGGCGAAAACGGCTGAGAAAGCGGAATGTACATACGGTACATGAGCATTTCGAAGACGGCGCTCATCGCACAATGTCTCTACCGACGCGCAGCTGATCGTCAACAGGTTCTAAGCGCATGCGCCCGGTTCCAGGACCGGGCCATCCATCAGTACCCGAAGCCCGCCCCCAGGCGGGCTTTGGGCGTCTTGGCGCGGACTCAGGCTCGCGGCCGGTCGAACTGATCGTCCAGCGCGTGGCAAGCCTCGGCCAAGCGTCGCTGCACCGGCTCCAGCAAGGCCCACAGCGTACGGCCCGGCAATTGCGCCTGCCCGCTCAGGCTCAGCAGTTGCAGCAGCAAGGCCAGGGCCTGCTTGCACTGGATGACGTGGTCCATGGCATCGTCGATTTCACCGATCGCGTGGTCCAACCAGGCTAGTTGGGTGTCGATCAAGGCCAGGCTCTCGTGCTCCATCCGCATCTGATGCAGACGACTCAAGGTGCGGGCCAGCTCCCGGCGCGGGCTCAGGGAAGAAGCGGCAAGCGGCAGCGCAGTCATGGCCGGGCCTCCAAAGAACGGAAAGAAACACGACACCACAAGAAGAAAAAAGGGAAATTCGGGAGGGGGCGTAACAACGTAAACATGGCGGTCTCCAGTGCTGACGTTAACGCCTGATATCCGTCGCTAAGCGGATACGGCAGGCACGTGACAGGGTTAGCGAACCGGCGCACTGAAGACCGGCAGACCATAAAGGCCTCCCTGCCACTGCCTGCCATAGGAAACACAACTACGTTGGTTCAAATAGGCGTGAGAAGACCACTCTCAGCAGAGGTATCAGTGCATTTGGGTCGCTAAACCCAGCGCCGCGCATTCAGCGGCACGAGAGAATTGTCACTTGGGAAGTCAGGAGGGTCAAGGTAAAGCCATCAGCAAACCGTTCAGGACGGACGCAAAGAAAAAACTTTAGAAAGAACTGAGGACAGAGGAAAAACACATGTCTGCGTCTGGATTGTTTAAGCAACTGCTCCATGACCCATAGGGTGGAAGGAAAAAGCAGAGGTGGAAAACCGACAGAAGGCAATCGGTGGGCATTTAGCCCCTCCACTCTTTCCTCCCTCAGCCGTTCGGTGCAAAGAATAGCTACTGGCACCACAAACAAGCACGCCTCTTTCGAAATCCGGATGACGCTTGGCGTGAACTTCAGGCCTTTCTAGGGAAGACAGGGCATGACAAGGTTGGCGAACCGGCAAGAAGGAACCGGCATGCACGGAGGCATCCTCGCCATATCCTGCCCAGATACGATCCGGCAAAATCCTGGTGATACATGGACATCAAGACGCTGCGAGCGCAGCATGTCCGCCTCCTTCTTGCATTTGGTCGCCAAACCAAGCGCCGCCAGTTGCGCGGCACGACCAAGATTGTACTTGCCGGTTCATCAGGGCCAAAGCCATGGCGATCAGCGTAAAAATAACACCCCGCCTGGGCGGGGTGTTGGCCTGCAATGGACGAAGCTGCTCGGAAGTTCTCTACCTATCGCCCTCTTCCCGTCCATCCTCGACATCGTCCTGAGCCGGGAAGAACACATGCTTGAAGACGGCCAGCCGCACCGGGTCCAGCCGCCTTTCCGCGACGCTCAGCACCGCCTCGGGATCGAAGTCATCGCTGGCCTCGTAAACGAAAAACGGCTCCTCATCGTCAAGCTCGTACACCGAAATCCGCAAAACGCCGTTCGGGCGCAGTTCCAGCTTGAGTTGCGCCATGGGGATGGCGCTGCTCACCAAATCGCGTTCTTCCATTTCAAACCCGCTTTCCCACAACGCTCATGCCTACCTCTCAGCATAGGCCAGAGGCGGCGGGACGCCATCCGCCGTCCAAGCGCGGCCCGCCGCGCAAACGCCTCATCAGCGCTTTCTCGCCGCCCGGCCTTAAGGACTGGCATGCGGCGCTTGCTGATAGCCTCGCGCTCGCCTATCTTCACAATCCAAATGGCATTTAAATATGAAAAATAATTGCCATTTGTATAAATAGGCGACATTTAAGCGCCATTTCACGACGCTAACGCCTCGCCGGCAAGGCCGCTCGCTTGCCGACGGTTCTCAACCATCACCCAAAGGAGCGCCATGCATCCCTCACTCAACTTCCTGTTCCGCCGCGTCGCGGCCTTGCTCGCCGTCAGCGCGCTGTCGCTGACCGCCGGCGGAGCGCTGGCAGCCAATATCAGCGGCAGCCTGCCCAATTACAAGGACAGCGGCATCACCTTCAACTATGTGGAGCAAAAAAGCGGCGGCTCCGGCCCCGGCGCGCGCGGCATTCGCATTTACATCGCCGGCGGCCGCGACCAGAGCTACAAATTCAGCCCCAATCCCCACGACGATCCCTGGTACAACAAGAACCAGATCAAGTTCTACCGGCAAGCGGCCGAGGCGCTGGCGGACGCCTACCTCGCCAAGAAGCCGAACCCGGCCTTCCCGCGCTACGGCTTCAAGTCCACGATCAACGGCATCGAGTACAGCTACAACCAGCCGTGAGCGACAGCGGCCCGCCCAATAGAAAACAGCCGCCCCTAGGGGCGGCTGCGCAGTCTGCTCAAGCCGGTTCGCCGCCGTCCGCGCGGCGGCGGGTTTGCAGAATGGGCGGCGCCCATTGCTCTCCCGGCCGCTTCTTGCGGGTGGCCAGCGTCAGCTCCGACGGCGCGAAGATATTGATGTTGTGGGTGTTAGGCGTGGTGATCAGGTACTGCGCCTCGGTGGCTTTGAGGAAGCCGGCGACGCGGTCGATGTTGAAGATGTCCAGGTGGGCGAACGGCTCGTCGATGAAGACGAAGCCGGACGGGTTGGACTCGTCCATCATCAGGCCGATCAGCAGGATCAGCGACTTCATCACCTGCTGCCCGCCGGAGGCTTCGCCGTCGTTCATGCCCATCAGGCCCTTCTGGTCGAAGTTGAACTTGAGCACCAGGCCGGCCTGGGCCAGCGCCGCGTCGTCGTTGGACAGCTGCGGCAGTTCCACTTCCACCTGGATGCCGGCCAGTTCGCCCAGGCGCTTGACGTTCTGACCGTAGACGCGGACGGTGGCGCGCAGCTTGCCCATATAGGCGGCGCGCGCTTCGTCGGTGAGTTCGCGCGAACGGTCCACTTCGCTTTGGCGGCGCTGACGCTCGCGGTCCAGGCCGGTCAGGTCTTCCACCAGTTTGTCCTTCAGGGCCAACACGGCTTCGTCCTGCTCCCAGTCTCCGCTTTGCAGCCGCTCTTCCAAGTAATTGAGCTGGTGCTTGGCGTCGGCGGCGGTGTCGAACTCGCTTTCGAGCGCCGCGACGTTATCCGCCGCCAGCGCCGCATCGGGCAAGCGCTCCGCCCATTCGCGCAGCTCGGACAGCAGGCGGCGCACTTGGCGGCGCGCCTGCTCCACTTCCTGCTGTTTTTGGCGGAAGGCGGCCAGGCTGTCCTGTTCGCGCTGGCAGACGCGGTCGTGTGCCAGCCTTGCGTCGCTGTAGCGTTGGTCGGCGGCTTCCTTCTCCGCGCTGACCAGGCCCAGCGCCGCGCCCAGGCGGGCGATTTCGCTTTCCAGTCCCTGCTTGCGCGTTTCCAGCGCGGCGAACTCTTCGGCGCGGCTGTCCAGCTGGCGGATGGCGTCCATGCCGCCCAGGTATTCGGCCAGGCCGGCGGCTTCGCGCGTGGCGGCCACCAGCCGCTCTTCATCGGCCAGGATGCGGGTGTTCAGCGCTTTCAATGCCTCGCGCACCGCCAGCAGCCGCGATTGGCGGGCGGCTTCGCCGAAGGCGAACTCATGCGCCGGCACGCCGATGTGGCGCGCGCCGCGGCGTTCGCGGAAATAGCCGTCGCGGGTGATCCAGTCGCCGCTGACGTCGGCGCCCTGCTCGGCGTCGTCGACGCGGCTGACGCTGTTCAATTGCCGATACAGCCATTCCGGCGCGTCGGCGGAGAAGCGCACCACTTCCATCAGGCTGCCGGCGTTGGCGCGCGGCGGGCTGCTGCGCTCCGGCACCACGAAGTGGCGGTAGCGCAGTTTCTCGCCGATGCGCCAGGCTTCGCGCCGGTCGGATTCGCGCTCCAGCAGCACCACGTGGCGATAGCCGCGCAACAGCGCTTCCACCGCCGCCTGCCAGTTGGGGTCCAGCACTTCCACGATGTCGGACAACATCAGGTGGCCGATGCCGGCCTCGTCCAGCGCGGCCTTGAACTGGCGCACGTCTTCCGGCGCGCGGCCGCGGCCTATCTCCAGCGCCTCCAGGTGCTGGGAGCTATCCTGGCGCTGCTTTTTCAGTTCGCGCAGGCCGTCTTTCAATTGCTCGGCTTCGCCGCGCAAGGCGGAGAGCTTGTCGGCCAGTTGGGCGGCGTCGGCGCCGTATTCCTTGCTGGCCAAGGCTTGCAGCCGGTCGCGTTCCTTGAGCTGGCCGGCCACGCCGGCGTGTTCGCCCTTGGCCGCCATAAAGGCTTCCTGCGCGCCGACGCGGGCGGTTTCGGCCGCCTTGCGCGAGGCGTCGGCGGCCACTTCCGCCGCCTTGAGCTTGGCCACCAGTTGCAGGGTGTCGGCGTGCTCGCCCTGGGCCTGGTTCAGCGTGTGGAAGTTGCCGCGGTAGTTTTTCCAGACATTGCCGAGCGCGGACTTGGCGTCCAGATAGGCCAGCACCGGCAGCGCCTCGTCGCGCAGCCGGGCGATGCCGGTTTGCAACTGCCGCCATTCCAGATAGCGGTTGGCGCGGGTCTTCATGGTTTCCACCCGCGTCTGCAGCGCTTCTTCCTGACGGCTCAGCGATTCCAGCTCCAGCTCGGTGGCGCGCTGCTCGTCGCGGGCGCGCTGGTAGTTGTCCAACACGTCCTTGTCGCCGAAGACCTGAAACACCAGGTCCAGCAGTTGGCGCGGGCTGTATTCGGTGAGCTTGTCGGTGTCGCCCTGTTCCAGCGCCAGCACTTCGGCCACCGCCGGGGTCAGGCCGGCCATTTCCAGCCGGCGGCGGTATTCCTGCACGCCCATCCATTGGGCCTGGCCTTCGGCCAGCTCCAGCGGCACGTCGCCGTCCAGGATGGCGTAGTGGCGCACCCAGTCCCCGCCCTGTTTCTTGACCCGGCACAGCAGGGTGACGGCGTCCGCGACGATGGGGAAGAAGGGGGTCGGATACAGGCCGCCGCTGGGGCGGCGCGGATTGTCCACCACGCCGCGCAGATAGGCGAAGGGTTCCTTATTGTTGCGAACGTAGCGCTTGTAATCGCGCTTGCCCGAGCATTTGATCGCCAGCAGGGTGCGCATCGCGTCCAGCAAGGTGGTCTTGCCGGAGCCGTTGGGGCCGATGATGGTGACGATCTGCGCGTCCAGCGGCACGGTCAGCCGCTGCCAGAAGTCCCAGTGCACCATTTCCACCGATTTCATCTGGAACATCAGCGCGTCTCCTCGTGGGCCGCGTCCTCGTCCGGCGGCAGGTCAAACAGCGGGCCGGCGGAGTCCTCCGCCTCCGCGGCGGCGTCCAGGCCGTCCTCGGCCGCTTCCGCGCGCTTGTCGGCCAGCGCGTCGCGGCCTTCGCGGCGCAGCAGCACGTCGGCCAGCGCGCCTTCGATGATGCGCGGCGCCAGCTGGGCGTAGTCGATCATCAGGTCCAGCATCGGCCCTTCGTCCAGCCAGCGGTTGCGGCGCACGATGAAGCCCAGGTTGACCAGGCGGCCCAGGTTGGCGTTGAAGCGGGTGCGGCCGCCCAGCGCCTTGCCGAAGTCCGCGTAGAGCGCGTCCTCGGACACGCCGGTGGACACGGCCTCGCCGGTTTCCAGCGGCTTTTGCGCGCCGAACATATCGCTCTGGTTTTCCTTGCCAGCTTCCACGCGGGCGATCTGGCGTTCGCGCTTGGGCAGGATGATCAAGGACCACAGGATGACCAGCAGCGCCACGCCGTCGCGCGGCAGGCCCAGATTATTGTTGAGCCAGGCGTCGCCGGAGCCGAACACCGGTTCGGTCATTTCCGGCAGCAAGGCCACGGCGAGGTGTTCGGCGTAGGGGTTCTCCACCAGGCGCAGGCCGACGGCCGCCAGGCTCTTGTCCAACTCCAGGCGGAAGCTGTCGTCCAGCAGCGCCTTCTTCGCCAGCGCGTCGCCGCGCGGCACCACCCGGTGCGCCAGCAGACGGGCGGTCAGGGTTTTGATTTCTGTTTCCATTAAGAACCTTTTTGGGCCGCGGCCACCAGTCGCGCGTCGGACAGCGACGCCACTTCCGGGTGGTCCGGCTCGATCACGCTCTCGCCGCCTTGCAGACTGAACGGCAGCTTGGCCAACGCGGCGACGATGCTTTGGTCGTTGCTGGTTTCCGGATCCCCGATCAGGGACAGCAGCGACAGCCGATAGGCGGTTTCGTTGTAGCTGTCGGCCAGCACCGCCTGACTGATGTGGGCGTCGGCCACGCCGGACATGCCCAGTTCCAGCAAGGCGTCGTACATGGCCTCGGCCTCCAGCAGGCGCTCCATTTCCGGCGCGTCGGCCAGCGGCGCGGCTTCTCCGCCCGGCAGCGTCATGGAGCCGGCCTTGGCGCGCTCGCGCGCCAGCAGTTCGAATTCGGCCACGTCGGCCAGTTCCGGCGTGGACAGGAAGGCGGGCTCGGGGGCGATGGACAGACAGGCGTCCAGCTTGTGCGCCAGCTGGCCGGCCGCCATGCGGCGCAGCCAGTCGGCGATGTCGGTGGAGGTCAGGCCGGAGCCGCCCAGATGCACGCGCTGCGCGGCCAATTGCGCCAGCCGGCGCTCAAACGTGCCGGCCAGGGCCAGCATGCGGCTTTGCGCCAGCGCGATGGCCTGGGCCTGGTTGAGCACCAGCAGGCTCAGCGTGTCGTCCTGGGTCAGGCTCTTGACCACCTCGGTGGATTTGGCCACCCAGCGCCATACCGCTTCCAGGCGGTGCTGGGCGGCGCGGATGCGGAACTCCGACTGCGATTCCAGCGCTTCTTCAAATTCCGCGTACAGCTCGTTCAGGCGCGCCAGCAGGTGCTTGAGCGCTTCGTCGGAGACCTGGCCCACCGCCTGGCCGGCGGCCACCTGGCTGGTCAGATAGCCCAGCTCCACGTCGTCGCCGGCGAAATCCACCATGGTGGCCAGCGCCGCCAGCGCGACGCGCGCGCCCTCGGACAACTGGTAAGCGCCGCCGTCGCTGTCGTAGACCAGCAAGCCGCCCTCGCGCAGCCGGCCCAGGATGGTGGCCAGCTTGGTGTCGTTCAGATAGGCGAAACGCTGGGCGATTTCCTGCGGCGTCCATAGCGGCGCTTCGGCGCGGCCGCCCAGTTCCCGCAACACCAGCAGCCGCATCAGCACTTCTTCGTCGCCGCCGCGGAACAGGGTGACGAAGACGGCGAGATAAGGCCAGGCGCCGGTCAGGCGCGACACCGCCTGCAAGGAGGCGGGCTCGATGCCGGGCTGGAAGAAGTCGGAGAGAGAATCCAAAGGCACTCCACCACGCGCGCGGGCGTGGAATGGCAAAAGCCATGATTGTCCGGGGGGCATGCTCGTTCGTCAACGCATGTCCGCTCGGCGGCCCTATCTTGCCCGGGCCGGTTTGGCATAAGATTCGACGACAGAGCCGCACACCGCAAGAGGAGAACCCATGTACACCCACCGCCAGCCCTTGCTGTCGCCCAGCCTGGGCAGCCAGCGCGACCTGACCAGCTTCCATTTCGGCGTGCCGCAAAGCGGCCAGAAAATCTATATCCAGGCCAGCCTGCACGCCGACGAGCTGCCCGGCATGCTGACCGCCTGGCATTTGAAGCAAGGCTTGCAGCGGCTGGACGCCGCCGGACTGCTGCGCGGCGAGGTGATCCTGGTGCCGGTGGCCAACCCCATAGGCCTGAACCAGAACCAGAGCGAGAAGCCGCTGGGGCGTTTCGACCTGCAAAGCGGTCAGAACTTCAACCGCTATTACCCGGTGCTGTCCGAGCCCATTTTCGAAGCGGTGAAAGCGCAGCTGGGCCGCGACGGCAAGGCCAACACCGCCTTGATCCGCGCGGAGGCGCGCCAGCAATTGGGCGCGCTGCGCGCCGACAGCGAGCTGCAATCGCTGCGCCACACGCTGATGAAGCTGGCTTTCGACGCCGACGTGGTGCTGGATCTGCATTGCGACTGCCGCGCCGGCCTGCACCTGTACACCGGCACCCCGCTGTGGGAGCAGTGCGAGCCGCTGTCGCGCTACCTGGGCGCTTGCGCCACCTTGCTGGCCACCGATTCCGGCGACCATCCCTTCGACGAAGCCTGCGGCCAGCTATGGTGGCAGCTGCGCGACCTGGCGGCGGCCGAGGGCCTGGACGTCCAGATCGACATGGCCTGCCTGGCGGTGACGGTGGAACTGCGCGGCGAAATCGACGTCCATCACGATTACGCGCGCCGGGACGCGGAAGGCATCCTCAACTTCCTGCGCCACCGCGGCGTGATCGCCGAAGCCGCGCCGCCGCAGCCGGAACTGCCCTTCCCGGCCACGCCGCTGGCCGGCTCGGAAAACCTGTACGCGCCGCACGCCGGCGTGGTGGTCTACCACGCCCAACCGGGCAGCGAGGTGGCCAGCGGCGAACTGCTGGCCGAGGTGATAGACCCGATAGGCGACCGCTGCAGCGAGATCCGCGCCAACCGCCCCGGCATGTTGTACGCCACCAGCGCCCGCACCTACACCACCACCGGCCTGTCGCTGGCCAAGGTGGCCAGCCGCGAGGCCTTCAAATCCGGCAAGCTGTTGTCGGCCTGATACTGAAAGGAAAACCGCATGAGAATCTTGATATGCGCCGCCGCGCTCTTGGGCCTGAGCGCCTGCAGCCAGACCAAGCCGCCGGAGCGCCCCGCGGTGGGCATGGCCAATCCGGCCTCCGTGTATTGCGGGGAAAAGGGCGGCAAGCTGTTGCCGCAAAAAGACGCCCAGGGCAATGAGTACGCGCTGTGCCAGCTGCCGGACGGCCGCACGGTGGAGGAATGGACGCTGTTCCGCGCCGATCATCCCCAATAAACCCGCTTATCCACAGCCAACGGCCAAACTCAAACTTATCCACAAAAGCCAAACCCGCCGGCCATCGCGCGCCGGCGGGTTTGCACTTTCTTCAGCGGGGCCGGGCCAGGCTTACTTCAGGCTGCCCGACAGGAAGGCCTTCAAGCGCTCGCTCTTGGTGTTGCCGAACACCTCGTCCGGGCAGCCCTCCTCCTCCACCCGTCCCTGGTGCAGGAACATCACGTGATTGGACACATTGCGGGCAAAGCCCATCTCGTGAGTGACCACGATCATGGTGCGGCCTTCCTCGGCCAAGGCCTGCATCACTTTCAGCACCTCGCCCACCAGCTCCGGGTCCAGCGCCGAGGTGGGTTCGTCGAACAGCATCACTTCCGGCTCCATCGCCAGCGCGCGCGCAATCGCCACCCGCTGTTGCTGGCCGCCGGACAGATGCGCCGGGTACTTGTCCTGCGCGCGCTCGTCCAGGCCCACTTTGCGCAGGTATTTGACCGCGCGCTGGGTGGCCTCCTCCTTGGAAATCCCCAGCACGTGCACCGGCGCCTCGATGACGTTTTCCAGCACCGTCATGTGCGCCCACAGATTGAAGTGCTGGAACACCATGGCCAGCTTGGTGCGCATGCCCTGCAATTGCTTCTGGTCCGCCGGCGTCAGTTCGCCGTTCTTGGTGGCGGCCAGGCGGATGGGCTCGCCATTGAGGCTGATGCTGCCCTGGTTCGGTTTTTCCAGGAAGTTGATGCAACGCAGAAAGGTGCTTTTGCCGGAGCCGGATGAGCCGATGATGCTGATCACGTCGCCGGCCTTGGCGGTCAGCGAAACGCCCTTGAGCACTTCGTGGCTGCCGTAGCTCTTATAGATGTTCTGGATATTCAGCTTGTCCATCTTCTAGTCCGTTTCTCAGGTTTTCGCCGGCTGCAAATAAGCCAGCCATCTGGTCTCGGCCTTGCGGAACAGCCCCACCAGGATGAAGGTGACGCCCAGATAGATCAAGGCGGCCAGGCCGAAGGCGTTGAAGGAGTCATAGGTGGCGGCGTTGACGTCGCGCGCCACTTTCAGAATGTCCGGCACGGTGGCGGTGAAGGCCACGGTGGTGGCGTGCAGCATCAGGATCACTTCATTGCTGTACGCCGGCAGCGCGCGGCGCAGCGCGGACGGAATGATCACTCTTCGGTAAAGAGTGAACTTGCTCATGCCGTAGGCGCGCCCGGCCTCGATTTCGCCGTAAGGGGTGGCCTTGATCGCGCCGGCGAAGATCTCGGTGGTATAAGCGCAGGTGTTGAGCGCGAACGCCAGGATGGTGCAGTTGTAGCCTTCCCGGAAAAAGTGGTTGAGAAAGCCCACTTCCCGCACCACGTCCAGGCTGTACATGCCGGTGTAGAAGAACAGCAGCTGCACGTAGAGCGGCGTGCCGCGGAACACATAGGTGTAGAACCAGACGCTGCGCGCCAGCCATTTGACCTTGGACACCCGCGCCACCGCCAGCGGGATGGACACGATGAAGCCGAAGGCGATGGACAGCACCAGCAGCCACATGGTGACGGCGAGGCCGGACAAATGGTAGCCGTCCGACCACAGGAAGGGACGCCAGTATTGCTGAATGATGTCTATCATAGCTCGGCCTCCCGCACGCCCATGGAATAACGGCGTTCCAGCCACATCAACACGAAGTTGGACACCGTGGTGAGCAGCAGATAGATCGCCCCGGCCACCAGGGTGAAGAAGAACACTTTGTAAGTGCTCTTGCCGGCGTCTATCGACACTTTGACCACGTCGGTCAGGCCGATGATGGACACCAGGGCGGTGGCTTTCAGCATCACCTGCCAGTTATTGGAAATGCCCGGCAGCGCGAAACGCATCATCTGCGGGAACTGGACGCGGGAAAACACCTGCCAATGGCTCATGCCGTAAGCGGTGCCGGCTTCCAGCTGGCCCTTGGGCACGGAGATGAAGGCGCCGCGCAGCGTTTCGGTGAAATAAGCGCCGTAGATGAAGCCCAGGGTCACCACGCCGGACACGAAGGGATTGAGGTCAATCCGTTCCATGCCCTGCCATTCGGTCAGATGATTGATGCCGATCTGCAGGCTGTAAAAAATCAACAGCATCAGCACCAGATCCGGCACGCCGCGAATCAGCGTGGTGTACAAGGTGGACACGCCGCTCAGCAAGGGATTGCTGGACAGCTTGGCCCCGGCCCCGATGAGGCCGATGAGGAAGGCCAGCAACAATGACAACACCGCCAACTCCAGCGTCACCAGCGTGCCGTCCCAGATAATGGAACCGAATCCATGCAAAAACATGCTCTTCCCCTTTCAGGGCGGCGGCGCGCGCCGAACCGGCCCTGACTTGCGCAAAAGACGAGCCGCCGACAAAACGGATGGCCCACTCCGGCCACGGAGGCGCTGCGGGTTCCAATGCAGCGGTTTTGTCGGCGGCTTGCGGCTTAGAACATGTTTACGATCCGCGGCGCGTCGTGGACGCCTTAGGCGATGAGGACTCTGGCTCGCAAGATCGTAAACACACTCTTAGAGCCCGTTCAAAGCCTGCCGCGCGGCGACCTTGCATGCTTGAACGGGCCCTTGCCGTTTACTTGCCGTAAACGTCGAAGTTGAAGTATTTCTTTTCAAGCTTCTTGTAGGTGCCGTCTTTGAGCATGCCGGCGATAGCCTTGTCGATATCAGCCTTCAGTTCCTTGTCTTCCTTGCGCAAGCCGATGGCGGCGCCTTCGCCCAGGGTCTGCGGGTCAACCAGCTCTTTGCCGGCAAAGGCGAAGCCCTTGCCTTCCGGCTTCTTCAGGAAGCCTTCGTCCGCCTGCACCGCGTCTTGCAACGAGGCGTCCAGACGGCCGGCCCCCAGGTCGGACAGCACTTGGGTCTGGTTCTGATAAGGCACCACTTCCACGCCGGCCGGCGCCCAGTGTTTCTTGGCGTAGGCTTCCTGGATGGTGCCTTGCTCCACGCCCACGCGCTTGCCCTTCAGCGAAGCCGGAGTCGGCATCAGGCCGGAACCGGTCTTGGCCACCATGCGGGTTGGCGTGTTGAACAATTTGGCGGAGAAGCTGATTTCCTTCATCCGGGCTTCGGTCACCGACATCGAGGACAGCACGCCGTCGAACTTCTTGGCTTTCAAAGCCGGGATCATGCCGTCGAAATCGTTTTCCACCCACACGCACTTGGCTTTCAGGCGCTTACAGATTTCATTGCCCAGATCGATGTCGAAGCCCACCAGCTGGCCGTTGGGCGCCTTGGATTCAAACGGCGCGTAACTGGCATCCACCCCGAAGCGGACTTCCTTCCAATCCTTGGCCCATGCGCCGATAGACGCGGTCATCAGACCCAAAGCCATCACAGCCAATGCTTTCTTCATTTGCTTCTCCTCATAGACTTCATCTACAGCCAACGGTGAAAATCCCGAGCCGACAGCCGGGCATATGCATTTCACAAGTTAAAGCGCACGGGGCTTTTCGCCCTCTGATCCGGCATCGCCCCCACGGGGGCTGAGCGCTTCATGTTATATAAATAGAGCAATTTGTCTATACCGTCTCCGCCGCCCGCCGCCCACGCCGCTCTTATCTAAGCTTACGTCATGCCGTCATGGAAAATTAATGACTTGGTATTTCAGCGCCAGGGCGAATTTGCGGCTTGTTGAGGACAAAATACAACATCCAGACACCCACTCAAGTAACGCTTGGTATCGGAATGGGTGTACCTGCAAATGAAAAAGTCTTCATATAAACAAGCCGCTTCCTCCCGCCGAAGGAGCTGTTCAAATGGCAGACAAGGACAAGGCGGACCGGGAAGAACGCGGGAAGGGTAATGGGCCGCAGCCCTGAAGAATGCGGGAAGGGACAAGCGCCGGCCCAGCGCATGGCTGCACCGCGGCTCCGTCTTTGTCTCGGCTGATCGGCTCAGGCCAGCTTGCGCACCTCGGTGGCCTCGGGCGCCAGTTCGACGCCGTCCGCGTCCCTGGGCGACATCAAGGGCACGGGCTGGCCGGTCCGCTTGTCTATCAACAGCGAATGGCCTTCGCCCGCCTCGAACAAATGCCCTTCACCCCACTGGCGCAAGGCCAGCACCACCGCGAACAGGCTTTCCCCCTTGGCCGTCAACACATACTCCTGGTAAGCGGAGCCGTCCGAGGCCGCCTGGGTGGCGAGCACCTCGGCGTCCACCAGCTTGCGCAGCCGGTCGGACAGGATGTTGCGGGCCATGCCCAGGCCGCGCTGGAAATCGCCGAAGCGGCGCACGCCGTCGAAGGCGTCGCGCACGATCAACAAGGACCAGCGATCCCCGATCACGTCGACGCTGCGCGCCACCGGACATGGCTCCTGATTCATGGTGTTGTGGCGCGTCATGGGCTCTCCTTGGGTTCTGCGGCGGCGGGATCAATCAGTTGCATTTTAAAACTACCTGCCCTAGCATTCAATCAGTTTCATTTTGCAACCAGACTGAACGGACTCGGGATCATGAACGCCAGGCACGCCCCATCGCCACTCTTGAAACACAAGCCAGCGAACACGCCCGCCGGCCTGGTATGGCTGTTCGCCGTCGCCAGCGGCCTGAGCGTGGCCAACGTCTATTACGCTCAACCCCTGCTGGACGCGCTGGCCCGGGACTTTTCCATCCGCCAGGCGGCGGTGGGCGGCGTGATCACCGCCACCCAGATAGGCTGCGCGCTGGCCCTGCTGCTGCTGGTGCCGCTGGGCGATCTGCTGGAGCGCCGCCGCCTGATGGCGGCGCAACTGCTGGCGCTGGCCGCCGCGCTGACGGCGGTGGCCATGGCCCGCTCCACCCCGGCGCTGCTGGCCGGCATGCTCGCGGTCGGACTGCTGGGCACGGCGATGACGCAGGGGCTGATCGCCTACGCGGCCAGCACCGCCGCGCCGCATGAGCAAGGGCGCGTCGTCGGCGCGGCGCAAAGCGGCGTCTTCATCGGCCTGCTGCTGGCGCGGGCGTTCTCCGGCGCCGTCAGCGACCTAGCCGGCTGGCGCGGCGTCTACCTCGCCGCCGCCGGGCTGATGCTGGCGATTGCGCTGCCGCTGTGGCGGCGCTTGCCGCCGCTCCCCGTCGCCGCGAACGCGATGCGCTACCCGGCGCTGCTGGCCTCCATGCTGGACTTGCTGCGGCGGGAAAAAACACTGCAAGCGCGCGGCATGCTGGCGCTGCTGATGTTCGCCGCCTTCAACGTCTTCTGGAGCGCGCTGGCCCTGCCTTTGAGCGCGCCGCCCCACGGCTACTCCCGCACCGCCATCGGCGCCTTCGGCCTGGCGGGCGCGATAGGCGCGCTGGCCGCCGCCCGCGCCGGACGCTGGGCCGACGGCGGACATGGCCAGCGCACCAGCGCGGCGGCGCTGGCTTTATTGCTGCTGGCCTGGTGGCCGCTGTCGCTGATGCAGCAATCGCTGGGCGCGCTGCTGATCGGCATCGTGCTGCTGGACCTGGGCGGCCAGGCGCTGCACGTCACCAACCAGAGCCTGATTTTCCGCGCCCGGCCAGCAGCCCATAGCCGGCTGGTGGGCCTTTACATGCTGTTCTACGCCGTTGGCAGCGGGCTGGGCGCCATCGGCGCAACGGCGGCCTACGCCCATGCCGGCTGGCAAGCCGTATGCTTGCTGGGCGCCGCCGTCAGCCTGCTGGCCCTGCTGTTCTGGTGGGCGACGCGCGGCGTCACCCCCGCGGCGGCGGACTGAAATGAAAAAGGCCAGTCGCGAGACTGGCCTTCTTGCTTGCCGTGGATGCCGGCGCCTGGATGAAAGAACCCACCCAAAGTCTAGCGGGTTAGAACGAGACAAGGCGAAAACGCACTCACCGCGTCACATCTCTCGACGCCCAGCAGACCGTAAACAGGCGCTTATTCTTCCGTCGTGTCCTGATGCATCGCCGCATCCGGAGTAATCATGGTCTGACGCGCGGCGGCGGCTTGCTGCTGCGCCTCTTCCACCTGCTTGCGCTGCTCCGCGCGCACCACGTCCAGATAGGACATGATGGCGAAGGTCAGCTCGCGGGTGCCTTCGTGGTTCAGCGCGGAAATGCTGAACACGCGCGGCGCCTTGAGATCGAAGCCGAAACGGTCGTCCGGCTGCTCTTCCGGCCAGCCGTAGGCCTTGAGGAAGGCGGACACCGTCAGCTCGCGTTCGTCCGGCGGCAGCATGTCCACCTTGTTCAACACCAGCCAGCGCGGCTTGCCGTGCAGTTCGTCGTCGTACTTCTTCAGTTCCTCGACGATGGCGCGCGCCTCGCGCACCGGGTCCACGTCGGGATCGAACGGCGCCACGTCCACCACGTGCAGCAACAAGCCGGTGCGCTGCAAATGCTTGAGGAAGCGGTGGCCCAGGCCGGCGCCTTCCGCCGCGCCTTCGATCAGGCCGGGAATATCGGCGATCACGAAGCTGCGGGTATCGTCCATGCGCACCACGCCCAGATTGGGGTGCAGCGTGGTGAACGGATAATCCGCCACCTTGGGACGCGCCGCCGACACCGCGCGGATGAAGGTGGACTTGCCGGCGTTGGGCATGCCCAGCAGGCCCACATCGGCCAGCACTTTCAGCTCCAGCTTCAGCGTGCGCTGCTCGCCCTGCTCGCCCGGCGTGCACTGACGCGGCGCGCGGTTGGTGGAGGATTTGAAATGGATGTTGCCCAGGCCGCCCTTGCCGCCGCGCGCAATCATGATGCGCTGGCCGTGATGGGTCAGGTCCGCCACCAGCTCGCCGGTGTCGTGGTCGGTGATCACCGTGCCCACCGGCATTTTCAGGTCGATGTCGTCGCCGCCCTTGCCGTAGCAATCGGCGCCGCGGCCGCGCTCGCCGTGTTCGGCCAGGTATTTCTTGACGAAGCGGAACTCCACCAGGGTGTTGACGTTCTCGTCCGCCACCGCGTACACGCTGCCGCCCTTGCCGCCGTCGCCGCCGTCCGGGCCGCCGAAGGGCACGAACTTCTCGCGACGGAAACTGGCCACGCCGTTGCCGCCGCGTCCCGCGAACACTTCAATGCGGGCTTCATCGATAAATTTCATGTTTTCAACCTCTGTCTTGCGAGGAGTCAGGGGTCAGGATGGACTCGCGGCCACCCTCACGCCTTGCCCCTCAGGGTATGAAAAAAGCCCTATCGCAGGATAGGGCTTTCTCGGTCACTAGAAAGCGAAAAATTATTCGCCGTCTACGCCGGTGTACGGAACCACATTAACGATCTTGCGCTTCATTGCACCTTTAATGGTGAATTCAACGTAACCGTCAACCTTGGCGAACAAGGTGTGATCCTTGCCCTGACCAACGTTTTCACCTGCGTGGAAGCGGGTGCCGCGCTGACGCACGATAATGGAACCTGCCGGAATCAGTTCGCTGCCGTAAACCTTAACGCCCAGGCGTTTGGCTTCGGAGTCACGACCGTTGCGGGAGCTACCGCCTGCTTTTTTGTGTGCCATGACTGTTTATCCTTACTTCGAAATCGCGTCGATGCGGATTTCGGTGAAGTTTTGACGATGACCCTGATGTTTCTGGTAGTGCTTACGACGACGCATCTTGAAGATGCGGATCTTGTCGCCACGACCGTGGGAAACAACGGTGGCCTTAACAGTGGCGCCGGCAATCATCGGGGCGCCTACAACAACCTGTTCACCGTCAGCAATCATCAGCACTTCTTCAAGTACGATCTGGCTGTCGACGTCTGCAGGTATCTGTTCTACTTTGAGTTTTTCACCAACGACAACTTTGTACTGCTTGCCGCCGGTTTTTATGACCGCATACATTCGCATGAGCTCCTGAATATAAAAATCTCGCCGCCTATTGCGGGAGAACGCGAAACTATACGGACACCCCGTCAACTTGTCAATGATTTCATCGACTTAGTCCTAAGGAGTACGCCCCGTGGCGGCTGGAGGGGCTTTTCTGGTAACATTCCAGCCTTTGGCGTACCCATCTCAAATAACTGGTTGAAATCGTGTCCACCCCGCTTTTCCGTACACTGATAGCCGACGACATGCAGGCCGTAGACCGCGTCATCCGCGCCCGGCTGCACTCCGACGTCGTCCTGATCCGCCAGGTAGCGGAATACATCATTTCCGCCGGCGGCAAACGCCTGCGCCCGGTGTTGACGCTGCTGTCCGGCCGCGCGCTGGGTCACGGCGGCGAACAATTGCACGAGCTGGCGGCGATGATCGAATTCATCCACACCGCCACCTTGCTGCACGACGACGTGGTGGACGAATCCGACCTGCGCCGCGGCCGCGAAACCGCCAATGCGCTGTTCGGCAACGCCGCCAGCGTGCTGGTGGGGGACTTCCTCTACACCCGCGCCTTCCAGATGATGGTGACCACCCGCAATATGGACATCCTGGCGGTGATGGCGGAAGCCACCAACATCATCGCCGAGGGCGAGGTGCTGCAGCTGCTCAATATCGGCAACACCGACGTCACCGAAGACGAATACCTGCGCGTGATCAAGTACAAGACCGCCAAGCTGTTTGAAGCCTCCGCCCGCGTGGGCGCGCTCAGCGCCGGCGCCAGCGCCGAACAGGCGCAGGCGATGGCCGAATACGGCATGTACCTGGGCACCGCTTTCCAGATCATCGACGACGTGCTGGATTACAGCGGCGACGCCGACACCATAGGCAAGAGCCTGGGCGACGATCTGGCCGAAGGCAAGCCGACCCTGCCCTTGATCTACACCATGCGCAACGGCGGCCCGGAAGCCTCCGCCACCGTGCGCGACGCGCTGGAACACGCCAGCCGCGATCGTTTCCAGGACGTGCTGGCTGCGGTACAATCCTGCGGCGCGCTGGACTACGCCCGGGCGGAAGCGGTCAAGGTGGCCGAACAGGCCGTGGCCGCGCTGGCGCCGATTCCGGAATCGGACACCCGTCAGGCCTTGGTGGAATTGGCCCGCCTGTCGGTGGACCGCAGCGCCTAAGCCAAGCTTTTCACAGCGTCTCCGTAGTTAAATGGATATAACGGCCCCCTCCTAAGGGGCAGTTACAGGTTCGATTCCTGTCGGGGGCGCCACTTACACTTCCAAAGCAGTCCGAGAAAGTCCAAAAACCCGCGCCAAATAAGGATTTGCGGGTTTTTTTACGTCCAGAATCGTCCAAACAGATCCATTGAAAGCCGGGGGCACATGGGGGCATACTTGGGGGAACCACTAAAGGGGGCACATTTCGATGCCCCCAAATGCACCCGAGACCCTGCCCATGCCCCTGACCGATACTGCCTGCAAGACGGCCAAACCGAGAGAGGACGGCAAGCCGCTTCGCCTGTCCGACGAAAAAGGCATGTACCTGGAAGTCATGCCCAACGGCTCCAAATACTGGCGGCTGAAGTACCGCTTCAACGCCAAGGAAAAGCGCCTGGCCCTGGGCGTCTACCCAGAGACCACGCTGAAAGAGGCACGTCAGAAACGAGACGATGCCCGCCGGCTGCTGGCCAATGGCGAAGACCCAGGCGAGCAGCGCAAGCTGGTAAAGATACTGAAGCAGGCCGCGACGGCCAACACGTTTGAAGCCATCGCGCTGGAGTGGCATGAAAGAGAAAGCCACGAATGGTCCGCCGCCCACAGTGAGCGCGTTCTGTCAGCCATGAGGGCCCACATTTTCCCCTACATCGGCGACAGACCCATCAACGACATCCGCCCTCTTGAATTGCTGGAGGTGCTGCGCAAGGTGGAAAGCGCCGGCAACATCGACACCACCAAACGCCTGCGACAACGCTGCTCAGCCGTCTTCCGCCTGGCCATCCTGACCGGCCGCTGCGACAGCGACCCGGCTGCGCAGCTAACCGATGCCCTCAAGAGCCAGCAATCCACCCCTCGCAAAGCTCTGATGCGCGAGGACATCCCCGCTTTCCTCGAAGCGCTGGAGAAATATGACGGGAGCGTGCAAACTAGGTTAATGATGAAGCTCATGCTACTGACCTTCACCCGCGTCGGAGAAATGGCCATGGCCCGATGGGAGGAGATCGACTTCGACAAGGCGCTGTGGACCATCCCGCCGGAACATCGCAAGCTGCCGGAGAAATCCAAGAAAACGGCCCCACCGCACCTCGTCCCACTTTCCACGAAAGCCTTGGACGTGCTGCGCCAACTCCATGCCATCAGCGGCGGCCGCGAACACATCTTCCCCAACCGCAACAGTCCACGCCGCCACATGTCCCCGGAAACCTTGCGCCGCGCTCTTCACAGCATGGGCTTCAGGGGCAAAGCCGATGTCCACGGTTTCCGTTCTACAGCATCTACCATCCTAAACGAAGAAGGCTTCAATCCTGATGCGATTGAGCGCCAGCTATCTCATCTAGAAACAAACAAGGTGCGAGCAGCTTACAATCGCGCAGAATATATGGAAGAGCGCAAAAAGATGATGCAGTGGTGGGCTAATTTTCTAATAAGCCAGACAGCAGAACATCACAAATCAAAAAACAAGGACCTACCATGTCAATTTTAAGAAATGCAATTGAATCTATTCAGATCGGCGTTGAGGACTATGAAGATACAGATGCACGCAGAAGTGTCTCCGCCGTTCGTAATATATTTGCCGGCTTACTATTACTTTACAAAGAGAAACTTTGCCGCCTATCACCCGAATACGACAAAGAGCTCTTGATAAAGCAAAACATCCACCCAACAACCAACGAAAATGGGGATATCATATTTCAAGGGAAAGGGCACAAAACCGTTGACGTCCAAAATATTAAAGAGCGATTTTCAAACTTAAACGTAAGCACCGACTGGAGAAGGTTTGACGATATAAACAAGGTGAGAAATGACCTAGAACATTACTACACCGAAAAAACGGCAGATGCCATCCGAGAAATTATTGCCAAATCATTTTTACTAATACGCGACTTCCTACATACAGAGCTGCAAGAAAACCCAGCAGAGCTTATTGGTCAAGAATGTTGGGAAACACTACTTACAGTGAGTGATGTATATGAAGCAGAAGTCAGAGACTGCGAAGAGTCCATTGGAAAAATTAATTGGAGATACGAATCAGTAGAAAACTCCATCAAACATTTACGCTGCCCCAAATGCAAATCAGCCCTAATCCAAGCACCCGACCAAGATGATGAATATCCGGACATACATTTGACATGCAAATCATGCAGCCATGAATTTCAATTCTCTGATGTAATCGAGGAGTGCATTGAGGAGCATCTTGCTGTAGAAGAATATATATCGATTAAGGACGGTGGCGATTATTTATATGAACAATGCCCTAACTGCGGAAAAAAAACATTCATTCATATGGAAGGCTGCTGTGTAGCTTGTGAGCAAGAATTAGACTACTCAGAGTGTGAAAGGTGTGGAGCGGACCTATCAATTGATGAACAAGACAACGCTGGCCTTTGTAGTTACTGCCAATACACATATGAAAAAATGCTTGATGACTAAAAAGTTTTCGAAAGAATAGTACCTCCAGCTCAATCATGTATCCATTCCCCAGCGCGCGCTATCGAAGCCCCGCCTCGCCCCCGCACTTCATAGGCCGCTAATCATGCAGCTGCATGAACCCGTGCCAGGCCCTTGCCGTATGGCCTGGCGCGCCCTTGTCCCCCTGCCCGGATTCATGCGTTTTCATGCACGCTATGCATGCAGTCGCCCTGTTCGCTGACCATCCCCTCTTCGCGTTTTCCTGCCGCCCCCCGTTTCCTTGCCGCTGAGTGCGTCCTAGCACGTCCACCGCCGTCCGATGCCGTTCCATGGTGGGCCATTTTGCGCCCGCGTCCTTGTTTTCCCGCCCGTCGTCAATAGCAAAATCCGCGTTTTTTTGGCATTTCAAATTTTTTTGTTGTGTGGGAGCGCGGCACAACCCAACCCCCAAACCCGGTTTGTCATTTCTGAAATACTGCGTTCGCTGATCGGCGTATCCGATGCCATCCACTGATATCCACCTCCACCAACAAGGACGCTTCATGACCGCTGTTGCCGCTTCGCCCTCCTCTCAACCGCTGCGCTTTCTGCGCTTGCCGGAAGTCATCGCCACTTGCGGCCTGTCCCGCTCGTCGGTGTACGACGCCATCAAGCAGGGCCGTTTCCCGGCACCGGTGCCGCTGGGCGGCAAGAGCGTGGCCTGGCTGTCCTCTGAAATCGAGAGCTGGATGGCGGGACGCATCGCGGCCCGCCGCGCCTAACCCCACAACTTCCCGGACTCAGACCATGCATATCCAGAACCCCACCACCCAAACCCGTCTCGCCGCGGCCGTGGCCGAGCTGGCCGAACGCCAGACCGCTTTTGAACACGCACTCGACGCCTGGCAGCAGTTGACCAGCCAGACCACCCGCCGCGAGCACACCGCCGCCGCGCTGCGCATGGAGGCCGAGCAGGCACGCAAGGATTGCCGCCAGGCGATGCGCCAAGGCCTGGGCATCCCCACCAAGGCGGTGCGCGAGCTGAAGCACAAGGAAATCGCCAATCTGGCCTTGGCCGAGGAAACGCTGAAGATTGCCGAGGAAGAGAAGATTCAAGCCGAAATCCAGCATGAAGCGCTGTTCGAGCAGCGCAAGGCGCTGGCCGAGGCGCGCGACGCGCTCCAGCGCCAGTACTGGGACGCGGTGCTCGACGATCACCTGCCCCAATGGGGCGAGCAACTGCCGGTGCTGACGCTGCTGCTGACCCAAGCGCCGCCGGCCTGCATCGAGCGTGTGTTCGGCAGCGCAGACTGGCACCGCGAGGAAGAGCAAGTCCATGCCGTGCTCAAGCCCGGCGCGCTGCAGCAGACGCTGTGCAACGCCGCCCCGGCGGCCCCGGACGACCTGCTCGCCCGCTTGAACCAGCCGCTGCCGCCGCTGGCCACCCCGCCGCTACAGCAACACAACGTGATTGCCCGACAGCGATACCAAGCCCAGCGCGACGCGCAGTACCAAGCCCTGATCAACCGCTAACCGAGACGAGACATGCAGAACCCCACCCGCCACGCGCTGAACCAGTTCATCGACCGCTATTACCATGAGTTGGAGCAGTACCGCGCCCAGGACAGCCTGTTCGCCACCCCCACGCCCCAAGCGGCGCAAGCCCGCCTCAACGCGCTGAAGGCCCGCAGCCGGCTGCTGTCCGCGATTAATCTGCTCGGCGTCTCCGACATCCGCGGGCAGGCCAAACACTTCGATCTCGCCGGCACCTTGGCCGCCACCGTCGACACCCAGCGCCATGAACGCCAGCCGGCCGGCAAGACCTGGCGGCCGGCGCAATACCACTGCCAGCAAACCAACTTCGACGCCGCCTTCAGTTACGACACGCTGAACGCCTGGTGGAGCGAGAGCCAGACCCCGGCCGGCTTTGAAGCCCGCGCGCGGCAGGCGCTAGAACGCCGTATCCTGCTGGACCGCATCATGATCGGCTTCCACGGTCTGCAGCGCGCGCCGAACTCGAACCGGGCCAGCCACCCACTGTTGGAAGACGTCAATATCGGCTGGCTGCAGCAGATCCGCGAACAAGCGCCGCAACACTGGATCGAGGGCGCCCGTATCGGCGAGAGCGAACGTTTCCGCTCGCTGCATCGCCTGGTGCGCTATGCGCTCAAGCAGCGGCTGGCCCCGGCGTGGCGCGATGATCCCGGCCTGGTGGTCCTGGTGGGCGCGGACTTGCTGCCGGATGCGGTCTGCGACGCGAATCCCCAGGACGACCTGGTGTTTCACAAACAGCGCCTGGGCGGGCTGCAGGCCGCCAGCGCCGCCTTCTTCCCCGGCGACAGCATCTTGATTACCCGGCTGGACAACCTGTCGCTGTACTTCAATCAACACGCCAGCCGCTACCACTACCATGAGGAGCCGTCGCTGAACCGGGTGGAGTTCTACCATGCCAGCCACGACGCCTACGTCGTCGAAAACCTCGCCGCCTGCGTGTTGATTGACGCCGTTGAAATCGTTGACTGAGGAGACTGCATCATGGCCTTCCCTTGCCCCTTATGCGGCGCGGTGTCGCGGGTGCGGACCAGCCGCATGCTCAGCGCCGCGACCAAGGAGAATTACTACAACTGCAGCAACGATGACTGCTGCCACCAGTACAAGACGCTGGAGGGCGAGCCGATCACCCTGGCCCAGCCCATCCACGGCGGCGCGCGGATTCCGCCGGAGCGGCTGCGCCCCTTGCCGGGCCTGTCGCCCTCGCCTCGGCAAGCGCTGATCGTGACGCCCGGCCGCCTGCGTCATCGCGCCCTAGGCTAAGCGCCATGGCTCGCCGGCCGGCGGGCCATGTATCCCTCCCTGAAATTGACCTTGAATATCGTCGGCTGAAATGGATTTAATTCACTTATTTAATATTGAATGGCGGCTTTATTGATATGCCCGCTAAAACCCGGCCCCATTCCCAATGACTCTGCTCCACGCTTTAGAAATATCCACCCCGATGAAATGCGCGAACCCTATTCCCCACCCCCGCCAGCGAATTGACAAGCCCGCTCGATTGCTGCACCATCTTTACGTCGCATCTAAAACAGCGACCGGGATTGGCGTCCCGATTACGAAGGCGGATGGCCGCCTATTGCGGCATTTTTTACGTCCGTCACACACCCTTGGTGCGTCTTCTTCTATGGCGGGCCTCGGTGGGAGCGTGCATGCACGCGCCGGTTCCTTCGTATCGGTACGCCAATCCCGCCCTGTGCCTGCCACCCCCGATTGGCGTCGGGATGGCAAGCGTAACGCTTACGAAGGAGGCCTCCATGCCTAGCATCACCCTGCGCGCTTTCCGCGCCCTATTTCCACGCACCACCCGTCCCGTTTCCACGCTGCCCAACGAAGCCGAAGCCCGTGCGCTCGCCGCCTTGCTGGTCGCCCAGGGTCAACGCGCCTTGATTCATCGCACCGCCGCCGGTTTCGCCGTGGAGGTGCTGGCATGAACGCCCTGATCCTGTCCGCCGTCCATCACCAACTGGCCCAGCTGCAGCAGCTGGCCGACACCCCCGAACATGCCGAGCTACGCGAGCCGCTGAGCCAACTGGCCAGCCTGTGCCGCCGCATCGAACACACCGTCAGCGCCGGCGTCTCTCGCCTGACGCGCACCGGCGACGGCCTGCAGGGCCTGGTCGAGTTGCTGGACTGCGCCGAGAACCAGTCACTGCCGGCGCAACGCCTGGCCGGGCTGCTGGCGCCGCTGCAGCAACAAGTCATCGACGCCAGCGCCGACATCGGCCAACTGCTCTAAGGACCAGACCATGACCGCAAGAATCCCTCTCCCGCGTACCGGGCGAGACGCCCCCGGCTTGTCTGGCGTCATCGATGAGGAGGCCCAACGATGAGGCTCGATCTCGCGCAATTGCGCCAGCAGGCCCGCGACCGCTGGCCGGACATCCTGATGGCCCTGGGCATTCCGGCCGAGGTCTTTACCAAGCGCCGCAATCAGCCTTGCCCGGCCTGCGGCGGCAGCGATCGTTTCGAGTGGATCGACAAGGGCAGCGGCCGTTTTGTCTGCCGCGCCCTGGACAGCCTGGGCGGCGACGGCTTTGTCTTGGCGCAGCATTGGCTAGGCGGTGACTTCTTCCACGCGGCGCAGGCCGTCGCCCAGGTCTTGAACGGGGCGAAGGAGGAGCCGGCGCGCGTGGCGGCCGCCCCTGCGACCACGCATCCACGACGCGACCAACGCGAGCGCCTGGCGCAGCTGTGGCGCGCGGCGCGGCCAGTAAAAGCTGATGACCCGGTCGGCCGCTATCTGATGCGCCGAGGCTTGAGCCTGACCACTTACCCCCGCTCGCTGCGCTATCACCCGGCCTTGGCCTACTGGATCACGCTGCACGGCCGGCCGCAGCGGCTGGGCCACTTCCCGGCGATGCTGGCGCTGGTGACATCGCCACAGGGTATCAACGTGGGCTTGCATCGCACCTGGCTGACCTTTGACGGCCACAAGGCCGCACTACTCCACCCCGTCAGCGGCGAAGCGCTGCCGGCCAAGAAACTGGCCTTGGGCCGTTCCGGCGATCTGTCCGGCGCAGCCGTTCGGCTGTATCCGCCCACAGACGGCCGGCTGGCACTGGCCGAGGGCATCGAAACCGCGCTGGCGGTGTGTGAGGCCAGCGGGCTGCCGTGCTGGGCGGCGCTGTCGGCCTGGGGACTGTCGCATGCGGTGTTGCCGGATGAAGTCACCGATCTGTTTGTGATGGCCGACAACGACGCCAACCAGGCCGGCCAGAACGCCGCCCGGCGCTTGGCGCGGCGGATGCAGGATGATGGCCGACAAGTCCATCTGCTAATACCCGAGCAGCCGGACAGCGATTGGCTAGATGTGTTGAACGAACAAGGAGAATCCCATGGGCAGCGCTGACAAGCAGGCTTTGGCGATGGCCGCGAAGGCCCCGGCGCTGGCCATTGGCCCGCGTTATGACGTGAACCGCGACGGCGTGCATTACATCGCCGTCAAACGCGACCGCGATACCGGCGAGCTGTTGGAGCAGCCACCGGAATGGCTCAGCGACAAGATGGAGCTGCTGGGCTGCGGGACGGATGCGGATGGCAACCATCACCGCATCGTCAAATGGCAGCGCCAGGGCAATGGCGAAGTCATGACCACCGCCTTGCCCAGCGCCGACATTGGCGAGCGCGCCGGCTGGGCGCTGCTGCGTAAAGGCGGCCTAACGCTGACCACCGACCGCGGCGGCCAGGCGCGTCTGGCCCACTGGCTGCAGCGCGAAGGCTCCACCGAGTGGCACGACATCGTCAATATGTCCGGCTGGCAACATGGCGCGTTTGTGCTGCCGAACGGCGACATCATCGGCCGCCCCAACCGCAAGATGCATTTCAACGGCCGCCCCAAGGACGCCAGCGCCTACCATCCGGCCGGCAGCCTGGCCGATTGGCAAAGCACCGTCGGCGCGCTGGCGCTGGGCAACCCGCTGGCGATGACGACCATTGCGTGCGCGCTGGCCGGCCCGCTGCTGGCCTTGTGCGGGGCGCGGGACGGCATCGGCCTGCATCTGTACACCAATTCCTCGTCCGGCAAGAGCACCTGCGCCGATACCGCCGCCAGCATCTGGGGCGACCCGCAGCGCACCTTGCACACCTGGTCCGGCACCGCGCTAGGGCTGACCAATGAGGCCGAAGCCAGCAACGACATGATGATCTATCTGGATGAAGTCGGTTCCGGCGACGCGCGCAAGATCGGCCCGGCCATTTACAGCATGCTGAACGGCGTGTCCAAGCTGCAAGGCGCGAAGGAAGGCGGCAACCGCGCCGCCCGTTCGTGGAAGCTGACCATGATTTCGACTGGCGAAGTGGCGATGAGCCAGTACCTGACCGAAGGCGGCCAGACGCCACGCGGCGGGCAGGAAATCCGCCTGCTCGACATCCCGGCCGATACTGGCTCCTATCGCGCCTTCGACCACATCCACGGCCGCAGCAATGGCGAAGTCTTCGCCGACGAGCTGACCCGGCATGCGCGCAGCCATTACGGCACCGTCGGCCGCGCCTTCGTCGCCTGGCTGCAGGATAACCGGGCGGCGGCGGTGCAGTGGGTGGAGCAGTCGCAACAGCGCATGCTGGCAGCCGTGCCGGAGGGGGCCGCTCCGACTGTGCGCCGCGCCACCCGCAAATTCGCCATCCTGTCGGCGGCCGCCGAGATGGCCAGCCATGCCGGCCTGACCGGCTGGACGGTGGAACAGGCGATTCAAGGCGTGGAAACCACCTGGCAGCGCTGGATGCAGGCTTTCGGCATCGAAGACCGCGACGACGCGCGTCTGATCGACCAGGCTGCCGCCGTATTGCAGGCCAGCCAGTACGCCCGCTTCGTACTGCTGCCGATGAATGACAGCGACCCGCTGGTGCCCAACCTGATGGGCTACAAGCGCTACACGCTGGAAGGCGAAGCGGTGTTTCTAGTGACGCCGGGCGCGTTCAAGGGCGAAGTCATCGCCGGCTATGAAGTGCGGCATGCCTGCGAAGTGCTGTACCGGGCGGGGATGCTGCAACGGCCCAAGGGTCGCGCCGGTTGGACCGTGCATGGCGGCAAAGGCGTGGGCCAGGTCTACCGCATGCAGTTGCATCCACACGACAGCGAAACGGAAGAGTAAGCGCAAAGTTTCTCACGTGAGGCCAAACCCACTGCCAACACTGCCAACGCTGCCAACACCTCTCCAATAGACTGATTTATATAGATTTATCTGTTGGCAGTGAGTTGGCAGTGTTGGCAGTCAATTGGCAGTTCATCCACCCCATCCCGCCCAGTTGGCAGTTCACCCCAGCCAGTTGGCAGTGCTTTAGTCGCCACTGCCAACAACTAAACCCATACCAATCAGCAACTTACAGACGAGTTGGCAGTGTTGGCAGCGTTGGCAGCGGTTTTTGCTACATACGTAAGAAAAAAGAAGCGCGGTTTAAAATCAATCGGCATATCATTTAAGGTGAATTGTGCCAGCCTAGATACAAGGACATCGCATGGCGAAGACCCACTACACCCGCGAACAACTGGACCGCGCGAAAGCGCTGATCGGGGAAGAATGGCCCAACAACTTGGGCGACGAGAAGCTACAAGAGCTGTTGGCAAACACCGTCAAGTATAGGGCCAAGAATCTGACCTTAAGCGGCGAGACGCCGGACCCGATGACCGGCATCGACTACGACCCCAAGCGCCAGGCCGACCAAACCTTGGTAAAGGGCCTATCGCTACAACGAATGCTGTTCGAAGCGCTGCACCCAGGCATCAGCCTGCCCACCTACCCCGAACGCGAAGCCGAGAAGACCGCCGCCAGGGTGCAACTGCAAGACGCCAGCTTGCCGCTGGCCGAACGCACCCAGGCGGCCCAGCGGGTCATTGCCATGCACTACGCCCGCTCGGTATGGGATGAACTCGACCACAAACAGCCGCTGAGCTTTCTGCACCATCCCAGCCTGACAGAATACACCGCCCACTACCTGCATTCTTCCCCTGATTTGGCCTACACCCATTTTGGATATGATGTGGCGCAAACACTGCTAGACCAACATCCCCAGCCTGACCTTTTACAGATTGAGACAGGCTTGAGCCATTACCAAAAAATACGATAAAGCGTATTAGTTTTTTTGAGAGAGGCTCTAGTCAGCCACAAAAAAATGGGCTTTAGAATTGATCTATAACAAAGACTTACAGGCAGCATTTATAGGACAAGCCAAAATGAAAATAGTCTCTGCCTCGACACTATTGGAAATCTCGAAGAACTATGAAGATCACAGAGTACGCCGTGAGGGTAGCTGGTATGGCTATACTGAAGAAAAAACCTGGGGAGCATTCCCTTTTGCTGTTTCTTATCTATATAGAGGGCAGAATACCCGCCATACTCCGATGCTCCCTTTAATTGCGAGAGGTTTACAATCGACTGAAATCAGAGAGATATGGAACTGCTCCATCTCTGACCAAGCAAAGATAATTTTTCGATTAGCTCAATCATGGTGGTTTTCTCGCGAACTTGAACACCACCCAATTTCACACAATGCTGCGCGTCACAATTTGGATTTGGATCCAATTGCACTCGCACAACACTATGAAATTCCGACTGGATATCTTGATCTCTCTGATGACTTCAATGTCAGTGCATTTTTTGCAACCTGCCGCAAGACCAAGAATGGCTGGGAACCTGTCAATACAGGCACAGGCATTATTTACCGAGTTAAACTCAACTCATTTAAAACCCCTTTCGGTCGCTACATTCCACTTGGCCCTCAACAATTACCGCGACCAAGTGAGCAGTGTGCGTGGGTGACTGAACTTCCCCTCGGTCATTCATTTGAGGGATGGCCAGATGTCGACATGCTGCTATTTCACCATGACCAATATATCGGAGAGCATTTTCTAAAAATGTACGAAGGTGGAAAATGCCTATTTCCACCTGATCCACTTTCCAATATTGCGGAAGAAATACTTTCTTGTCGTGAAATTCCTGTAGACCTTGTCGACGCAGCTTTTGAATCATTTGCTAATGATCCAAGTGGAATTCTAAAGGAAAATATACCAGTTTTACGTAAGGAAATCGCTTTACTGGCAACTATGGTAAGCTATAGAAGGCTTCTCACGGACCAGCTGATTTCTCCTTTTCTTGCAGACAAAGAGTGGCGTGAAAAAACACTTTCAGACGTCAATGTAAAATGGCGTGCGATCCGCCGCATACCAATTTCAAAAGATGAAAAAATCTAAAAACATGAAATCAAAGGCTAATCCCACCACCACCTAAAACAATAACCAATATTTTGACCACTCACACCTAATTTATTAATATTGCTCATACAAAGCAACACAACATCCATCTAGATCCAGAAACTATCACACTACAAGTCAAATAACCTAAAGTATAAAGCAACAAACAGCCCTATCGTATCCATTCGCACATGTAAATATTTTTATCTTCACTCCATCTTGGAGCCTGAATAACACTCACTCCAAGAGATTGGCCACGAAAGTAGGGTTGGTCACCCATCAATAGCCGAGTAAATCACTGACGGGCCATTTTGCAGTTCGGAGTTTGCTAGCGGACACAAGAGCCATCATCTACTAGCCTAAATGTCAAATATTTTAACTTAGCTGGATCGGTTATATCGATCACTCAGCTGCGAATGTGATCTTCGCCCCCGGAGCCAACATAGTCTGTCGGAGATGGCAATCTTTTATGTGTCTATATGGAATCGGCGCATCTAGACTATTTGTCCAAGTCAACCTTCCTATTGCCTGATTATCTAGGCTAGTTTAAACATTAGGCGCTTCACTGCCTCTATCACATTATCAATGTCACCCCAATCAATTATATCATTATCATTAAACTGACCAGTAACGAGTTCTAGGCCAATGATTGGCTCAAGTAAACGTCTAGCTGCCGTATAGCGCCATGAGTGGTCTAACTCCCATAGTAATACTATCAACTGGGGGCACAAACGGGGGCACCAACAAAATAGTCAAAATATATATCCCATAAAAATCAGAATATTATAAATTCAATTCAATCCCTGTCGGGGCGCCACCTCTGCTCGCAAAGCAGCAAGCGCCGCAGATCAAACAAGCCGCGACCGGCAACGGCGCGGTTTTTTTACGCCATGTCCTCCCCCTCAGCGCCGTCCGGCGCGATCCGGCCGCCCGTGCACAGCCCGGCCAGCTCGGTCCTCACGAATTGATGCACCGGATCGTCGTTCACCCTGGGATGCCATAACAACTCCACATCGATCCGCAAGCTCGGCTCGTCTATCTGCGCGCGCGCCATGCCCGCCTGATGCCGGCCGACGATGGCGCAGACCACGGAGGGCAGCACCGCCACCGCCGGCACCGCCGCCAGTATCGGCGGGATGGCCAGCAGGCTGGCGGCGCGCGCCAGGACGCGGCGCTGCAAGCCGCGCAGTTGCAGGTAATGGTCTATCAGGCTGAGCGCTTCGCCGATGTAAGAGGTGTAGACATGCGGCCAGGCCGCCACTTCCTCCGCGCCCACCACGGCCGGCAATTGCAGCTGTCCGCGGTGATAGAGGCAGGCGAAGCCGCTGCGCAGCAGGGTCTGGCGTTCCAGCCGGGGCGTGGGGAAGGGAAAGTAGCCGACGGCGTAATCAATCTGCGCCGACTCCAGCGCCGCCAGCGCCTGAGCGGCGGACAAGGCCGCCACATCCACGCTCAGGCCCGGCGCCCGCTCGCGGCAGGCCCCGAGCAAGCCGGGCAGCAAGGCGGCTTCCAGCGCGTCCGGCAAGGCCAGCCGCACCGTTCTTTCCACTGTTTCCAGGTCCACGGGCCGCTGCCGGAACAGGCGCTCGCCGGCGCCCAGCCAGGCTTCCAATTCAGGCAGCAAGGCTTCGGCGAACGGGGTGGGCATCATGCGCTGGCCGTGCCGGTACAACAAGGCGTCCTGCAACTGCTCCCGCAGCTGCTTGAGCAGATGGCTGACCGCCGGCTGCCCCAGGCACAGCAGCCGCGCGCTCTGGCTGACGCTGCGCGTGCTCAGCAGCGTGTGCAAGGCCACCATATTGTTGAGATCCAGGCGGCGCAGCCAGACCGCGTCTATATCAGTCATTTCGATAAATACCATGTAAACAATCGATTTCATTGAATTATAGCCGGCTCCGATAATGGGGATACCCTCCCGAGTCCCGAGCCCATGAACGCCGAACGCACGCAAGCCACGCCCTGGTATCTGATTTCCATCATGCTGATCGCCTGTCTGGAGTTCTTCCAGAACGGCCTGCTCAACTTCGCCTCCAGCCAGGTGATGGGCGGCGTGGGCGCCGCGCCGGAGGAGTTCAGCTATGCGGCCATGGCTTACGCCAGCGCCGCCGTTCTGGTGCTGTTGCAGCACGAATGGCTGAGCCGCCGCCTGGGCATGCGGCGTTATATCCGCCTGTCCATCATCGTGTTCGGCGTCGGCGCGCTGACCTGCGGTTTCGCCAATGGCCCCAGCCAGCTGATACTGGGGCGGGCGCTGCAAGGCCTGGGCGGGGCGGCTTTCTTCACCGCGGCGCGGGTGGAAGTGAACGCGCTGACAGACAAGAGCAAGATGCTGGGCCTGCTCTGTTTCGGCTATGCGCTGATGCTGGGCTCCGCCTGCGGCCCGCTGCTGGGCGCAGAACTGATCAGCCGCCAGGACTGGCGCTGGATTTTCTTCGCCATGCTGCCGGCGCTGGCGCTGGCCTGGCCGGCCACCCGGCTGCTGAGCCAGCGGGCGGAGCCGGCCCATCCGCACACCCAGGGCGCGCGCGCCTTCCTGTGCATGATTGTCGGCGTGCTGGCGCTGCAATGGCTGATTCAACAGCTGCCCTACGATTTCTTCTCCCGGCCCGAATGGCTGCTGGCCATCCTCGCGCTGGCCTTGTTGGCCGGCTGGGGCTGGCAATACCACCGCCGGCGGCGCCCGCTGCGCAAGAAAGCCCTGCTCCAGCTGCGCTACCTGGCCGGCCTGGGCTTTTACAGCTGCTGCTATCTGCTGGTTTCCGCCAACAGCTACATCCTGCCGGTGATGGCGCAGCAGGCGCTGGGCTTTGATCTGCCGACGACCGGGCGCTTGCTGTCGGTGAGCTTTGTCGCCGGTATCCTGTTTTCCACGCTCTACGCCTTCTTATTGCTCAAGCGCCGGGCGCGCGGCGTGCGCGCCATGATGGCGGCGGCCTGCTGCCTGCTGCTGCTCTACGGCGTGCTGATGTCCGGCCTCAATCAAAACGCGCCGGCCAGCCTGATCGTAAGCATCCTGATCTGCAACGGCGGCTTCATGTCCCTGTTCATCATGGCGGTGGCGCAGGCCACCTTCAGCCATATCGATCAGCCCGACTTCGCCCGCGCCTACCAGACCAAGAACATCGTCCGTCAGCTGTCGCTGTCCATGGGGGTGGCCGCCAGTACAGTGTTTCTGCAAGCGCGCAACGCCTTGCACTACCAGCGCCTGTCCGAGGGCTTCAGCGTGCTCAACCCGGCGTTCAACGCCGCGCTGGACCAATTGCAGCAAGCCTTGCCGGAGCTGAGCGCCAAACAAAGAATGGCCGTGCTGGCGGGACAGCTGACGCAGCAATCGCAATTGCTGTCCTGTCTGGACTTCTTCCGGCTGGAATGCGTGATGGCCATAGGTCTTATAGTGATAGTGCTGTGGCAGCAAAGCCTGGGCCGGCAAGACTCCGGCCCGGCCGCATCCAAGCCTTTATGAGCAAGGAGATCCAAATGCTATATGGACTCACCCCGCTGGGGATCTTTCATACCGCCATCAGCCTGCTGGCGGTCGCTTTCGGCGCCATCGCGCTGTGGCGCGACGGCAGGATCAGCCCGCGCAATCGCCTGGGCCAGGCTTATGTGATCGGCACCGTGATCAGCTGCGTCACCGCCCTGGGCATTTTTCAGCACGGCGGCTTCGGCAAGCCGCACGCCTTGGCCCTCATCACGCTGGTCGTCCTGCTGCTGGCGCTGCTGGCGGAGTTCAAGGGCCTCTTCGGCGGCAAGGCCGCCCATGCGTCCGCCGTCGGCTTGTCCGCCACCTTCCTGTTCCATTGGATTCCGGCCGTCACGGAAACCTCCACCCGGCTGCCCTTGGGCCATCCCCTCTTGTCCAGCCCCGACGCGCCCGCCCTCCAGATCGCCACCGGCGTCCTGCTGCTGCTCTTCATCGCCGGCGCCGCCCGGCAGTGGAAAACCATCAATGCGGCCTTGAAAGCGGGCGCGGGATGACCACATGCAAGCCATGCTCAAACTGGATCTCAAGATACGAGCCGCGCAAGCGGCGGACCTGCCGGCCCTGATCGGCGTCGACGCCATCGCGCAGCGGGACCCCGCCCGACGCAGGATGCTGGGCGAGGCCATCGCCGCGCAAAGCTGCTGGCTGGCCGAGGCCGAGGAGGCGCTGGGCTATGGCATTCTGGACCGCTCCTTCTTTCAACAGCGTTTCATCCCGCTGCTGATGGTGGCGGAAACCGCCAGAGGCCGCGGCGTGGCCAGCGCCTTGATGGCGGAGTTTGAAAGGCGATGCGCGGGCGACAAGCTGTTCACCTCCGCCAATGAATCCAATCTGCCGATGCGGCGCTTGCTGGACAAGCTGGGCTTCCGGGAAAGCGGACGCATCGACAATCTGGACGACGGCGACCCGGAGCTTGTGTTCATGAAGCGGGCTGCGCGCCCAGCCGGTTAAGACGCCGGCTGCGGCCAGCTCAGCTCAAAGCGGCTGCCGCCGCCCACGCGGCTGCAACGGGCCTCGCCGCCGTGAGCCAGCGCGATGGCGGCCACCACGGCCAGCCCCAGGCCGCTGCCGCCCTTGCCGCTTTGCCGCGCCGCGTCAGCGCGACGGAAGGCCTCGAAGGCGTGCGGCGCGAAATCGTCTGGAATGCCCGGCCCCTCGTCCTCCACCCGCAAGCTGCACAGGCCGTTCTCCATGCGCAGCCGCACCCGCACCAGGCCGGGTTGGGCGTAGCGGCGCGCATTGTCCAGCAAGGCCAGCAGCGCCTGACGGATGCGCACCGGATCGCAATGCGCCGGGCGCTCGTCCAGATCCAGCACCGCCTGCAAGCCGGCCGCCAGCAAGGCGTCCTCGAACACCTCCACCACCGCGCGCACTTCGGCGGCCAGATCGGTGTCTCGCATCTCTATGTCCAGATGCCCGCTTTCCGCCAGGCTGATCACGCGCAAGTCCTCGATCAGATGCGCCAGGCTCTCCACCTGGGCCAGCAGCCGGCGGAACTGGTTCTCGTCCGGAGTGAACACCCCTTCCGCCAGCCCTTGCAGCCGTCCGCGCAGCACCGTCACCGGGGTGCGCAGCTCATGGGCGATGGCGGCGTTCCAGAACGCCTGTTCCTTGGTCATGCGCTGCAACTGGTCCGCCAGCGCGTTGAAGTCGTCGGCCAGCGCCGCCGCCTCGCGCAGCGAACGGTCCCCGGCCGCCGCGCGCGCGTCCAGATCGCCCTGGGCCACACGGCGTATGCCCTCCGCCACCGAGTTGAGCGGCACCAGGATGCGGCGCGCCAGACGCAGGCCCATCACCACCGACAGCGCCAAGCCCGCCACGGTGCTGGACAGCAGCCACACCCACTCCGGCATCGTCATCTTCCAGCCCGGCGTCTCGAAATGCACCGGCCAGTAAGTCATCGCCACATAGTAGAAAGTGAAGCCGGTCACCACCACCAGCACCGTCACGCAGAAGGCCATCGTCGCCATCGACAGCGCAATCTGCCGGCTCAGCCCCTCCAGCCTCATTCCGCGCCCCACAGCTTGTAGCCCACGCCACGCACGCCCACCGGCACGCCGTCCACGCCGCACTCCTCCAGCTTCTTGCGCAGCTTGCTGATGTGGCTGTCCACGGTGCGCTCCAAGGCGTCGCCTTCCGGCAGGCAGGCGGCCAGCAGCTCGGCGCGGCTGAACACCCGCCGCGGCGCGCGCGCCAGTTGCGCCAGCAGTTTGAATTCGGTCAGGGTCAGCGTCAGCACATGGCGCTGCTTGCCGGCCTGCACCGCCACTTCGTGGTTTTCCAGATCGATCTCGAACGGCTCCGCGCGCAGCACGCGCGGCTCCGCCTGACGCGCGCCGGACATGGAGCGGCGCAGCACCGCCTGCGTGCGCGCCACCACCTCGGCGGGATTGAAGGGTTTGACCACGTAGTCGTCCGCGCCGATGCGCAAGCCCATCAGCTTGTCGATGTCCTGGTCCAGCGCCGTCAGCATGATCACCGGCGTGTCGCCGCGGTGGCGGATTTCCGCCAACACCTGCCAGCCGTCGGCCCGCGGCATCTGCACATCCAGCAAGACCAGATCCGGCTTCAGCGACAGATGCAGCTCCAGCGCCTGCCGGCCGTCCGCCGCGTGCGCGCAGCGCATGCCGCTGCGGGTCAGATAGGCGGTGAGAATCTCCGCGATCTCGGGTTCGTCTTCAGCGACGAGGATCAAGGCCTGACGGTCTTGAGCCCCGCCGGACGGTCGCATTGTCTGAGTCATGGCGCCGATTTCGCATCCTGTTTGCATCTCCATCGAATCTCCATGCTACCACACGAAAAACCCCATCCGGCCCCGGCATACTGCCGCATATTTTTTACGGGCGGCCCGCCGCCCAAGCCTGATTGGAGTGGAAATGAAGAGTAAACGAGCCAGCCTCTACGGCGGCGGCTGCCTGCTGGCGGCGGCGCTGCTGAGCGCCTGCGGACAGGCCGAGACCCAAACGCCGCCGCCGGCGATCCCGGTGCGCACCCTCAGCGCGGCCCCGGCCCCGCTCAAGCTGAGCGAAGACCTGCCCGGCCGCGTGGCCGCGGTGCGGGTGGCGGAAATCCGCCCCCAGGTCAGCGGCATCGTGCTGCGCCGGCAATTTGAGCAAGGCACCGAAGTGCGCGCCGGTCAGCCGCTGTTCCAGATCAACCCGGCGCCGTTCAAGGCGGAAGTGGACACCGCCGCCGCCGCGCTGCAACGCGCCGAGGCCGCGCTGGCGCGCGCGCGGGTGCAAACCGCCCGCCTCAAGCCGCTGGTGGAAACCGACGCCGTCAGCCGCCAGGTTTACGACGACGCCGCGTCCCAGCGCGATCAGGCCGCCGCGGACGTGGCCCAGGCGCGCGCCGCGCTGGCCCGCCGCCAGTTGGACCTGAAATTCTCCCGCGTGGAAGCGCCCATCTCCGGCCGCATCGACCAGGCCCTGGTCACCGAGGGCGCGCTGGTGGGCGGCGCCGACGGCGCCCCGATGGCCCGCATCCAACAGATAGACCAGGTGTACGTGGACGTGCGCCAGCCGGCGGCGGCGCTGGAAGCCGTGCGCCAAAGCCTGGCCGCCCAGCCGGACAGCGCCGGCGGCGGCCTGCCGGTGTCCATCCTGCGCGACGACGGCGCGCCCTACGGCCTCAACGGCCGCATCCTGTTCTCCGGCGTCAACGTGGACGCCGGCACCGGCGACGTGCTCTTGCGCGTGCTGGTGGACAACCCGGAGCGGCGGTTACTGCCCGGCATGTTCGTCCGCGCCCGCGTGCCGCGCGCCAGCTACGCGGCGGCGCTGACCGTGCCGCAGCAGGCCGTGGTGCGCATCGGCGGCAAGACCCAACTGTGGACCGTGGACGCCAAGAACCAGGCGCGGCTGAACGTGGTGGAGCTGGGCGAACTGGCCAACCGCCAATACCGCATCCGCTCCGGCCTGCGCGCCGGGCAGAAGGTCGTGGTCGAGGGCATGGAACGCCTCGCCGACGGCGCCGTGGTGGCCGCCAGCGAAGCCGCGCCCGCGGCCAAGCGCTGATCGAAGGAAGCCGTCATGTCTCAATTCTTCATCCGCCGCCCGGTGTTCGCCTGGGTGATCGCCCTGTTCATCATCCTGCTGGGGGTGATCGCCATCCCGCAGCTGCCGATCGCGCGTTACCCCTCGGTGGCGCCGCCCTCGGTCACCATCACCGCCAGCTACCCCGGCGCCACGCCGCAGACCATGAGCGACGGCGTGCTCAGCCTGATTGAGCGCGAGCTGTCCGGCGTCAAGAACCTGCTGTATTTCGAATCCTCGGCCGATACCTCCGGCATCGCCCAGATCACCGTCACCTTCAAGCCGGGCACGGACCCGGAGCTGGCCCAGGTGGACGTGCAGAACAAACTCAAGGCGGTGGAGCCGCGGCTGCCCGCCCCGGTGCGCCAGAACGGCGTGATGGTGGAATCCGCCTCCTCCGGCTTCCTGATGCTGATCGGCCTGCGCTCGGACAGCGGCCGCTTCGACGAAGGCGCGCTCAGCGACTACCTGTCGCGCAATATCGCCGAAGAACTGCGCCGCATCGAAGGCGTGGGCCGCGTCCAACAGTTCGGCACGGAACAAGCGATGCGCGTCTGGGTGGACCCGGCCAAGCTGATCACCTACGGCCTGTCCATGAGCGAGCTCACCGCCGCCATCGCCCAGCAAAACGTCCAGATCGCCCCCGGCAGCCTGGGCGCCGCGCCCGCCCTGCCCGGCCAGCGCGTCACCGTGCCGCTCACCGTGCAAGGCCAACTGACCGCGCCGGAAGAGTTCGCCGCCATCGTGCTGCGCGCCAACGCCAACGGCTCCAAAGTGGTGCTGGGCGACGTGGCGCGGGTGGAGATAGGCTCCCAGGGCTATAGCTTCGTCAGCCGCGAAAACGGCAAGCCAGCCTCCTTCGCCGGCGTGCAACTGGCGCCGGGCGCCAACGCGGTCAAAACCGCGGAAGCGGTGCGGGCGCGGCTGGCCGAGCTGAGCACCTCCATGCCGGCCGGCATCAGCTACTCCGTGCCCTTCGACACCGCGCCCTTCGTCAAGATCTCCATCGAAAAAGTGATCCACACCCTGCTGGAAGCCATGGTGCTGGTCTTCCTGGTGATGTATCTGTTCCTGCAAAACGCGCGTTACACCCTGATCCCGGCCATCGTCGCCCCGGTGGCCATGCTGGGCACCTTCGCCGTGATGCTGGCCACCGGCTTCTCCATCAATGTGCTGACCATGTTCGGCATGGTGCTGGCCATCGGCATCATCGTGGACGACGCCATCGTGGTGGTGGAGAACGTGGAACGGCTGATGGCGGAAGAAGGCCTGTCCCCGCGGGACGCCACCTCCAAGGCCATGAAGGAAATCACCGGCGCCATCGTCGGCATCACCCTGGTGCTCACCGCCGTCTTCATCCCCATGGCCCTGTCCAGCGGCTCCGTGGGCGTGATCTACCAACAGTTTTCCCTGTCCATGGCCGTGGCCATCCTGTTCTCCGCGCTGCTGGCGCTGACGCTGACCCCGGCGCTGTGCGCCACCATGCTCAAGCCCATCCCGCAGGGACACCATGAAAAGCGCGGCTTTTTCGGCTGGTTCAACCGCCGCTTCGCCCAGCTCACCGCCTGGTACGAAACCCGCGTAGGCCGGCTGATAGGCCGCGCCGGCCGCGTGATGCTGCTGTTCCTGGCCATCTCCGGCGCGCTGGCCGCCGGCTTCAAGGCGCTGCCCTCCTCCTTCCTGCCGGAAGAAGACCAGGGCTATTTCATGACCAGCTTTCTCTTGCCCGCGGACGCCACCGTCGAGCGCACCCGCGACGTGGTTAAAACGCTCGATGACCATCTGGCGACGCGCCCTGCGCTCCAGTCCAGCATCTCCATCATCGGCTACGGCTTCTCCGGCTCCGGCCCCAACGCGGCGCTGAACTTCGCCGTGCTCAAAGACTGGAAACAACGCGGCGACAGCAGCACCGTGGAAGAAGCCATGCGCGCCCAACATCGCCTGTCCGCCGCCACGGAAGGCGCGGCGATGAGCCTGCTGCCGCCGGCCATCGACGAACTGGGCACCAGCTCCGGCTTCAGCCTGCGGCTGCAAGACCGCGCCAACCAAGGCCACGCCGCGCTCAAAGCGGCCGAAGCCCAATTGCTGGAACTGGCCTCCCGCAGCAAGATCGTCCAGGGCGTCTACCCGGACAGCCTGCCGGCCGGCACCAGCGTGCGCCTGGACATAGACCGGCAAAAGGCCGAGGCGCTGGGCGTGTCCTTCAACAGCGTCAGCGACACCCTGTCCACCGCCATGGGCTCCACCTACGTCAACGACTTCCCGCACGCCGGCCGCATGCAGCAAGTCATCATCCAGGCCGACGCGCCGGCGCGCATGCAGCTGGACAATGTGCTCAAGCTCTACGTGCGCAACGCCAGCGGCGGCATGGTGCCGCTGTCCGAAGTGGTGCGCCCGGCCTGGTCCGAAACCCCGCTGCAACTGGTGCGCTTCCAGGGCTACCCGTCCGCCCGCCTGTCCGGCGGCGCCGCGCCCGGCTACTCCAGCGGCGCGGCCATGGCCGAGATGGAACGGCTGGCCACGCAACTGCCGCCCGGCTTCGCCCTGGCCTGGACCGGCCAATCGCTACAGGAACGCCAATCCGCGGCCCAGGCCCCCATGCTGATGGCGCTGTCCATGATCGTGGTGTTCCTGGTGCTGGCCGCGCTGTACGAAAGCTGGGCCATCCCGCTGTCCGTGATGCTGGTGGTGCCGCTGGGCCTGATCGGCGCCATCGGCGCGGTGATGCTGCGCGGCATGCCCAACGACGTGTTCTTCAAAGTGGGCCTGATCACCGTACTTGGCCTGTCCGCCAAGAACGCCATCCTGATCATCGAGTTCGCCAAACAACTGCATGAAGAAGGCAAGAGCCTGGTGGACGCCGCGGTGCAAGCCTCCCGGCTGCGGCTGCGCCCCATCCTGATGACCTCGCTGGCCTTCGGCCTGGGCGTGCTGCCGCTGATGCTGGCCACCGGCGCCAGCGCCGAAACCCAGAACGCCATCGGCACCGGCGTGTTCGGCGGCATGGTCACCGCCACCGTGCTGGCCATCTTCTTCGTACCCGTATTCTTCGTGGTCGTGATGAGCGCGCAAGCGCGCATCGCCAACTGGCGCAAGCCGCGTCCGGCCGCGGAACAGAAAGTTGAATCATGAAAGCGCTCCTCCCCCTGGCCCTGGCCTTAAGCGTCTCCGCCTGCTCGCTGACCCAGCCGCTGCGCAAGCCGGAGCCGCCGGTGCCGGCCCGCTACGCCACGGCGGCCGCGGACGATGCCAACGCCAACGCCGCCGACCTGGGCTGGCGCGCCATGTTCGGCGACCGCCGGCTGCAAAGCCTGATAGAGCTGGCGCTGCGCAACAACCGCGACCTGCGCCTGGCCGCTCTCAACGTGGAAGCCGCCGAAGCCCAATACGGCATCCAGCGCGCCGCGCGGCTGCCATCCGTGGACGCCGGCGCCGGCCTCACCCGCCAGCGCAGCCCGGCCAACCGCGAAACCGATCCGTTCACCCCGGCCGCCGTGCAAAACCAGTACGGCGTCAACGTGGGCGTCAGCGCGTTTGAGATTGACCTGTTCGGCCGCGTGCGCGCGCTGTCCGACGCCGCCTTCGCCCGCTACCTGGCCACCGACCACGGCCGCCGCGCCGCCCAGATCGCTCTGGTGGGCGCGGTGGCGGACGCCTACTTCGCGGAACGGCTGGCGCGCGAACAACTGGCGCTGGCGGAACGCACCCAGGCGGACTGGCGGCAATCGCTGGCGCTGGCGCGCCGGCTCAAGGACGCGCAACAGGCCGGCGGCCTGGACGTGGCCCAGGCCGAAGGCCAAGTGGCCAGCGCCGACGCCGACCTGGAAGCGCACACCCGCGCCGCAGAGCAAGCGCGCAACGCGCTGCGCCTGCTGCTGGGCACGGAACCGCCGGAAGACCTGCCCGAGCCGCTGCCGCTGGACCGCCAGCCGGTGGTGACCCGGCTGGCCGCCGGCCTGCCCTCCGAGCTGCTGTTCCGCCGCCCGGACATCCTGCAAGCCGAACAACAGCTGGAAGCCGCCAACGCCGACATCGGCGCCGCGCGCGCCGCCTTCTTCCCGCGGCTGTCGCTGAGCACCTCCGCCGGCTTCCTCAGCCCCGGCCTGCGCAATCTGTTCGACGGCGGCCAACACGTATGGAGCTTTGCGCCGCAAATCAACATCCCGCTATTCCAGGGCGGCCGGCTGCGCGCCGAACTGCGGCTGGCGGAAGTGCGCAAATCCAGCGCCGTGGCCGAATACGAACGCGCCATCCAGATCGCCTTCCGCGAAGTGGCCGACGGCCTGGCCGGCCGCGAAACCTTCAGCCGCCAGATAGACGCCCAGGCGCGCGCGGTGGCCAGCGCCGAGCGCCGCGCCGACCTCTCCGGCCAGCGCTACCGCGCCGGCGTGGACGGCCGGCTGGAACTGCTGGACGCCCAACGCCAACTCTACGCCGCCCAACAAGGGCTGCTGGACCTGCGCCGCGGCGAACTGAGCAACGCCATTGCGCTGTACAAGGCGCTGGGCGGCGGCCTCACCGAAAAGTAAGAACGGCGAAAAACCCCTGATGCTGCGTCGGCGCGCCTTGCCTCAGAGATTGTGTTGGCCGCTCTAAGAACGTGCTTGCGATCCCGCGAGCTAGGCGAAAACCGCTGAGAAAGCGGAATGTACAAGTGCTACATCAGCATTTCGAAGCGGCACTCTCCGTGTAACGCTCCACGACGCGCAGCAGATCGTAAACAGGTTCTCAGCGCCGCTTACCGCACACCCCCATCCCCTCCTTTCGCGCGGCCCTAGTTGGCCGCGCTCTTTTTACCCCGCCTCCCGCCTTGCAATCCCGCGCCCGTGGATACAAACATAAAGCTGTACCACCCCATTGGCCGCACCAAGATGAAGCTTCTCTCCCAGCTCTCGCCGCGCAGTTTCCGGCTGCGGCTCAGCCTGCTGTTCGGCGGCCTGTTCCTGCTCGCCTCCCTGCTGGACACCGCGCTAGAGCCGCAACTGAACCAGGGCCTGCTGCAAGACAAGGGCGAAGCCTTGCAGGCCACCGCGCGCGGCATCGCCAAATCCCTGGCCGCCGGCCTCAGCCAACGGCGGCGAGAACTGGCCCTGCACACCCAAACCCCCGTCTTCCTCAGCGCCCCGCTGGACAGCCCGGCGCTGCGCGGCGGCCTGGAACACATCAGACTGCACAACCCGGACTACGCCTGGCTGGGCGTGATCGCGCCGGACGGCCGCATCGTCTCCGCCAGCGGCAAAGCGCCGTCTCCCCGCATCGAATTCGCCGCCCCGCTGCATGACGAGGCCGGCAAGCTGCGCGGCGCGCTGGCCGCTCAAAGCGCCTGGGCCTGGGTGGCGACGCTGATCGCCGACCGCCTGCCGCGCGGCAGCGCCGGGGACGCGCCGCAAGTCTTCATCGTCAACCAGAACAACGCCCCGCTGTTCCCGCCCGGCGCGCCGGGCCAGGCGGACATGCCCGCGCCGCTGAGCGGCCCCGGCTACCAACAGGGCGACTGGGCGGATGGCGAAACCTACCTCTACGCCGACGCCGCAATAGACGACGCCCCCGGCCCCGGCTGGCGCGTCATCGTCCGCCAGCCGCCGCCGCAAGCCTTCGCCGCCCTCAGCCGGCTGCGCTCCGCGCTGACCCTGCCCGGCTTGATCATCACCCTGCTGCTGATGATCGTGGTCTACCGGCTGGCCGCCGCCTTCAGCCGCCCGCTGGAAACCCTGGCCCGCACCGCCCAGCGCGTCAGCGCCGGCGACGAAGAAGCGGACTGGAGCTTGCGCAGCGGCGCCCGCGAACTGCAACAACTGGCCCAGGCCATGCGACAGATGACCGCCGCCCTGCTGGCGCGCCGCGGCGAGCTGGCCGCCGCCAACGCCGGCCTGGAACAAAAAGTGGAGGAACGCACGGAGGCGCTGAGCCAAGCCAAACGCCAATTGGAGGAAAGAGCGGCGCAACTGGAACAGATGGCGCGCCACGACGCGCTGACCGGCCTGGGCAACCGCATGGCCGCCACGGAATGGCTGACGGCGGAATACCAGCGCTATCACCGCAGCCGCGCACCCTACTCCGTGCTGCTGCTGGACGCAGACCACTTCAAACGCGTCAACGACAATCACGGCCACGCGGTGGGCGACCAAGTGCTGCAACAGATCGCCGCCGCCCTGAACGGCGCGGCCCGCGCCACGGACTTCACCGCCCGCTACGGCGGCGAGGAGTTTCTGCTTCTGCTGCCGGACACCGACGCCGAAGGCGCGCTGGTACTGGCCGAACGGGTGCGCGCCGCGGTATCCGCCGCTTCCGACACCGTGGCCGGCGTCGTCACCGTCAGCATAGGCGCGGCCACCGCGCGCGACGACGACGCCACCCACGAAACCATTGTCCAGCGCGCGGACGAGGCTTTGTATCGGGCCAAGGCGAATGGGCGGAATCGGGTGGAGGGAGCGGGGTGAAAACCAGTCTCACGAGAGCTTCGCTATAGAAAGATATTCTGCAGTTGAAAGGCTAGCAGGCTCGCTAAGTCATCCCCATTTCTTAAACGTAAAGCGCCTCTTCCATCACAAAAAATTTTAGTAACTTAGATGTAAGGGTCTTCATGTTCAAAAAGCCCTCACTAATTCAACCTTACCTCCCCCTTACAGTGAGGTTATCCACCCCAATGTAGACAAGCTGGACACTCAACAGCCCTCTACACCCTCCGCCGAACATCAATAAATTCATTTGAAATCAATAAATTAGAGCAAAGCGCCATGTAAATTGCTCTCTGTAAAAAAATCAGCATTAGAGTTAACTACTCTTCCCCCCTTAGCTTACATCCTCCATATCCAAGTATTTTTCGACCTGCAGCCATATGTAAGTCATGTTCCACAAGCAGAAAACGCTTCACCGCACCATGCAAACGGTATAGTTTTGTGAGAAGATATCGATAGATTTACAAATAAAAATTTAGCCTACCACAACAGACACATTAAGTAATTTTACGGATTGATCAAAATCAAAACATCAATCAAAAGTGAATTAATTTCAACCAATACAGTGTTTTATTTATGCGTACAAGATGGAGATCTTAAATGCATCAGTATCAGAGTATAAATAATCATGGATCTATAGAAAAAGCAGAACACGATCAGTGCATCGGAATAATGCAACATACATACACCATAAATGGAATTTCTGCAGAAATTAGGCTCCATTATTTAAAATTCGATGGAAATGGCCAGCCAATGATGAAGGCTTTAGCCAATTTATTATACTCATACATTATCGATTACTGTATTTCATCCAAAAATAGATCTGACGTACTTACTACACAACAAGCCACTCAACTAACTAGAGAAGCTCGACGACTTTTTCGACACCCTGACATTACCGACGAATCTCCCGACAAGACAGGAGAAGCTGGAGAAATCCTGCTGTTCTTTTTAATTGAATCAATATTAAAAGCACCTCAGGTAGTCTCAAAAATGGAATTGAAAACCAACCACAAAGATGAAGTAAAGGGATCAGATGGAATACATGCTCGCTTCAACGGGAAAGATCAAGTAGTAGATTTTTATTTTGGAGAGTCAAAACTTTATAAAAAATCATCAGATGCAATTGATTCTGCACTTAAAAGCATAAACGAATTTCATGATATAGAAATGTTTGAGCATGAGTTCACCATGACCACAAAGCATTTCAAGTATGCCGACGAAGAAACAAAACAAGCTATTTCATCGCTAATCATCCATGGACAACCAGGACCAAACGTTAGAATTAATCACGCATGCCTTATTGGGTATGACTTTAGGAAGTTTACAGAGATATTTGGGACCGGAGCTAAAGAGTTAGAGAATGATTTTTTAAATAAATTTTCAGACGACGCACCTCGCCTTGTGAATTTATTACAGAGTAAATTCGATGCGTTTAACAAAAAACACTTACGCTTCGAAGTTTTCTTCATTCCATTTCCATCTGTCGTAGAATTTAGAAATGCTTTTAACGATGCCTTGAATTAACCAGGAATTAAAATGACAAACAATTCACAACTAGAAGAATTAATCTCTCGCTTAGAAATAAGTAGCATTAAAAAGCAACTATCTAAATTCACGAAAAATGTTGAGATCGCATACTTTTCCTCCAGAGAAATCTCAACATTATTTGGACAAGCCTCAATACTGTCCCTCTCAGACAACAGCGATGACCTCGCCCTATGCTACGACATAATAACAAGACTGCTAGAGGTCACTGACGGTGAAAACGAGAAAATTGTCAATGCCGCGGAAGTGCTACTCTCAAGAATAGGGAACTTTCCAGGCAGGGCTCTACTTAGAGATAGATATTTAAACAATGCAACCCAACCTATCTCCTCCGTTCTAAAACTGGAGTGTATCGCAAGGGAAGTTGAAAACTCTATTTATATTAACAGCGACACTCCCACTCTACTAACAGATTTTCAATACAAACTATTCCAGTCATTACACGAAGAGCAGTCTATTAGTTTTTCTGCACCGACATCCGCAGGCAAATCCTTCATTTTAAATTTAGATTTAATTAGAAAGATAAAAAAACAAAAGGGGCAATCAATAGTTTACATTGTTCCTACCAGAGCTTTAATAGCTGAAGTATCCAGTAGAATCAGAAGGACTCTTAAAGAAAACTCCATTCAAGATGTTGCAGTAAAAACTGCACCCTTTCCTGTTCCAAGAGAAAAAATCAAAACGGCTGCCATCTATGTCTTAACCCAAGAGCGCCTACTTAGCTTGTTAAATACGCCAGAGGAACACTTGTTCATAACATCTCTCATTGTCGATGAAGCTCATGAAATTCAAAAAGGGAAAAGGGGAATTGTGCTTGAAAGTGCCGTTAGCATGGCTCTGTCGAAATTCCCTAACATAGACATATTGTTTGCAAGCCCCCTTATAAAAAACCCCTCATATTTTCTAGAGCTATTTGGCCGAAATAGAAATGGCCGATATTTTGTCGAGTCATTATCACCAGTTTCACAAAACATCCTACTTCTTTCTGAGGTAGAAAAAAAACCCAGCCATATGCATCTAGCTTTATTAACTAGAGAGAAACATCTAAACATAGGAGAGTACTCACTAGATTTCAAGCTTAGAGGAGGCAAAACTGTTCAACGTGCAAACATAGCACTCATGCTTAGCAATGAAATAGACTCCGTAATATCTTACTCGAACACTCCATCTGACGCAGAAAATATCGCAGAAGAAATAGCAAAAGCATCTGAAAGCATCAACCTATCTGACGATATTATTGTTTTTATAGACTTTCTCAAAAGTGAAATTCACCCAGAGTACCCTTTAATTAACTGCCTACGCCGAGGAGTTGCATTCCATTATGGTAAGATGCCTTCTTTGGTAAGATCAGGCGTTGAACGATTATTTCGAAATGGTGACATCAAAATCATATGTTGTACAAGCACTCTATTACAAGGTGTGAACCTACCCGCAAAGCATATAATCATTGAAGACCCTAAGTCTGGTGATCATGCTATGAAAAGAGCAGACTTCCTAAATCTGGCAGGTCGCGCAGGCAGATTACTAAAAGAATTTCATGGGAACATTTGGTGTATTCGCCCATCAACATGGAGAGAAGAATCTTACAAAGGTGAAAAGCTACAAGAGATTTCTTCTGCTATTAGTGACGTGATGAAGGATGGAGGAACCGATTTACAAAAACTAATTAAAGGAGGGGAGCTTACAGAGCAAAACAAAGACCGCGCAGAAGCTGCTTTAGGGAAGCTATACTTTGACATTTTAACGACAAAAGACACATCACCTATAGAATCGTATAGAAACGAAATTAACTCTACATCAATCAATGAAACCATAAATTCAATTTCACAAATCAAAACAACAATTCCACTAGAAATAATATCAAAAAACCAAGCAATCAGACCTGACTCCCTTCAAAATCTATATAACCACTTAGAAAGCAGTGTTAACCTGCATCTTTATCTGCCCATATCACCATACACTCCTGGCGGAAAAGCCAGAATGGAATTTATTTTTTCCAAATTCTACGAGTACTTCGAATGGAATGTAGATAAAAAATTTGCATCTCTAATAGGCTGGCTGGCGCACAACTGGATCTGGGGGCATCCAACCAAGAGAATTTTATCCGATAGAATAAATAAAGTTCATGAGAGCTACCCTGAAACGCCTGCCTCAAAGATAATAAGAGACACTCTTAATATTCTTGATGACTCAATACGATTCAAGCTTGTGAAGTATTTTTCAGCATACATAGACATGCTAAGATTTATTTTAAACAACAAAAACCAAAAGCATGCCGCAGAAAAAATTGAACCATTTCACATTTATCTAGAATTTGGATCATGCAATAAAGCCATGCTCAACCTCATGGCATTAGGGATATCTCGTTTCACCACCATACACCTAGTAAACATGTACGACTTCTCGAAAGCAGAAGACCACCATGATTACATTACCTTCCTCAGGAGAATAGATTTAAATTATGCACAGATGCCAGTAATGTGCAAATTTGAAGTAAAGGAATTAATCAGCTGACAACTTCAAGTAGTGATCAGCACCAAAACACCCCATATCAGCCACACAGAATCCAATTCAAATATAAAGCAGGGGCAAAGAAAAATTAATAATTTAAACACACATTTTTTTGCCCCTGCTTACTACATATAAAAGTAAGAAGCAAAAGCACAATCTATTTTCGCCACCCCGGTCTGAGCCGCACCGTCCATCAAAGCCCCCACCCTTGACGCCCCCTCCCAGCCTGTTTAGGCTTGGTTCCGCGCCGTGCTCAATCACACGGCGCAGGGCTTGCAAACCCATAACTGACTTTCCCGCAGACACGACAGTCCGCTTTGGCACTGTTACGTCTGCTGCCACGCCGTACCCATTCGGGGCGGGCCGTGGCAGGGAATCCGAGAGGATTGCCGGTCACTGGAAAGTCAGCCGGTTTTGCAACCTTGTCATGTGCCTGCCCTAGCCTCGCCTGGGCAGGTTTCCAAAGATGACATGGAGACCGTGATGACCTTCTCGACCTTTCCCCCCGCAATGCCGCCGCCCGCCTGCCCCCATGACGCAGGAGAACGCCCCGAACCCGCCGCCGCGCCGGTGATGGAGCAACTGCATTCCTGTGCTCAACGCTTGCCCGCTGCCGCCGGCAATGTGCTGCTGCTGGGCGATCTGGGCCGCCAATTGAACGATTGCTATATCCAGCTGGACTCCGCCCTGCTGAGCGGGGTGATGGACATCCGCGCCGCCCACACCGGGCTGTTGGCGCTGCTGACCTTGCTGGAACGCCGCGACGAGCCCTTGCTGTTCAGCAGCGAGGAGGCGCTGGCCTTGCTGGAGCCGATACAGCAGCGTTTGCAACGCGGTCTGGAGCACGTCAACGGAGTGTTGTGATGGCGGCCAAGGAGAGCATTGTCATGATGAGGCTGCTGATCCAGCACCACGACGTCCTCAAACGCGCCGCCAGTTTGATCTCCGCCTATGAAGAGCGCATCGGGGCCATTGCGTTGACGGACGAGCACCCGGACCATCCGGCCGACACCGCCAGCATTCATCTGGAGATCAGGCGGGCGCAGGTGGGTTTTGAGCTTTGGGACCAATGGCGCGGCGAGCACGAGCCAGCCCGTACCGCCTTGTTGCGGATGTGGGCGTCCGGGAAGTGGACCAACCGCGACACCTGTGTGCGGCAGTGTTATCGGCTGGCGGGCTTCAGCAATATGGTCACCGCCCGCCAGGCCTTGGTAGGCGCGCCAATGCCGGAGCCTTTGGCCGTCCAAAGGCAACACACCATGTGGGGGACGCCGTAGCCGGCTGTCCGGCGGTATGGCGTCGAACTCGTTTCCGCGTGGGTATCGCTACGCTCCTCCCACCCCACGGTTGGAGCCGTGTTTGGGGCCGCGTTTGGGTTGGGTGGGTGGAGCCGTCAGGCGATACCCACCAAACAGGCGGCTATCCGGCGGCCTG